>CAZISY010000013.1:21563-47353 GCA_964542025.1 uncultured Verrucomicrobiota bacterium
GGAAATGCTATCGGGAAGCCGGACTCCAGCCGAAATGTGGGAGTGGATTCCTCCGGGGCAGTTTTCGTGGCCTTTCACGGCACCAACGGTATCCGCGTAGCCCGCAGCACGAATCGCGGCGCATCATACGAAGCCACGATTCTGGTTACCAACGTAAATGCGGAATGCGAATTAGCAATCGATCAGCAGGGTGCTATAAACCTGGTCTGGGTGGAAAGTGATGCGTCCATATATTTTGCCAGAAGCACCAATCAGACAGTCTTCGGTACGCCCAATCGCGTTGCAGACTCCCCTTCACCCGTTCGCTTGGCTGTGGACGCTCCTTATGTCTATATTCTACCCGGAAGCGGCGGACCCCTTCTGCGTAACGCCTCAAACGGTTCAGGCATTTTCACCGCTGTTTCACTGGATACCAACAGGCTGTTTGCCGATGTAATTGTAAATCCCCGCAATCATGACGTCCTGGCTGAAACGGATGATCCCGCTATCCGCTATTTCAAAAGCACCGATTTCGGTGCCTCGTTTGGCGCCACGCAGTGCGTCTTCTGCAACGTGTATTATCCTTCTGTGGCCGGGCTCTTTGTTGAATCCGGAAACTATCTTTTCGTTGGCGGAAGCAGTAATTACATCACGAGAATCAACACCGATTCCAACATTTCCGTCAGCTTGACGGCTGAAACCACACTGGAACACGGACGCTCCCTGGCGACCGATACTGCAGGCAACCTGGTCGATGCCTATATTACATCAAACGGTGTCTATTACCGCGTCAGCACCAATCTGGGGGCCACCTTCTCTTCTCCCGTCCATGTGGTCGGTTCCGTCGACGCTATCAGCGCGGCGATCAATCCAATCTACGGGGACATTGTTATCGTCTATGAAGATAACGGACAAATTTTCAGCAGTGTATTTGCCGCTGAACTGATCTGTACCAATATTGATCTGCGCGTGGAGTCGGTTTCGCAACCGTCCTGCCTGCGTCCCGGCTCCGAATTGGTTTATCATATCAGCGTCACCAACATGAGTTCAGGAACCGCGCCGGATGTAATTCTGTCCAACCAACTGCCCGCCGAAGTTACCTTTCTCGGGGCCGGCGCATCCGTATCCAATCACGGGAACGGATTGATCTCCTGCATTATCGGCGAGATGCCCCCCTTCTCCGGGTTTGAACTGTCGATTACGGGCTTGGTTTCCATTTCCGCTTCCGGCAGTTTCAGTAACCGGGCGGAAACCACCTTTACCGGACGCGATATCTATCCGGCTAACAACATTTCATGGGCACGCACCTGTGTGAGTCCAACCCTATCCATTGTTTCGCCTCGCTCAACCTGCGTCCCTCCTACCGGACTGATGACCAATGTCTATGGAACCATACAAACCAATTCAATCACCACGCCGATCTCGGGTTCCGGCACACAATTCTTCTGCACGGGCTGGACCCTTTCCGGTAACGTTCCTGCATCCGGCACAACCAACGTCTTTGTCATGACACATACGAATGACGCCGTCCTGACCTGGATCTGGGGTGTTACCAATGTGCAATACACCGTCGCAGCAGGCAGTCACGGATCCGTTAGCGGCGCGTCCAATGGGTGGTATCGTCAGCACACCTCGGTCACTGCCGCGCCTTCAGCCGACGCCCATTATCACTTCACTTCGTGGAGCGGTCAGGTACCCGGCGCTCAAAGTTCGGAAAATCCGCTGATCCTGACGATGGATCAGGCGCGCAGCATTACCGCCAATTTCTCCATTGATCAGCACACGCTGACCGTATCCAGCGCCCACGGCTCAACTACCCCTGCGACAGGGGCCAACACCTATAATTACAACGCCTCTATAACCTGCCAGGCTGTTTCCCCGCAAACGCTGGCAGCCGGAACGCAATACTACTGCACGGGATGGACCCTGGCCGGAAACACGCCTTCTTCAGGCAGCACCAACTCGTTTTCCATGAACCTTACCAACAACGCATCGCTTACCTGGCTGTGGACGGTCACCAACGTGCAACTCACGGCCGCCACCGATGGACACGGCAGCCTGACCGGCCAAACGTCGGGATGGTACACCCGCAATCAAAGCATCAACATCACCGCCGCACCCCATTCATTTGAACATTTTGCCGGATGGAGCGGCGACGTCCCTTCGGCCCAAACCAATCAGAACCCGTTGACACTCCTGATGGATCGGAAGCGCGGCATTCAAGCCAATTTCTGGGTTGAACAGCGTACCGTGGATGTCTCTTCCGCCTACGGTTCACCGAGTCCATCCATCGGCTCACACACCTATAATTGCAATTCTACGATCAGCCCCTCCGTGAACTCCCCGGTCAGTGCCGGCACCTATACCCAAATGGTCTGCACGGGATGGACCATGAGCGGTCACGCCCCGGCTTCCGGAAGCACCCGTTCTTTCAGCATGACACTTACCAACCATGCGTCAATAACCTGGAACTGGAAAACCAACGTCTACCTGAATCGCACAGCATCCGGTTCAGGCTCCGTTTCCGGAGCTTCTTCGGGATGGTATGACCTTGGTCAATCAGTCACCCTAACGGCCACGCCCAATAATGTTTACAGCCATTTCATCGGATGGTCCGGCGACCTGCCATCAGGACTCACCAACAACAATCCTTTGACCATCTCGATGACCAACGGACGCTCCATCCAGGCCGTCTTTTATCAGGAAGAATCCAAACTGGAAGTCATCTCTCCGCGCGGATCACCCACCCCGGCAGTCGGCACAAACACCTACTCCCGGGGAACCACCCTCACCGCGTCTTCCGGATCGCCCTCTTCATCCGGCGGAACCCAGTACCTTTGCACAGGATGGACGATGACCGGCAACATCCCGCTTTCCGGCACCAATACGTCCACCTCCATCACGCTGACGAATGATGCCGTCCTGACCTGGCTGTGGGGCGCCACGAATTATTATTACAGTTTTTCCTGCACAGGAAGCGGCAGCGTAACCGGAAGCCCGTCGGGCTGGTATCACGAAAACACCGTTGTTCAGGCCGTGCCCATACCCGCGGCAGGCGGCGCCTTCCTGGGATGGCAGCTCGACGTTCCACCCGCGCAAACCAATAACAATCCGCTTTCCCTGCTTCTGGATCAGCCACGCACGATCCGTGCTTTGTTCAGCGTTGTTTACCGTTCTCTAACCGTAACCAGCACCTACGGTTCGCCCACTCCTTCCACGGGTTCCCACTCCAACATTCACGGCTCTACGGTATCCTGTTCGGTGAACACCCCGGTATCCGGATCGGAGGGCATTCGCTATGTCTGCTCCGGATGGTCTCTTTCAGGCAACACGCCGACCAGCGGAACAATCGCCGCCTTCTCCGCCGTTCAGACCAATAACATGGCGCTGACCTGGAACTGGAAAACCAATTACCAATTCACCGCAACCGCAATATCCAACGGCTCCGTGACTGGCGTCACTTCCGGCTGGCACGATGCCCAGTCCTCCGTCATTGTCACAGCCATCCCATCCATCGGGTATGTTTTTTCCGGTTGGCAAGGGACCCTGACAGGCGCACAGACGAATCAGAATCCTCTCTCACTCACCCTTTCCGCACCCCATTCCATCACGGCTTCCTTCATGCGCGCATCTCGCACCTTAACCATCCAAAGCCCGTACGGCACACCGGAACCCCCGGCGGGCACCTATACCAATCAGTACGGCGCCCTTTTGACCAATCGTCTCAATAATTCCACAGTCCCCGGCACCTACACCTCGCTGACCTGTATTGGGTGGAGTATGACCGGAAATATACCCTTTAGCGGCACCAACCGCACTATGACGATGACACACACCAACAACGCCATCCTCACCTGGATATGGGCCACGAATGTTTCTCTTTCGTGTTCCACCAATGGATCCGGGACGATCTCCGGCGACACCAACGAATGGACACGACAAGGGTACACCAACCAAATTCAGGCCGTACCTGCCACCGGGATGTCGTTCGGCGGATGGCTGGGCGATGTGCCCACGGTACAAACCAATCAGAATCCTCTGCAACTGATCATGGATCGATCACGCGCCATTACGGCCCGCTTTGAACGCACCCGGCTCACCCTTGACATTCGAAGCACACACGGATCCGGTACGCCACCCGTTGGCACCCACACCAATCTCTACGGCGACATCGTGACGAATACGATTTCTGCAACGGAGTATGCCCCTGGCACGCAGTTTGTGTGCTCCGGATGGACCGCCACGGGCAATCAACCTACGAATGGAACAGGTAACATTATGGTCATGGCCCACACCAACAATGCCATTCTTACCTGGAACTGGAGCACCAACGTACAGCTATCCTGGACGACCCAAGGCTGCGGAACAGTAACCGGTGGCGGCACCGGAAACGCCTGGTATGCACTTGGAGGACTGGTTACTATTACCGCCGTACCCGCCGTCAACTGGCAATTCGACTGCTGGAGCGGGGACGTACCCGCTGCCCAATCCAACAATGCAGCCATCGCCCTGACGATGGATCAGGCACGTACGCTGCAGGCGCACTTTTCATTAAAGCTGTTTATTGATTTTGAAATTACCAGCATCAGCGTGGGATCCAGCGTGGATCGTAATACCGTGAAAGCCACTGTACGGATCCGGAACGTCGGCACCGACCCCGGCGATGCCGGCGTTTTGACGGTTTGGGCCAACCGCCCCACTCCCGCCAATTGCGGAGAGCTGGGAGATCAATCGATTACGAATGTCGGCATCGTAAATCCAGGTGAAATAAAAACCTTCAACTTCACCAATCTTTACCCAGGCGCAGGCACGAAACTGCGTTCATTCCGAGCCTTTGTGAACGCCGAATGCATCACCGAAGAAACGATCATGTTCAACAATCAATTTGTGGTAACATATACCTATCGGGGGCCGATACTGAGCCCGTTCACCATCAACGCTGTCGCTCTCACCAACGACATCTACCTCCGTTGGACCGCGCCAACCAACTGCGGGTTGCCCAACAATCGCACCCGCCTGCTGGCCAACACCAATCACTATCCCGCAGACTTCACAGACGGCACCAAACTGACCGATGCCTATACCAACACCTTTTTCATCCACACCAACTGCATCCCGGGAACGCCATATTATTACACCATCTGGGTCAACGACGGCACCTATTACGTTGCCCCGCCGTCGAATTAGCGCGCAATGGACAAATTGAAGCCGCCATCGTTTTCGGGCAATCAATTATAGACCATCACATGAAACGAAATGCCCGCCTCGGGTGACTTGAACGGAATGATGGCGCCTTTCTGCTTCACGTCCACTTTACCGGCATTCGCCTGCACATCTCCACTGGCCCCCACCGGCGATATTTTTCCCGAAACAACCAGCGGAAGCCCCATGGCGACCTTTCCATAGGCTTCGATGTATTTATTTTTAAATACACCCGCGATGTTGTTGGCCAACTCCCCAAAAGCATCCCACACCGCCGTGGCATCCACCTCATCGGTCATCATCATGCGCTTAGTAATTGCCAAAGCATTCGCTTCGTCGGCAGCAATCATAACATAGCCCACCCGGTCTCCACCGATACCCACAATGGCTACAATATCCGAAACGACAGGCTCAATTTTGTTCACGACCTTACCGGCGAACAGCTCCACATCCATATACATGGAAAAAGTATCCTGGGTGGCTGCCGTCAGGGTGAACATAATTTCTTCAAAGGTCACTTCGCCTGTACGTTTCTCGCTCATGGTGGTTCTCCTGTAATACGCCTTGTCTATTGGATGAAAAAGAGTAATAAAAAAAACCAAGCGATTAAAGGTTTTTCAGAGAACAATCATGACAAACAACAGTGGCAGTATGTTGTTCGAACGTTATCGAATCAGCGAAAAAACATCTGCAGAACACTTCACTCACGCCTGCTTTCTCGGCATGGTCAGCCTGCTGTTTGCCTTGCTGACGCTTCTCTCCGTACGCACCGCCGACCGTGTTCCATCCTGGGCCGCATTGGGCATTACATCCGGCTTGCTGTTACTGCTCACCGGCGCCTATCGCATCCACCGCATCAAACCAGCCACGCGTTGGGGCCGACAACTAATGAACAACACAGACCGCTGGTTCCCCGTTTTTCTCTTCTTCATTCGCAAATTTTTCATGGTGGCTTTTTCCACACTGCTGTGGATTACGCTTCAGCAACTGGGCCTTCCTTCATCACTCCCCATCAACATCCTTTTTGCCTGCCTGATGCTTCTGATCCCTCTGAAAGGATTACTGCGCGAATGCGTGCATCGTGACCGCTTACTCCGTTTGGAGATTCTGAACGAATTTGCTCTCTTCGTCTTAATCTCCGCATTTGTCCTGCTTGTCGTACTCATCCTGACCGCGCTGCCCCCAACGCCATTTGTGGGTGCCAGTGTAAATATGCTCCATTTCTTGCTTTGGATTATTGCCATCCTGATCATCACCACCTGTTTGATTCTTTTCCTAAGTCACCTGCCCCGTCACCGACCGCATCCGGAACGGCCCCGAAAACAACCTCAAAAATTCTTCAAGCCGGGAGAAATAAAGCCGGAGTACTGATTCGATCCAACTACGCATAAATTCCGCCGCTGAGCCTTGTGCTTAAACTGAGAAATATTCCTGCATATTCCTTGATCTGATGACGCAAGGTGGTAGATGTAACTCTCATATGGAGACTAGTTTATGGAAGAACCCGCAGAAAACAAAAACGCCCTGCACGGCCTATTGAATATCCACAACATTCTTTTGCTTAAGCCCGGCGATAAAACAGCGGCCTTGAATCAACTGATTGATATGTTGAGTCAGAACCCGGAAATCACTAATCCCGCAGAACTGCGCAAAGGAATTTTCCGTCGTGAAGAGCTTATGAGCACTGGTATCGGCATGGGCATTGGGGTGCCTCATATACGTCTGGAATCCATCCGCAATATCGTGTTGGCCGTGGGAATTTCCAAAGCCCCTATTTCCGATTACGGATCACTCGACAACATTCCAGTATCCCTCATTTTTATGATTGCCGCGGCAAAAAACCAGCATGCCGAGCATATCAGACTTCTTTCTTCCATCAGTTATCTGTGTAAGAATAAGGACTTTCGTTCAAAACTCCTGAGTGCCGCTGACAGCCAAGGTGTTTTCGACATACTGACCGGCACCTGCTTGACAGCTGAGACTTGATTTATGCTGCACGAAATACACCCCGGCGTTTTATTCATCCTCGGAATCGGGGTTTTCGGCGGCATGCTGGGAGCATGGCTGTCGCAAAAAGTGCGCTTTCCTCAAGTCGTTGGCTACATATTGATCGGCCTTCTCATTGGCGAAAGCGGTTTGAAACTGGTACGCCTCGAAGACGTACAGGCCCTGAATCCGCTTAATATGTTCGCGCTGGGGATTATTGGTTTTTTAGTGGGCGGCGAACTGCACCTGGATGCATTTCGTAAATATGCCCGCCAATTCACGGGCATTCTGCTTGGAGAGGGGCTCGGGGCTTTTCTACTGGTAGGCGGTTTGTCGGTTGGCCTGTTGTATATCGTATGCGGAAATCTGTATCTCGCCACGGCGGCCGGGCTGGTTTTCGGGGCGGTGGCATCCGCAACCGATCCGGCATCGACCATCGATGTCCTGTGGGAATATCGCGCTCGGGGGGTATTAACCACGTCACTCACGGCAATTGTCGCCCTGGATGATGCGCTTGCCATGTTTCTCTACGGAGCAGGAACAAGCCTGGCATGTTTACTGACGAATCGGGATGGTTCCGTTGCTGAAGGCATGGCGGGCGTGGCGATGGATTTGGGCGGTTCCCTGCTCCTCGGCGCACTTTTTGCGGGTTTATTGCTGCTGATCATTCGAGTTCTCTATCAGCCGGAAAAGTGTCTGGCCATTTCCATCGGACTCATTCTCCTGCTGATCAGTATTATGACGGCCTGGAATATGGATGTCATTCTTGCGTCCATGACTCTTGGTTTCATTGTCGCCAACGCAGCACCCCGACTGAGCAAACGACTGTTCGAAATGATGCGGGCATTTTCCATTCCCATATATGTCCTGTTTTTTGTGCTCGTTGGCGCACGCCTGGGACTAGCTAAAATGCCGGGCTGGATGTACGCACTCGTTGTACTGTATGTGCTTGGCCGAAGCATTGGTAAAATGGCCGGAGCCTGGTATGGTGCCAAAATCACTCATGGTGAGGCTGCTGTGCGCAAGTATTTGGGCATGGGGCTTTTTGCCCAGGGAGGCGTTGCGGTTGGACTCTCCATTATGGCCGGCCAGCGCCTTTCCGGCATTACACTGACGCCCGATTTTACATTGGGCGATGCCATCGTTTTTGTCGTTACGGCCACAACGCTCATCGTGCAGTTAATCGGCCCCCCCATGGTGAAACTCGCCATTATTCTGGCCGGAGAATCCGGACGAAACATAACGGAAGAGGACATTGTTTCCGGATGGAAGGTAAGCGACGTCATCATTCGCAATCAGGTGAACATACCCGAAAACATGTGTGTCCAGGAGGTCATTCAGCTTTTTGTCAGGCACGATTTTTTAGCGTATCCCGTTGTCGATGCCGCAGGAAATCTTGTTGGCATCATCACGCTGAATGCTCTGAAACAAGTCATCGCCGATCAGGATTCCTGGCGCTGGCTGATTGCCTCCGACGTTATGGAAAGCACTGTTGAAACGACCTTTTCCAACGCTCGATTGGACGATGTCATGAGCCGTATGCGCCAGCAGAGGATCACTCAGCTGCCTGTTCTTGAGAGCAAAGAAAAAAACATTCCCGTCGGGTTGCTGGATCTTCAACATGCGAACAAACGAATTGGTGACGAGCTGATCTTGCGCCGTCAACCAACATCCTGAACCCCTTAGCCCGAATCAATTTCTCTCGTTTTTTTCGCTCTTTAAATCGCACATAATGTATCGGAAGGAAGCGTATTGTAAAAAACCGGTTTTTTCGAAAATACTTGTTGCTATTGATACGGCGTATGATAATTTGACGCGCGTTTTGACGACCCCATCGTCTAGCGGCCTAGGACTCCAGGTTTTCATCCTGGCAACACGGGTTCGATTCCCGTTGGGGTCGCCATTTTTCTAATCAAACTGGATATCATCCAGGTAGAACGTGAATCCCTCATCGCAGCTTTCGATGACCCACACAAAGCCTGTTTTAATGCAGCGCTTGTCTCCGGCCAGAGGAATCACATACTGTCTCCAGTACTTGCTTAATGAAACCGTTATTCCTTTTGATCCCGTAGTATCCGGATACGGCTGATCATCCCTCAAAATGCCATATTTAAACTCCAGCTTTTCACCGCCGACTTCTCCCCGTGCCCAAAAGCTCAACTGTCGTGCGCGGGAAAGATCGTAGCCGCCCTCTTCTTCCCCCCAATCGCCGGCGGGGCTCTGCCACACAATACCCAGCCAACTGCGCGACAACCCGCAACGAACGCGAATACAGGTGGTTCCCTTGTGGGGCATTTTCCTCCAGGCATCATTAAAATCAATCACCTCATGATTCCCCATCCAGCCGGAAGGGACGTAAGGGCGTGACTGGGTGGAATCGGCATCATCGTAAATGATCAACGGCAGTTTCTTGACCGGCACACCCACATAAACACTTTTAGTCATTGCCATAATGGAACCGGGGGCTGGAACGTTGCCTCCAACCCGTTTAATCTCCGCTTTGCACGGTGCCGTAAAGAGGGATGCTATCGCAATCCCCGCCGCCAGCCCAACAACACAAATAGCCTGCCTCATTGACTGCCTCCTGGTTGCCCACACACACTTGGAGTACTTTTAGCATGTTCATCCGAACACTTTCCATACCGGAATGCTTAATTTTTCGGAAGCAAAAACGAAACGGCCCCTTACACCGGGTGGTGCAAGGGGCCGCTCTTCATTGATTCATCATGCGCCCATTAGAATGAGTTTGTGCTCACTTCAAGGCGATAGTAGTAAGTCGACACCCCTGCCGGAACCGATGAGGTGTAACCATTCATCGGAGGCGTTGCCGGGATATTCGCCTGCACCACGGTGAAGCCCGTCATTTGTTTATTCGTCGTGCTCAGCACGCGATAATAGCGACCGGCCACGCTGGACCAACGCAACACTAACTGCTGATTGTTGGCGGCCGTAGCCGACGTCATGTTCAGGAACGCGGCACTGCTCTTGGCATCCGTGCCGGCAATGAATTCCGACCAGTTGTCGAACCCGTCATTGTCGTAATCTTCCTGCATACCGCTGTTCGCCGCATTGGTTGAACCGAACGTATCAACCTGCCAGTTGGCATAGGGCGACTGAGGCTCAGAGCCGACTTTGACCACCGAGAGGCTGTCAAAGCAGATGATCCCACCCAATTCGCTGTCAAGCGTGACGTCTGCGGAGTAGATCGTGCAGGCAACCCGCCCGACCACCGTGCTGAACGGATCTGCCGGCATCGGCACCGTGCTGGTCACACAGAAGTACGTCCACTGATTCGGGGTGCTTTCCGCCGTGAAATGTTCCGTCATGTAGATGTTTTCGATCACAGGATCCGTTGATCCATCGATGTAGAACGCCACCATGATGTACCCATAGCTGGTTCCATCGCTGGTGAACTGATCTGCTCCAGACGGGGTGAACATGTACCCGGAGATGACATACTGCTCGGCGGCTTCGGCCTCAAAATCCTGCAGCATGTAGTTACCCGGCCAGGACAGCGCCAGACACTGATCGCCCGCCTGAGCGTATGTGTTCACAATGAATCCCGCGTTGTCGCCGCCACCCCAGGTCCAGTACGGAAGCTCACCGGAGTTGTCCAAGGTATAGGCATTTCCAGTGATCGTATCTTCGAATCCGGGATTTAAGAGCAACCCGGACACTGATCCGCCCGTGGAAACCAGCGACTGCGACAGATCATCGAAGTACACAGCACCGCTAAAGGCGTCATCAATGCCCACCACCGCGCACACTGTACGCCCGGAGACCGTACCCAGAGGAGCCACACCGCTGCTTGACAGCTTCGTCCACACGCCCGGCGTGTAGGGAGCTGCACCGTCCGTCGGCTGATAGAGTGCGCTCGGATAGGTCGCCAGCACGTTCGTGCCTGAAGCATCCAGGTACTGCAACAGTACGATGGCCATCGCATTCGTCGATCCCGTGAACGGGGCCGTCGGGGAGCTCGACACATAACCTTCTACCGAATACTTGTAACCGGGGACCGCCGACCAGTTTTGGCCGAGCAGTGTTTCCGGATAGGTGATCTTCAGCGCCTTGCTGCCGCTGCGGACAAAGCTGCTGTCCACTGCGCCGTCAAAGCCCATGTTGTACCAGCTGTCGATGTACGGAAGCTTTGTGCCATTCGCTGTATATTCAAAACCCGGATTCCACAGCGCACCACTCTGCACATTCGCCGCTTCCGTGATGTTCGTCGCGGTGATCGTCAGGCTGTCAAAAAATATTTCGCCAACCATCTGCTCAGCGTCGAGATCCAAATACGCGCACAACACTTTACCCGTGACCGGTCCATTCCAGGGTGCACGGTTGGTGAAACACACATGGTGCCACACATCCTTGGCCGAGCTGTACGTGATCTGCTCGCTGCTCAACACGGAAACCGAGGTCGTTGCAGCGGCGCCGGCCGGATTGTAGAACTCAAGGATGATGGAGGCAAACGCCGTCGTGTCGGACAGCCCGCCCACGGTCGGGGTGTAGATGTATCCATCCACGATGTAGCTCATACCCGCTTCGGCCACAAATTCCTGACCGGCCAGATTGTTCGGCCACACAATGTCCAGCGACTGGTCACCGGACTGAGCGCGCGTGTTCACCACGAATCCGGCATTCGTACCACCCAGCCAAACCCAGGGATTAAAATCGCCGCCCACATACAGGTTATAGGCATTGCCGCCGATACCATCTTCGAAGCCCGGATTATGGGCCAGGCCTGAGACCGTGTTGCCCGTGGAGACGAGGGACTGCGTCAGATCATCGAAGTACACCGCGCCACTGAAGGCATCATCATTGCCCACCACTGCGCAAACCGTACGTCCGAACACGGTACCCTGAGGAGCCACACCGCGGCTCGACAGTTTCGTCCACACGCCCGGCGTGTAGGGAGCAGCACCATTCGTCGGCTGATAGAGAGCGCTCGGATAGGTCGCCAGGACGTTCGTGCCCGAAGCATCGAGGTACTGCAACAGCACAATGGCCATCGCGTTTGTCGAACCCGTGAACGGGGCCGTCGGGGAGCTCGAAACATAGCCTTCGGTTGCATACTTGTAACCGGGCACCGCCGTCCAGTTTTGGCCAAGCAGCGTTTCCGTGTAGGTGATCTTCAGCGCCTTGCTGCCGGTGCGCGCAAAGCTGCTGTCCACCGAGCCGTCAAAGCCCATGTTGTACCAGCTGTCGATGTACGGAAGCTTCGTGCCGTTCGCCGAGTATTCAAAACCCGGATTCCACAGCGCACCGCTCTGCACATTCGCCGCTTCCGTGATGTTCGTCGCGGTGATCGTCAGGCTGTCAAAAAATATTTCGCCAACCATCTGCTCAGCGTCGAGATCCAAATACGCGCACAACACTTTACCCGTGACCGGTCCATTCCAGGGTGCACGGTTGGTGAAACACACATGGTGCCACACATCCTTGGCCGAGCTGTACGTGATCTGCTCGCTGCTCAACACGGAAACCGAGGTCGTTGCAGCGGCGCCGGCCGGATTGTAGAACTCAAGGATGATGGAGGCAAACGCCGTCGTGTCGGACAGCCCGCCCACGGTCGGGGTGTAGATGTATCCATCCACGATGTAGCTCATACCCGCTTCGGCCACAAATT
Source organism: uncultured Verrucomicrobiota bacterium (assembly GCA_964542025.1). GTDB lineage: Bacteria > Verrucomicrobiota > Kiritimatiellia > RZYC01 > RZYC01 > JAQVYB01. The sequence continues at coordinate 34,357 of CAZISY010000013.1, forward strand.
CCTGACCGGCCAGGTTGTTCGGCCACACGATGTCCAAAGCCTGTGCTCCGGACTGAGCCTGATTGGTCACCACGAAACCTGCGTTCGTACCACCCAACCACGCCCAATTGTACAGTTCTTCATTTTCCGCCAGATTGTAGGCATTGCCCGTCGGGCCATCTTCAAAGCCGGGATTGTGTACCAGACCGGAAACCGTTCCGCCGGCGGACACCACGCGCTGCGTGATATCATCAAAGAAGAGACATCCGGAAAAATCACCATCATCCGGGCCTTCGCCTTTCAGCACAGCACAGAAGACGCGAGCCTTAACCGTTCCAACCGGCGCTACGCCAGAAACCGACAAAGGCATCCATTCATTCTTGGGGCTCGACCCTGTGAACATCTCGCTGAGTGCGTTCCCCAGTATGTTATCGTTTTCATCGAGGTAGTTGAGCACAAGTGCACCAAAAGCATATTCAGAAGTGAACGCCCAAGTACCAATGGTCGGGCTGGCCACATAACCGGACGCTTCATAGCGGGTACCCGGGACGGCAGGGAAATCCTGACCGACCAAATTTTCTTTCCACCAGATCTGCAGAGCCGTCTGACCACTGCGCACAAACCCCGTCGTAACGGCAAACGCATTACCGTATGCATCCCAGTACTGGGGAACATTCCCGGTGGGGATCGTTTTGTTCGGCATCACTTCAAAACTCGGATTCAGGATCGCACCGGCAGCCGGGGTATCAATCTTCTCTACGACCACGTCATCGAAGTAGACAACGCCGCTGGTGCGTGTATCCTGAGGACTACCGCGATTGTACGCGCAATTCACACGCACAAAAGCCGTGTTGGACGGCGTAATAATCGGCTGGCAGACATACTCGGTCCATGTGGTCATATCCCCTTTGACGATATTCATACGCGGGGAAGACACACTGGCCAGGTAACTAGAAGAGGCCGTATAGCAGTAAAACGTGAACTGCACCCAGGCATTCGTGGATAAAAACTGATCAGCGCCGGTCGGCGTTTTGATCCATCCGCGAGCCTGATAAATACTGCCCGGTTCCGAGATTGCCACCTGTTGAGTGAGAAAACGGTTTGTGTTTCCGCAAGCAGACAATTTGAGAAAACGCGAACCGCTATGCGCTTCGGTCGCATTATCCACAATCTCGCCCGCCGTCAGGTAATTTAACCCAGACGTCCACCCCACTACATTGCTCAGGGATCCATTCACCAATCCATCCTCGAAACCGGGATTGGTCAACAGATTGGCATTGGCAGAACCAATGCCCAAAGCTAATAAGCTTAGACTCAGCATCCATATTTTGATCGTTTTGGCCATACTCACACGAACCTCCTTACAGGTTAGACCAGTTCATAGTAACGACCCAGTTATATACTAGTTGCCTTCCATGTCAACACTCTTTTCGCCGAATTCTAATTCTGTTTCAGTACGGTTTTACGCTAACCCTAAAAAACAGACCGTTCTTGCTCTTTATTTCACCTGTTTCGGTGCATACGCTTGACATCCAGCTGGGATCCAGTATCTATATAGTCCTGCTAATTAAGGAGCTGGAAAGTATGAATGAAAATAAAGAACAGCCCGCCCGCAGCTTATCCCGTGATGATCGGGATCGCCAATATTTATACCGCCAACTATCCGAAATCATAAAAAAAGATATTGCAGACGGAAAATACAAGCCCGGGGATCGCCTGCCCTCCATGGACTCCCTGGCGGCCCAATACCAGGTTACGAAAGTCACCGTGCGGCGCGCCCTGTCAGATTTGACCACGGTTGGACTTATTTATGCCATACCAGCGCAGGGCACCTATATCGCAGACCCTTCGGTGCATAAACCGAACCCTCAGAAAAAAAGCTTTTTAACCATTGGCCTTCTTTCCCCCATTTTGGTTCCCGGAAACACCGGCCAGTATCATTTGGATATCCTGGAGGGAATCCGGGAAGAATTGGAAGCGAATCAGGCGACCCTCGTCATTCTGCCCGGAAAATTTGTTCAACCTTCAACCAAACTCATTGATCTGCTGACGCAATCCCATCTCGATGGCATCATTCTTCTCGGTCATTTTGAGCCGCATCTGCTGCGCTATGTGCTAACCGCGCCATTGCCCGCTGTTCTTGTGGATCACTCGCTGCGCGGAACCTCCGTGGACACCATTCTGGTGGACAATCGGGACGGCGGATATCAAGCCATGGCGCACCTGCTTTCGCTGAAACACGAACGCATCGCCGTGGTTACAGGCCCCCTGGATCAGGTCGTTCCCCAGGATCGTCTTGCCGGAGTTTTTGATGCCGCTGATGAGTACAAATTCCCTCGCGAATCCATCCAGATTTGTGAACGGGACTTTGTTCTGGAAACCGGTGCGCAAACGATGCGTGAATTACTCAAACAGACACCCCGGCCCACCGCCGTTTTTTTCATGAACGATGAAATGGCCGCCGGCGCCATGCAGGCCATTTCCACATACTCGGACCTGTCCATTCCCCGCGATATTTCTATTATCGGATTCGATGATACCGCCATGTCGCAGAATGCGCATCCCCCGCTGGCCACCATACAAATCCCCAGGGTGTTCATGGGAAGGCTGGCCGTGCAGCGCATCATAACCCGTCTTCAACAACCGGGGCAACGCGCCACGACCACGACCATCCCCGTCAAACTCCTTCCCCGTGAATCAACAGCCATCGCGCCAAAATCATAATCCGCCGGAACTCCTCAAACCAGCCCGCTTCCGGTATTGCGAATTTGCTCGGTATGGGATTGGATCGGTTGCTGTCAGCGGCACCCGCGAATCATTCACGAATAATATAAACAAATGCGCCTTTGCCCGCAAAAGCAAAGGCGCATGAGTGAGTTCATTATGCTTCGCAGGCGCTGATTATTTCAGGCCCATTTCAATCATCTTTTCGGCGATCTGGATGGCGTTTTGTGCAGCGCCTTTCCAGAGGTTATCGCCGGCAACGAAAAGCGCAATGGCGTTTTCGGCGCTGTCATCATCACGAATGCGCCCAGCCAGTACGGCCTCCTGTCCGGAGGCTTCAATGGGCATCGGATAGACGGACTTTGAAATATCATCCACCACGCGCACGCCTTCGGCCTTTTCAAGAATTTCACGGGCTTTGGAGGCCGTCATGGGATTTTTGAATTCCACATGCAGCGCTTCGGAATGGGCATTCATCACCGGCACGCGGACGCAGGTGGTGGACACCTTGATTGAAGAGTCACCGAGGATTTTGTGGGTCTCGCGTTTAAGTTTGCACTCCTCGGTGGTCCAGCCCGGCACATCCTTGACACTGCCGATTTGCGCGAGCACGTTGAAGGCGATTTGATGCGGATAGTTGTCCGTCACCATCGGCTGACCGGCCACCCAGGCGCGGACCTGGTTTTGCAGTTCGGTCACAGCCGAAGCGCCCGTACCCGACACGGCCTGGTAGGTGCATACCACCATGCGCCTGATGCCGGCCGCGCGATGCAGCGGAGCCAGCGCCATCAATGCGATGATGGTGGAGCAGTTCGGATTCGAGATCAGACCGTTATGGGATTTCAGTTCGTGGGCGTTGATTTCCGGTATAACGAGCTTCACGCGCGGATCCATGCGGTAGTCATCGCCGTTATCAATAACAATGCACCCTTTCTTCACGGCCTCCCAGCCATACACCTGCGAAGCGCCTTTTTCGCCTTCGGTCCCCGCGAAGAATGCGAAGTCCATGCCTTCAAATGCTTCGTGCGTGGTGGGAATGACATGATAACTCTCGCCATCAATGATCTGATTCCGCTCGCTGCGGGCCATGATGGTGATCTTTTTCGCCGGGAAATTGTGCTTACGCAGCAGACGAATCATTTCCTGTCCGACCGCACCGGCTCCAACGACACATACATTATATTGCTTCATGACTTTTCTTCCTCCAGATTGCTGCTTGTTCTTATTAAATGCTCTTGATTACTTGGTCAGAAATCCCGCCACAAAATCGCCAACCTCGGTTGTCGTGCAACCCATTTTGCCGGCTTCCATGCTCTTCATTTTTTCTGACGTCGTCCGACGAATCGCATGTTCGATTGATGCGGCGGCATCCGTCTCTCCCAGGGCATCCATCATCATCGCACCCGCGCCAATGGCCGCCAGCGGGTTGATGGCGTTCTTTCCTGTCCAGAGCGGAGCCGTTCCGCCGATGGGCTCAAACATGCTGACGCCTTCAGGATTGATGTTTCCGCCGGCGGCTACGCCGAGTCCGCCCTGGGTCACGGCGGCGAGATCGGTGATGATGTCGCCGAACATATTGGTCGTCACGATCACATCAAACATCTCCGGGCACTGCACCTGATAAAGACAGGTCGCATCCACATGATAGTATTCCCGTTTCACGTCCGGATACTCCGCGCCCATTTCCGCAAATGCGCGATTCCACAAATCAAACACATAGGTCAGCACGTTGGATTTGCCCACCAGCGCCAGTTTGTTCACACCGGCCAGTCCGCGGGCTTTTTTCCCGTACTTGCGAGTATATTCAAAGGCATAGCGCAGACAGCGATCAACCTGTTTGCGGTTGTAGATCATGCACTGCAAAGCCACTTCGTCGGGCGTGTTGATCATCGTGACGCCGCCCGCGCCGGTATAAACATCCCCGGTATTTTCACGAATAACCACATAATCGATCTGCGCTGAGGTCTTATTTTTGAGAGGGGTTTCCACACCCGGATAGAGTTTCACCGGACGCAGATTGATGTACTGATCCAAATCAAAACGAAGCTTGAGCAAAATACCTTTTTCAAGAATACCCGGTTTCACGTCCACATGACCAATGGCGCCCAGCAGAATGGCATCCATGCCTCGCAGTTCTTCCAGTACGCTTTCGGGCAAAATATCGCCGGTTTTCAGATAGCGCTCGCCGCCCAGGTCGTAGGGCGTCACGTTCAGCTTGAAACCGTACAGTTTTTCGGCGGCCCGCAGCACTTTCAATGCCTCGCCGACTACCTCCGGCCCGGTTCCATCGCCGGGGATAGATGCTATGTTGTATGATCGCATAAAAAAGCCTCCGTTATTCTGCCGGAAAAGTCACGGGCACTCCGGCGTGCCATATGCAGGGGTCTTCGCCTGCGGGCGCAAAGACATACTTATAAAATCCGGCCTGTTCAACCCTTTTTCCTTAAAAAACGCCGGGGCGCGCTGCTTTTCGCAAACAACCCGCGCGAGGTGTTCATGGCCGACGAATTACAGGGAGCCCGTCAATTGAAAATCAATCACGATATCCTTGTAATCACCGGTAAATGTGGACGGCAGGGCGGAAAGGCGGTTGATGCTGTTGACCGCGGACATTACAGAGGCATCCATCATTGGAATACCGGAGGATTGCACCAGGTCGCGCTTTGTGATCGTCCCGTTTTTCATGACCCGGATGCTGACGCGGGTGATTTTTCCAGCGGCCCCCGCCAAATCGCTGGGCTGCTGCCACTGGGCAAACATGGTTTGCTGCACTTCTTTATAGTACCAGCCGGGAATGCCGTCATTCGGGCGCTGACCGGATCCGGTGGCACCCACCGTGCCGCCGAGGGCCCTGGTAATGTCGTCCTTACTGAGCCGGGGTTTTGCCGGTGTTTTTTCTTTCGGCTCATCCTGTCGTTTCACCCGCTTTTTGTTCACTTCAATTTTTTTCTTTTCGGGCTTGGGTGTGGGTTTGGGCGTGGGTTGCGGGGGGGCCTTCGGTTTTTCTTTGGGAGTCGGTTTGGCCGTTGGTTTGGCCGTTGGTTTTGCAGTGGGTTTGGCCGTAGGCTTCGGTATAGGAATTGGATCTTTTTTTATCTCGGGTTCCGGGATTGGCTTTTCGGGAATCGGGTCCGGCTCCGGCTCTTCTATATCTTCCTGTTCGGCCTCTTCCGGTTCGCTCGGCTGTGAAACGGCGGACAGGGGTGCGGATTCCAGATCAATATAGGTGATGATTTCGCGCGGTTTCGGTGGCTTAATCCAGTGCAGAAACTCGGGAAGTAAAATGAAGGCAAAAATCAGGAGTCCATGGGCGATGGAGCTGAACGTCAGCGATTTTTTAAAGTACCTGTTCATGATCCGGAACCAACTAGCTGTCGTCCTGAGTGACCAGGGCCATGCGCGTGATCTGTGCATCATGGAGAATTTTCATGACATCCACGAGGGCCCCGTAGCGGACTTCCTTGTCGGCCCGTACGAGAACGGTGACCTCGGAGTCTTCCAGTTTGATCCGCTGCATCTCGGCGGCCAGTTCCTCCGGCGTAATGGCGATGTCATCCAGATAAATAGTCCCCGCCAAATCCAACGTGATGGCGCGGCTTTTATCCTGCCCCAGCGATTCGGCTTTTCCGTGCGGCAGGTTGACGGGAATTCCCTGCTCAATCATCGGAAAGGTCATAACGAACGTGATCAGCAGGATGAAGGTGAGGTCCATCATCGAAGTCAGGTCGATCGTGCTGATTTGCTTCAGCGATGTCAGTTGGCGTCTGGCCATGTCCAGTCCATCCTTATTCCGTGATGAATGAACGCTGAATATCGGCGTATAATTCCTGGGCGAAGTTGTCCAGCTCGACCGTCAGCCGTCGGATCTTGTTCGACAAAAAATTGTAACCGACTCCGGACGGCATGGCCACGAGCAGCCCGATCACGGTGGTCAGCAGCGCTCCGGCGATGCCCGGGGCCACGGCACTCAGCGTGGCAGTACCCACGATGGCGACCTGCCCAAAGGAATCCATCACGCCCCACACCGTACCGAGCAGGCCGAGCATCGGCGCCATACTGACCGACGTAGCCAGAAAACCCATATTGTTTTCCAGCATGAGTGCCTGAGAGGCCACATTGCGGTCGATCATATTACGCACAATTTCCAATTGAGTCGCCGATATTTTGTTTTCCTCGGGACGAAGTCCGCGAGCAAACAATTCCGTGGCAGACGAGGAGGACGGCTCGTTGCCCAGCTCCCCGCCCAGCGCCTGACAGGCCCGGTCATAAACAAAGAAAAGCGGCGTCCGTTCAAAATTCCGCTGTTTGAGAAACAGCGAAACGGGATGAGCCTCTTTTCGATAGGCCATGATGAACCGCTTGGTCTCCTTTTCGCATTTATACAGTTCAACAAGTTTGGAAATCATCACCGTCCAGGCGAAAATGGAGAACGCCACCAGCATCAGGACGATTCCCTTTCCCGATGCGGAACTGAGTTGATACGATGATAAAATACTGCCCAACGGCAGCGGCAAGAAAATGAGTGAGTTAAACACAGCGGAGACCTTTCATTTCAAACGCGGTACGTTATCCGAGTTTTTTTACCGGGAATCAACGTTCTTCTGAAAGAAGTTGGCGCCGGGTGACTCTGCGAGGAAAAAGGCTGGTCAACGTATCGCTTTCTTCACAATATAGCGATCAATCAGAGCGCCCGAATAACAGCGCAGGATTCGGAAGGTTTTATATGCGGATAGCCATTGTCAATGATGTGCAGATTGCCGTAGCGGCCCTGAAAGCCTGTGTGCTTGGTATTCCCGGATGCCGTGTGGCCTGGATTGCCAAAGACGGCGCACAGGCGGTCGAAAACTGCATCAGGGATCCGCCCGATCTGGTGCTGATGGATTTGCTGATGCCGGTGATGGATGGCGTGGAAGCCACCCGCCGCATCATGGAGCAATCACACTGCGCCGTACTGGTGGTTACCGGGACGGTGGATGGTAATGCCGGAAAGGTGTTTGAAGCGATGGGACACGGCGCACTGGATGCGGTGTGTACGCCGGTCTTCAACCGCGACGGACAGATCAGCGGCGCGGAACCGCTGATTGCCAAAATCCGTTCCATTGCCGCCATGATCCCGGAGTGTAATCTTCCGCCCCCCTCGCTGCTTCGCCACAATCGTCATGTACCGCTGATCGGAATCGGCGTTTCCACGGGTGGCCCGATGACGCTGGTACATCTCTTTTCAGCGCTGCCGTCTGACCTGCCGGTGGCCATTGTGGTAGTGCAGCATATTGATGCGCGTTTTGCGCGCGGCCTGGTCAAATGGTTGAACGAACAGATCGGCTGGCCGGTGGATGCCGCCGAGCCCGGCGAAGCACCGGAAGCGGGCCGCATCTGCCTGGCGGTGTCCAACGACCATCTGATCATCGGGCCGGATGGTCGTTTCGATTATCGGCGCGAACCGGTGGATTATCCCTACCGCCCCTCGGTGGATGTTTTCTTTTACAGCCTGGCGGAGCATGTAAAAAATGACGGCGCGGGGATCCTGCTGACCGGCATGGGCAGCGACGGTGCCAAGGGACTTCTCGCCATGCGGAATGCAGGTTGGAAAACCGTCGCGCAGGATAAGGATACTTCAATGATTTACGGCATGCCGCGTGCCGCCGCCGAACTCGGTGCGGCCGCTGAAATTCTACCCCTTCCCCGGATTGCAGACTACCTGACGTCCGCTTTTCCGCGAACGGATCGCCGTTAAAAATAACACGGGCGCCGATGGATTAAAAGTCCATGGCGCCCGTGTTCGATTCGTGCGGCGGGCCCCGCCTTAAACGGGACCCGCCGGTAAACGCTTCAATTCATTCAGTTCGGCACTTCAACGCCAACCCGGAAGTAGCAGCGCTGTACGCTGTTGCTCAGGTCATCCGGCAGACGGATCAGACCGTTCGTGCTGGTGCGGGACGGGGCGGCTTTCCAGTTCCAGGCCTGGTTGCCGTCCACGAAGGTGTCCGCATAGTAGACGGTATAGGAGCACGCCTGGGTTCCGCTCTTGGCAATCTGCATCTGGTCGTTATTCAGAATAAGTCCTTCGATTGAGAACGCATCGGCCTTTGTGGGGTCCATGCCCAGGAAATACTCCTCGCGATCCGGAATCGTATCACTGTCGTGATTGCTGGTTTCCGTGAATCCGGCGCCCTGATTCAGCCCATACGCCGTAATCCAGCTCATCGGCACGTCGTACAGCTTCACCTCGCCCAGGGAGAACGGCGCGCCGGCCAGATAGACAAAGCTCTGCCCAATGTCGCCATACTCATTCAGCGGCTCGTTGGTCACCACCATGTCGCAGGAAATGCCCATATATTTGCCGGAGATGTAGGTGTTGTTATTGGTCACGGCCTTGACATTGATGAGCAGTCCGGAAATGTACACCGCACCCAGGTTTGTAATGCCCGACGCCCCCAGCGATGCCAGCGGAATCGAACATTTCCAGGACGACGTCTGGCGGGGCAGCGGCTGATCATCCTTGTAGCCATAGGCGCCGAACTGCTTGATCAGCGCACCCGACATGCCCGAGAACGAGGCCGAAACACTTGCGCTGTTGTATGGGGTCGCGAAAGGTCCCTGTCCGGCGTCCGGGCCTGAGGCATGGTACACACTGAAGTTCGTGTGGCTGCCATCGCCGTAGATGTCGCCCAACAGAATCGCGCATTGAATGGGCCGGTTGAAGCCGACATTGTGCAGGCCGTTCAACGCTTCCGGCGCCGAGTTGCAGTACCAGAAGTTTTCAGCACCGGAGTTGGTGCCTGCGCTGACGAATATCAGCGGCACATTGGCATCGGTATCCGTCGGCATGAGCATGCCGGTTCCGCCGATGTAAATGTTGGTGGCGTCATAATTAACGTACACGCTTCCGAAGTCGCCGAACCCTCCGCCTTCGCCATCGGCGGACGTCGTTTGCAGGGCGCCGCCCGTGATATCCAGGTCAAAGGTTTCCGCGCTCATATCCGGGGTGTTTTCCACCATACGCAGATTGCCCAGATCCCGCGGAACCACAATGCTGTAATTCACATTGCCGTTGTTGTCATAGACCACCACCGCGTTTGTATCACTGCCGCGCAGGAAATACTTAATCGTCGTTCCGCCGGCCAGTGCGCCAAAGCCGTATGTGTAGGAAAGCCCGCGACTGTCCGACTGCACGGCATCCTTCGTCATGGCATTGGTGGTCCATGTATTTCCGCCATCTTCCGTAAAGACAATCTGCACGCCGGCAATATCCGCAACGGTGAAGTCCGCATTGGTGGCAACCACCGTCTTCACATACACTTCATCGCCTGCGGCAATGGTCGTGGGATCTGTAGTGGTGCCAACGAATTCAAAGTCCGTGGCATCCACATAGGTGACGGTCAGCGAGTAGTTCGCGCTGTTATTATTGTCCCAGAACGTCTGACTGTCCGCCGTCACGCAGATGCAGTATTTCAGGATACCGCCACTCGCAAAAGAGCCGAGGTTCACACTGTACCAGTTCCCGCCGGACGCAGAGGTCCATTCGGTGTTCACGGTCATGGCCGTTGTCGTCCAATTGGTGCCATCGATACTCCAGATCACTTCCACCTTGTCGGCCACATTCGTGGCACTGGCTTCCGTGTTTACATAAATGTTGTCCAGGGACGTGGCGGCGCCTTCCGCAGGATAGGAATAGGTGCCCTTCGCCCAGAGGGCCGCTTCTTCGAAATTGCCCGGGTTGCAGATATAAACTTTGGTGCTCTTGCCCGCCAGAGTCAGGCTGCTGGTGTCCAGATAACCGCTGGCGTTGGAGGCCAGCTGGGCTCCGTTCGTGGTGTTGCCATTCTCATAAAAAGTCTGGCTGGCCAACCCGACGTTGGGCCACTCCGAAAGGCTGATCGTGTTGTCGGCGGTATTCAGCATGACCACGGCCACCTGGTTGGAATACCAGCGGGTAAAGACGTATTGCCCCTGTCCGCCGGTATAGAGCCGCTGCGTGAATCCGCCGCGCCGCAGCGAGATATTGTTTTTGCGGAGATTGTTCAACCAGGCAATGTGACTATACATGCCGCTGCTCTTTGCGCTTTCCGTGAATTTATCGCCGGAGGCGGCGCCGGGCTGAAAGCCCTTGTCGAACATACATTCGCGCTGCCAGTCGCCATCGTCCGGATTGTCCGTGCTGGTGCTGGACCCATTGTAGTGCCCGCCCTGATTGAACATGTGTTCCGTTCCGTAATAAATCAGGGGAACCGGCGTGGCCAAATAGAGGAACGAAAGCGCCGGGGACAATTTGTATTTGGCATTCGTGGTATCCGTGCCCGCCACCTGCAGGGCAATACGATTTAAGTCATGATTGTCCATGAACGCCACCAAACGCGAGGCGCCCACACCGAATTGGCTCACCTGATCCATAGTCTGGCCCAAATACCCCGTCCAGTTGCCATCTCCGAATACGCCCTTGATGGTCTGAGCCATGGGGAAAAACAGCGCGGAGTTGAACCCGTAGCCGTCCGAACACCAGGAAGCCAGCGCGCTGCTGTTGTAAACAAAGAGTTCGCCGAAAATAATGAAATCGCTTTTTCCGAGAGCCGCCGCGTGTTGACGCATGGCGTTGGCCCAGTTGCGGCACCAGGTGTAATCCACATGCTTAATGGCGTCCACGCGGAACCCATCGCAGTCCGTTGCGGAAATCAGATTTTTGAACGCGGCAGCCAGAAGGCCCTGCACATCGTCATGATCCGTGTTCAGGTCGTCCGTACCCTTGAACTGACCCAACTTGTTTTCCGGCTCTGTATCCCAGTTGGCAATCGTGCCCTGGGGATGGAAATAATAAAGGTTGTTGAACGGCGTATAATGCTGATTCGCACTGTTCCACCAGGCGAATCCATTGTCGTAGGACTGCCAGCTGGCATAGTAGCCGCCGTTGTCGTCGCGTCCGTTTTTATCGCACATGTGATTGATTACCACATCCAGAATGACGTAGATGCCGCGGCTGTGACAGTCATCAATCAGCGCCTTGAGATCTTCAAAGGTTCCCATGGCCGGATCGCACTTGAAAAAGTTTTCCGGGTGATACTGATGGTATGGGGTATACCGGGTATCTTTCCCCTGCCCGTTCTGCTGCACACCGGATATCCAGATGCAGTTCACGCCCATCCCGGCCAAATAGCCCAACTGCATTTGCAGTCCGCGCCAGTTTCCGCCGTGATGAAAGTTGCGGTTGTACGGATAGTTGACATTGTCGCACTTCCACGACGAGTTGTAGTTGTCCAGCCGGTTCGTTCCATCAAATCCGAAACGATCTGTGAAAAGCTGGTAGATATTGATATCCCGCCAATCCGCCGGACTCGGTGTATAGCTGAACCCCTGCTCGGCGGCACGGGAATACAACCCGTATTTGGCACGATCCGTTGCATCCGTCCCGTACCAGGTGTCCTGAATCGTTGGCTCGGTCCACGCCCACCCAGCCGTGAGCATCGCGCCGTAAAGCACCAGCGCTATCATCATCCTTTTCCACGTTTTATTCATGTTTTGAACTCCCTCATCTGCGGATTTAAACAATAACCATCAATGCACGGGTAAAACGTTACACCTCTTTCGGGGCCGTGTTAATACTTTTTTTATAAAACGATTTACCATTTTACAGAGCGTTGCGTATCATGTGGTTGTATTACCTGTTCGACTCTCTGTGCCTCCAGTCGCATTTCAGCCCGGATGACACAGGAACGGATTATGAACAACATCAACATTACGACGGATTTGCATTGATAACGCCAAATGTATGAGGTTATCTTCCCCTCTTACAAAAACCGACCTTCGAAGGTGTACTATGACGGAAAATACCCCCACTCTAAATCAGCATTTTATCCGCGAAAAAATCGCTGAAGATCATCGTGCCGGGAAATTCGGGAATCGCGTCGTGACCCGGTTCCCCCCCGAACCGAACGGCTACCTCCATATTGGACACGCCAAAGCCATCTGCCTTGATTTCGGTATGGCGCTCGAAAATCAGGGGCGCTGCCACCTCCGCTTCGACGACACCAACCCCACCAAGGAAGACGTGGAATTTGTTGACTCCATCATGGCCGACGTGAAATGGCTCGGATTTGACTGGGGTGAACACCTCTACTACGCCTCGGATTATTTTGAACAGATGTATCAATTCGCCGAAGAGCTTATCCAAAAAGATCTCGCCTACGCCTGCACCCTCTCTCCGGAAGAATTCAAGGAATACCGCGGCATCCCCACGCGCCCCGGCAAGGACAGCCCCTGGCGAAACCGCCCCATCGCGGAAAGCCTGGACCTGTTCCGCCGG
>CAZISY010000013.1:47363-55143 GCA_964542025.1 uncultured Verrucomicrobiota bacterium
AAGATCGACATGGCCTCGCCGAATCTGCACATGCGCGACCCGGCCATCTACCGCATCAAAAAAACGCCGCCCCATCACCGCACCGGTTCCGCGTGGTGCATCTATCCAATGTACGATTTCGCACACTGCCTGGAAGATGCTATCGAGGGCATCACCCACTCGCTCTGCACGCTCGAATTCGAAGTGCATCGCCCGCTCTACGATTGGATTCTCGATAATGTCTCCGTGAAGTGTCATCCCGAACAAACGGAATTCGCGCGCCTGAATCTCACCTATACCATCATGAGCAAGCGCAAACTCCAGCAGCTCGTGGAGGAAAAACGTGTCTCCGGGTGGGATGACCCCCGTATGCCAACGCTCGCCGGATTGCGACGCCGCGGCTACACCCCCGAGGCCATCCGCCAATTCTGCGAGGAAGTCGGCATCACGAAATTCAACAGCCTGACGGATGTGGCCCTGCTGGAACACTGTCTGCGCGATCACCTCAACAAAACCGCCCCGCGCGCGATGGCCGTGCTGGATCCCGTGAAAGTGATTATCGACAATTTTCCTGAAGGACAAACGGACTGGTTTGACGCCGTCAACAACCCCGAAGATCCCGCCGCCGGTACGCGCACGGTTCCCTTCTCCCGCGAGCTCTACATCGAGCGGGAAGATTTCATGGAAGTGCCTCCGAAGAAATTCTTCCGTCTGGCGCCGGGTCAGGAAGTGCGCCTGCGCTATGCCTGCCTCGTCACCTGTACCGGCGTCGTGAAAGACGCTTCCGGGAAAGTCGCTGAGATCCATTGCACCTGGGATCCGGAATCCCGCGGCGGCACAGCCCCGGACGGACGCAAGGTGCGCGGCACTATTCACTGGGTATCCGCACAGCATGCCGTCCCCGCTGAAGTCCGGCTCTACGATCGCCTCTTCACGAAGGAAAATCCGGGCGATGAAAAAGATGGCTCGTCCTTCCTGGATCACCTGAACCCAAATTCGCTGACAAAAATTCAGGGGTGGCTCGAACCGGCACTGGCCGCGGCCGCTCCCGGCAGCCGCTTCCAATTTGAACGCCTCGGTTATTTTTGCGCGGACGCCAAAGAGCATACACGGGAAAACCCCGTCTTCAACCGAACGGCTTCGCTGCGGGATTCGTGGTCCAAACAATAAATTACGGGGCGGGCCCGATCCGAACCGAACAACGGAAAGAATGGAACGTGGGTATGAATCAGGAAAACAACCGCCGGGTTATCGCCATTGTGGGCCGCCCCAATGTGGGCAAATCCGCCCTGTTTAATCGAATCACAGGACGGCGCCTCGCCATCGTACACGAGGAAAGCGGCGTCACCCGCGACCGGCTCTGCTGCGAGGCGGAATGGGACGGCCATCCCTTTGAACTGATCGACACGGGCGGAATCGGCCTGATGGACGGCGAACGTTCTAAAGATCACATTGAATCAGGAACCCGCGAGCAGGTGGATATCGCCCTGCAGGATGCCGCATCAATTATCTTTGTGACCGACATCACCACCGGCGTGGTTCCGCTCGACGAAACCGTGGCGCGCCTGCTGCACCAGTGCGGAAAACCGGTCGTCCTGGCGGTGAACAAGGCCGATCATGAAGGACTCGACGATAAGCACCTGGAATTCGCATCCCTGGGTTTTCCCGCGTTCCCCATTTCCGTTCTTCATAAACGCGGTATCGACGATTTGGTCATGGCCGCCATCAAACCGCTGCCTCCCGTCGTTCCCGCCGATCAGATTGAGCCGCTGAAAATCGCCGTAGTCGGGCGCCCCAATGCAGGAAAGTCCTCCTACATCAATCGCCTGCTTCAAAGCAAACGGGTGATCGTCTCTGAAATCCCCGGCACCACACGCGACAGTATTGAAATCCCCTTCACCACCGGACACGGCGAAGGGCTCCGCAAATATACGCTGATCGATACCGCCGGCATCCGCAAATTCAGCCGCGCCAAAGACGCCGTCGAAAAATACAGTATCAACCGCGCGGAAAAGAGTGTCGAATCGGCGGACGTGGTTATCATGATGCTCGACGCCACCGAAGGCCCGAAAAAGCAAAACAAAAAAATCGCGGCGCTCGTACTGGAACAAAACAAAGGCTGCGTGATTCTGGTGAACAAATGGGATCTTGCCGAAGGCGTCACCACGCAGCGTGAATACGGAAAAGCCCTGCGCGAGGAACTGCCTTTCCTGCGCTTTGTGCCGATTGTGTTCACCTCCGCCGTGACGGGATACAACATCCGAAACACCATTGAAGCCGTGGACCATGTAGCCACCCAGGTACGCACACAGTTGACCACCGGACTTCTTAACCGCGTGGTGCAGGATGCCGTCCGCCGCTATCAGCCGCCCGTCATGCAGAATCACCGGCTGAAAATATTTTATGTGACGCAGGTCGGCGTGAATCCGATCACGATTCGCTTTTTTGTAAACACGCCTACCAAAGTGTCGGATAATTATCAGACGTATCTGCTCGGTAAATTGCGCGACGCATTCGGTCTGGAGGGCGCGCCGATTGTGCTTCAGTTCCGTGCCCGCAGTGAGGGACGATCCCCCCGCGAATAAGGACCGCAGTACTCAACACCAGTTTATTTACCAAATTCGGCGGACTCACAACCCGGCCGGCAGCAGGCTCTTCGGCTGCGCATACACATCCTGCAGCTGGTCTTTATAGTACAGCTCAATGACATAGCCGAAATACTTCGTGCGCGCTCCCGTTTTTTTCTGGTACTGCGTCCGGAATCCTTTTGGAACCAGATAGGTGGCTGTAACCAGATAATTCGCATCGGGCCGCCAGGCCCGCTTCGCCAGGCGGATCGGATTTGTCGCAGTCTGCACGCGGGACGGCATCGCCATTCCCGTATCGCCCACTTCGTCGTAGAACGTCACTTTGATCCCGACATAATCACCAAACACATCGCCGCCCTGACGTCCCATGGCAATGCTGATATTCAGCACCCGCATTTCGTCGGAAGCATCATTGGACGGGAACCGGCTTTGTTCCACCGAAACCACGCGAATTTTCCGCGCGGCGTGAAGCGGAAGACGTTCCTGCTTTGGCGGTCGTACCGCCGTGCGGGTTTCCGTCGGCTTCACAGGAGGTTTTGCAGAAACGCTCCGGGGCTTTGCTGCCGATTCTCTGCCCAGCAGCGTAGAGGCCATTTCAAGACCCGTCACATCCTGTTCAGCTGATGGTGACGATGGTTCCGACGTCGTTGTTTTCACTTGGTCAAGCAGCTGCAGCATGTCAGCTTCCGATGGTGGCTCAGCCTGGAGTGTTTTCTCCGGCGTCGGCTCGGGTTTCTGAACCGGCGGCGCCAAAGCGGCCACCTGAATCGGAGCGGCGGGTTCTTTGGTGGCTTCAGGCAAAACAGGGGGCTCTTCCTGAATGGGTTCCGGCGCATTCTCCGGTGCAATGATTTCGCGCTCTTCAACCCGCGCAAGCGCCTCTACCGTGACGTCGTCCGTGAAGTCCTCCCCTTGCCGGTTAATCCATTGAAAAAGGCCAAACAATCCGCCTTGAATGATCAGCACCAACAGCACGGCGGCTGTTGAAAATAACCCGGGCCCACGCCTCTTCGAATGGCTCTTCGGAGCACTCAGCATGAACCCTCCCGGCAGAAGGAAACACCCATCTTTTCCATGAGGACCACCGTATTCAAAAGCGCGCCGCCCTTGCTCTTGACCAGCCGCCCCGCCCGTTCTCCCGTTGCCCGCCGAAAGGATTCATCGCTGATCATGCGGCGCAGGACCTCCCGCAAATCCGACGCGTCCTTCACCTGAACAAGCGCCCCGGCAGCCACCAGGTCATCAATGATGCCGGGGAAATTTTCCATGTTCGGCCCTGTGATTACCGGCTTGCCGTAAAAGGCGGGCTCTATGGGATTCTGTCCGCCATGCTCGGTCAGGCTCTTCCCCACAAAAATCACGTCGGCATGAGCATAAAAATTCTTCAGCTCGCCTGTGGTATCCAGCAGAAACACATCGGACTGAAGCGGCGCGGGGCTGTTCTCGTTCAGCGCGCTGCGTTGCAGACAGGTGAGCCCTGCATCCTGAATGGCGCGCAGGACTTCGTCACGGCGCTCCACATGGCGCGGCGCCAGGCAAAGATTCAACCGCCCCGTTTCTGCGCGTAACTCCCGGAACAGTTTCAACAAAACGGCTTCCTCACCGGGCCAGGTGGATGCCCCAAGAATCAGCGGAACATCCGGGCTCAATCCGGCCGCACGAAGCAAACGCTCCGCCAGCTGTTCTCCGGCGGGATCGGCCTGGACCACATCGTATTTGGCGGACCCCGTCACCCGTATGCGACTCGCCGGCGCTCCCAGGGCGCGAAGTCGTTCGGCGTCGCCTTCGCTTTGCGCACAAAACAGGAAAAGGCGCGGAAGCAGATCCTTTGTGAAAACCCGCAGTTTCTGATAACCGCGAAATGAATGTTCTGATATTCGCCCATTCACCAGCACAATGGGAATGTCACGCCGGTGAGCCAGGCGCACCATGTTCGGCCACATTTCATTCTCAATCAGAATAACGGCCAACGGCCGAAGCAAATTAAAAACGCGCCGCATGATCCACGGAAAATCCAGCGGAAAATAAAGCAGCACATCTTTTGATAAATCTGTTCTTTTCCGTCCAATGGCATAGCCGGTGGACGTATTGGTCGTCAGCACGAAGCGGACTCCGGGATGACGTTCGCGAATGGTTTCCATCACCCGAAAGGCCACGAATATTTCGCCGACGCTGACCGCCTGTACCCAAACCCATCCCCCGGCGGCCAGACGTGATTTCACGCCTGATTCGTACCGTCCAAAACGCTGCATGAAGTCGGCGGCATACCCGCCCCGGCGGCACATACGCAGAATAAACTTAGGCAATAGCAGCAAAAAGCCGACAGGAAACAGGATATTATAAACAACCCAGAGCATAGGTATCTTTCCGCACAGTAAAAGTTGGCCGGTAATTGTAGTGAAAGATTTCCCCTTGAAAAGCCTTGTTGTGAAAATATGTCGGTCGCAAAAATGTCAAAACGGCGTATCGATAACCACTCCGGAACAGATTCCCGCCTATCCCGCGATCATGCCGATGATCAGAATCATCGACATGGCCAGCGTCAGGCTCAGCTTGAGGGCGATGATCAGGACGCGAGCGATTACGGCTCCCCGGGCAATATGGGCCGCATGCTCTTTTTCCTTTTGCAGCGAGAGTTCCGCATAATACGCCGCCAAAAAGCAGCCGCCAAACATACCGAATAGAGATCCCAGAATGGGGACCGGAATAAGCGATCCGGCCAGCATCCCGAAAATACCCCCGGCCAGAGCCGCCCACCCCGCCCGATTTGAACCGCCGCGGCGCCTGACTCCCCAACTCCCGGCCAGCGTATCCATAATTTCAGCCACCACCGAAATCAGCACAAAAACCACCACTGTTTTCCAGCCGGGAAATCCCTCGCCCCCCGCCCAAAGGCCCAACAGGGAGGCCAGCACAACCAGCCAGGTTCCGGAAAAAGACAATCCCGAAAGCACCACCCCGGTCAAACACAGGACAATGACCCCCAAATGCCCGATGAGTATTCCGAGATGAGCAAGAGCCTGTTCCATAGCACCTACTAAAAAGGCGCGCATTTCTGCGCGCCTTCCTGTGCATTCAATAAACTATTCGATCGTCTGGACCACGAAATCGGGTTTTCCGCCCTCATTGACGTAAACCCGCATGTCCGAGCCTTCCAGAATCTGTTTACGCTCTTCGGCCGTCAGATCCGTGCGCAGCATGGGCACGTCAATTTTGGTATCGCTGCTCAGAACGAGCCGCTTGGTGATGGACACATAACCCGGACGCGACACCGTCAGTACATGATCGCCTTTGTAGACATCCAAACTGTCAAACGGCGTGGTCCCCACCAAAATGCCGTCAATCTCCACCATGGCCGGATTCTCCGACGCACTCATGGCCAGCATCACTTTTTCGCGCGTGCCGTTTTGCGCGACCCGGGCGGACAGCGAAGTCAGCAGTTCAGGCACCGCGCCATTAATGGCGGCCTGCATCATCTGAAGCATTTCGTCCTCGCCCAGCTCCGTTTGCTGGTTGGCGGTTTGGCGGAGCTTGTTCTTCGTAACACCTTCCGACATGGCCATGACCGTACCGTCAACGGCATCCACCGCCTCAATCATCACGCGCACCGACACGGTAACAAACTCGGCCTGATACCCCCCCTGATTAACCTTGTCCTTGCCCACTGAAAAACTCTCCAGTACACCGCGAAGCACCGCATCCGCCTTCAAAGCCTGTGCGGCCTGTATATAGGAAGGCTTGATATCCACAGGTTTTCCCTGATCCACCGCCCCCGTTTTCTGCATCTGATTCATAAAGTCGCGGCGGTCAATCAACACATACTCCGCATTACCCACAAGCGCCTTGCTGAGCGCGAGTACGCCTTTTTCAGCCATCAACCCAGTATCGACCTTTCCGCCTAAAAGCGTATCCGTTGATCCGCCGGATTGATCCGTAAAATCCATAAGAGCCATACGAATCGGAGCCGCCTGAACTGAAAACGCACATACAAGAATCGCCAAGGAAAAAGCCCATCTTTTCGCTGCCATATCAAGTCTCCTTTCTCACTACCTGAACACGGGACCAATGCTAACACGGCCTTTAAAAAATACAAGAATGGAATAGCTTGCTGCGTCGGTCGTTATTTTGAATAATGGGCCTTGTTCAGGGGGGCGCGCTACTCAGTGATGGCGCAGCGCGTCTTGACTGGAAGGCAACAGAAAGGGTGTCGAGGTATTTATGCCTCTGCGTGCCAAAAGGAATAGTAAACGACCCGTAGACAACCTGCTCGAACGCCTGGGTTGTATTCTGTTCTTACTGCTTCTGTCGATAAGCAGAACGTACGCCATCGACCCTGAAAAGGAACACCCGATCACTCTTCGCGCCGGTCTTTACGAGAACTACCCGAAAATCTATCGCAACGCGCAGGGAAAGGCCGACGGGTTCTTTCCGGCTATTCTCGATTATGTCGCCTTGCAGGAAGGGTGGAACATTCAATATGTTCACGGCTCCTGGCAGGAATGCCTGGACCGTCTCAGTCGCGGGGAAATTGATTTGATGCCGGACGTCGCCATCACTCCTGAACGACAGGCGCTCTACACCTTCAATGAGGAAATGGCCCTGATCAGTTGGGCTGTTATCTACAGTCGTCCCGAGCTTCCCATACTCTCCTTTCTCGATTTGAAAGATAAGCGCATCGCCCTGATGAGGGGCAGCGTGTACAACCACGGAAAAGACAGTATCCGGCACATCCTCGATCAGTTTGCTATACCCGCCCAATTTCTCGAATATAACTCATATCGCGACGTACTTTTGGCCCTGGATCAAAACCAGGCGGATGCCGGAGTGGTTAACAATATCTTTGGCGCTTATTTTGAAAAGGATCATCGTGTCGTACGCTCCCCCGTACTCTTCAGTCCCTCGCAACTTCACTTCGCCTTCGCCAGAGGCAGCTCAGCCGCAACCAACATCGCGCCGCGGATCGACCGCCACCTGCGAAACCTGAAAAACAAGCCGGACTCTTTTTATTATCGCGCTATGGAAGCCCACCTGTTTGGAACCCCGCACCAACCGGAAAAAGATACCAATTTTGAGGAAGCGCTGACGCTCAAGGAAAAAAACTGGCTGCAGCAACACCCGAACATTCGAATCGCCTACGATCCCGAATTTTATCCATTTGAATTCCGGGATGAAAACAATACCTATCAGGGAATCGCCGCAGATTATGTCAATAT
>CAZISY010000014.1:0-16331 GCA_964542025.1 uncultured Verrucomicrobiota bacterium
AGTTGCATCACAAACTCCGTGGGTGTGGGCTACCCGCCGGTATTCGGGGCCGTTCGCGGCGCCACCCCGACCATTCATGCGCTGTTTGGTTTGTCCGGCGGATCGGAGAATGTGAATGGGCTGACGGCGGCGTATGGTTCGCGGGCCACCATTGTGACCAACGGGGGCTTCACCAATGCAACCTACGGGGTTCTCGCCATCTACTGCTCATCTATCATAGCGAGCGGCGCCATCGCAACGCGATCGCATGCGTACGGCTTTGTGGCTCAGGATGGATCCCGCATGCAGGCTCAGTATGCCGATGCGTCTTATTCTTCGAATGCGGGGTTTACGGCCATTTCGTCATCCAGGGTGGATGCCAACTATGCCCGTGCATCCAATATCACAGGAAGTGGTGGTTATGGATTCTATGCAGATTACGCATCGTCCATTAACGCCTATTATGCCACGGCATCCGCGTCGGTATATGGATTATTCGCTTACCATGGATCAAAGATCAACGGGTACGGGGCTCAGGCAAAGAGCTGTACGTATGGAGTTGTGGTATCGGATGCTTCATCCGTGAACGCGACCTTAATGGATACCGGCGGGGCCGTGCAAAAAGGATTTTACAATCAACAAGGAAGCATGATCAGCGCGATCTGGGCCACCGGTACCTTTGTGCGGGCAACGAATACACTGTCCGCTGCCGGTGTGATTTATTACGTGAAATAAGCGTAACGAATTGGTGCGAAGAGGTTTTGCGGAACAGCAAAGCGTGAATGAATGGAATACAGGACGTACATTGGAATAATGAAGCGGCGCAGCAGATGGAGAACCATCGGCTGCGGACTCGCTGTCTTTGTGATGACGGGACTGCTTCCGACTGTCCATGCCGCAGAATTATATATTCAGGGTTCTACGCTCCAATGGACCGTGGCCAGGCCGTTTCGATGTGCGCGGATTATTTTGGGCGGCGGTGAGATGGCTTCCGATGCCGTGCTGGATATCGGCGCGGGCGGCATCGTGACCGGGGCGTTGGATGTGGTTCATCACGGAACGACCAATGCCTGCGTGCTGCAAAATGCGTCGGACGGGGAGGCCGTATTTCAGGGGTTGATCAGTCTTGCGCAGGGTGGAGCACTGGTGCTGCGAAAAACCGGATCCGAAAGTCTGTGGATATCGGGCGGGCTTTTCGGCGAGGGAGAGCTGGTGAAGGAAGGCGCCGGGCGGGTCATGCTGACCACCGGCGAAACGGGCAGCAATCTGATCCGTGTGACGGAGGGCGCACTTGTGCTGAGCAATGTGCAGAACAGCGCGGCCGTTGCGGTGAGCCATGGTGCTGTGCTGGCGGGAAACGGAAGCGTCGGTGCCGTCACAAACTACGGCACGCTTTTTTCGACGTATCAGGAAGTCGGGGGTGCGATAACGTGTTCCTCGCTCGCTATGAAAAGCGGATCTGAATACCTGTTCGCCATCAATGGAACATCGCCAGACCTCGTTCAGGTGAATGGATCGCTGGTGTTTGATGAGGGAAGCCCCGTCACGCTGACTGTGACCAATCAGGGCGGAACTTTTTTCAGGGATTTCAAGGTTATCGAAGTGAACGGCGGAACATCGGCCGGTAATCCATCCTGGACCATTGCGGGGGACATCCCCGAGGGAATCCAGCACATTCTTGAGGTCACCAAAGAAAGTGAAGATTGGTACCTGACGGGCGGACGCAACGTGGATTGCAATATCCTGGATGGAATGCATGGGGAAGATGATCTGATCATTCGGGTCAATGCCAAAACCGTCGAGACTGTTCCGTATGATTTGATTTATTTTGACAGCGAGAATTACGACAATACCACGCAGACCAATGCCTGGAAATTCTCGACGCAGGAGATGGCCGCCGGTGTGTGGACCACCTTTACGAATAATCTCTCCACGCTGAATGCCAACAGTCTGCGGTTTCTGCGGGTATCGCCGATGGGCGCCTGGTCCAACGAAGTGGGCCGGCTGGCCAGTCCGGAAATCTATGTGGCCAAGCGGGTGAAGTTGTATCCGGGGAGAAACTGGATCGCGTTGCCCTGCGTGCCGCAGAATCCGACGTATTCCAACGTGTTCGGCTACTCGCTTCCTGGATTTCCATCAAAGATTTCCGCGACCTGTGTGGATTTGTACGGAATTTCCAACGATACACTGGTGGTCACCAATTCCGCGTACTTTACGGGAGAGCATTGGTATTCCGAGACCCTGAAGCAGAACGTGGATAATGTGCAGCTGCCTCTGAATCAGGGCTTCATGGTGCACTTGCCGCAGGGGGCGCCCAGCGAATTCGCCGTGGTGGGCGAGCTGCGTACCTGGACCAATCAAATCTCCATGGCCGGCGCGGGCGGCATGTCCTTCGTCAGTGTTTTACTGCCGTGTACCACGCACCCGAGCAATTTGAATCTGACGGCCAGCGGTTTCAAGGGCGGGCGGAGGCTGATGGAGAGCGATGAGCTGTACATTTGGGATCGGGTTTCGCAGAGCGCGAAAGGATACGGCAACGGGAAAGCGCTGTGGATGTGGTATAAGACGACTGACAAGTTGTGGTACTGGTCCGATGGAACAAAAGTAACCGGCAAACCGATCGGGCAGGACGATGCCCTGATTATCTATCGCAAGTCCGGGAATGGATGGAATTGGGTCAACCCGATCGGTTATTCAGTACCCACCAAGGACATGACGCCGTAGTCAAACACCCGCTCCGCTCACGGATTCGTCATATAGGGGGGACACGGAACTTGCCAAATCAAAGAAAAGAACTATGTTACACAGCGGTCGGCTGAAAACGAATCTCCGCAGGACGGTGTACATGAATCAAAAGCAAATAGATGTTTCCGTGGTCGCTCCCATTTACAATGAAGAGGAATGCGTACAGGCGCTGATCGAAAAATTGCATGGGGTGCTTTCCCGTCTGGGCCGCCCGTATGAAATCGTATTGGTGGATGATGGAAGCCGCGATGCGTCCTGGAAAATCATGGAGGAGATGTCGCACCGGATTCCCTGTCTGCATCTGGTTCGTTTGCGTCGTAATTTCGGTCAGACGGCCGCTATGAGCGCGGGCTTTCATGAGGCAAAAGGCGAGGTGGTGATTACCATGGATGCCGACCTTCAAAACGACCCGGAGGATATTCCGCGCCTGTTGGAGCACATGGATAAGGGCGTGGATGTGGTGAGCGGCTGGCGAAAAAACCGAAAAGACCAGTTTATCAAGCGCCGGCTGCCCTCCATGCTGGCCAATGGGCTCATCAGCTATATTACCGGGGTTCGTTTGCACGATTACGGATGCACCCTCAAAGCGTACCGCCGCGAAGTGATTAAAAATGTGCATCTGTATGGAGAAATGCACCGATTCATTCCGGCGCTGGCCAGTTGGGTGGGGGGGCAGATTGACGAAATCGTGGTCAATCATCATCCGCGTACCACCGGACAATCCAAATACGGGCTGTCGCGCACGGGCCGTGTGATCCTGGACCTGATTACCGTAAAATTTTTGCTTCGCTACAGCACCGGCCCCATGCAGATGTTCGGAAAGATCGGGGCGCTTTTCGGGCTGCCCGGACTTTTCATGCTGTTATTCATGGTGCTGGGGAATCTTTCCTATCATCTGTTCGGCACCGAGTTTGCCGCGTTTCTGGTCAAACGTCCCTTTTGGCTGATGTCGGCTTTCATGCTGATTTTCATGGGGGTGCAGTTCATCTGCATCGGACTGCTGGCGGAAGTACAGGCGCGCACCTATCACGAATCGCAGGGCAAGGCGGTGTATGTGATTCGCGATGTCGTGGATTCCGCGTGCTGACCGCCGCTACTCCCGGAGCCTTCCGATGCCGCCCGCTTCCATGGATGCTGCGATGACCCCTGAATCCCTGCTTGCCGGGGTGGAACCGCATGTGCTGCTGATCGGCGGACTCTATGTGCTTCTCATCCTGCTGGCGGGATTGGCCGTGGATGTCGGGCTGTTTATCGGAATGATTTGGCGGGCACGGCACTGGACCGAGCAGGCTGCGCGTTTTCTGACGCCGCGCGTTTCCGGTCGTTTTCTGGCGGCGGGGCTTTCCATCCTTCTTTTCATGCACGGGGCAGGGCTTATCGCGGGAGCATTACTGCCTTTCAAAGGCGAAGTACCCCAAATAGTGATTCAAAGCATCACGCTGCACTGGGCGATTCTGCTGCTGACGGTCGGCCTGCTTCGATGGCGAAAAGCAGGTGGAAATCCCAATCCGTTTTTCGGTCTCTCGCTGCGGCGTGCAGGTAGGGACATCGGCGCGGGAGTGATTGCTTTTTTGGGCATGATGCCGGTGCTTGTGCTGGGAACACTGCTCTATCAGACCCTGCTGAGGGCTTTTCACATCACCGTCAGTTTCCAGGATGTGTTGATTCACCTCGTTTCGCCCGACCATCACTGGCTCAGTACGCTGTATCTTTTTTTTCTGGCGGTGATTCTGGCTCCGGTGGCCGAGGAAATTCTGTTTCGCGGGGTGTTACTGCGCTTTGCGGTGCAGCGGATCGGCGTGTTCGGCGGGTGTATGCTGATCTCACTGCTGTTTGCGCTGATCCATATGCACCTCCCGTCGATGGCGCCTATTTTCATCCTGGCCTTTGCCCTTTCGCTGGCCTATCTGGCCACCGGTTCGCTGCTGGTTCCCGTGGTTATGCACGTTCTCTTTAATGCCCAAAGTCTCGTCATTATGCTGTTTATGCAGTCGAATTCCTGATCAAGAAAAACACATGGACAGCGCCCGGACGTTCCTGATAAAGTGCATCTATTCATCGAAACACAAGGGTGGGGAAAAGGGTAAGGATGAGAATACTGGTATTGCATGGACCCAATTTGCAGCTGCTGGGGCGCCGGGAACCGGACGTTTATGGTTCGGAAACACTGGGCGACATCAATCAGGCCGTCATGGAGAAAGCCGCCGCGTTGCAGGTCTCTGTGGATTGCTTTCAAAGCAACTGCGAAGGGGAACTGGTGACGCGGATCGGCGAGGCTCCGGGAAACTATGAGGGGCTGATCATCAATCCGGCGGCTTACACGCATACCAGTGTGGCGATTCGCGATGCCATAAAGGCCGTGGATTTGCCTTGTGTCGAGGTTCACATATCGAATATATCGCAGCGCGAATCCTTTCGGCATGTGAGTTATACGGCAGGCGTTTGTGTGGCCCAGATCGCCGGATTCGGCGGGAAGGGATATATACTGGCGCTTGAAGGGCTGGTGGATTACATCAAAAACAACCAAGGATGAAGCCGGGACAGTGTGCTAAGGCGCGCCGGACGGGCGGAGGGATCATTTTATGGATATAAAAGAAATTAAAAAACTGGTGGAATTGGTTCGTGCAAACGATCTGGCGGAGTTTGAACTCGAAGAACCGGATTTCCGGGTAACGATTAAGTGTACGGCTGAAGCGGCCGCGCCCATGATGTTCAGTCACCCCGGACATTCGATGATGACGGCCTCCATGCCCGCTGCCCCGGCCGCTGCCGCCGCTCAGCCCCCCGAAAAGGATGAAGATGCCGGCCTGGCTGACATCAAATCGCCGATCGTCGGAACCTTCTATCGTTCGCCTTCGCCTGAGGCCGCACCCTTTGTGAAGGTGGGGGATCGCGTCGAAGAGGAAACGGTGGTTTGCATTGTGGAAGCCATGAAAGTGATGAATGAGATCAAGGCCGAGTGCAAAGGCGTGATCAAAAAAATTATGATCGAAAATGCCACCCCGGTGGAATACGGACAGTCGCTGTTTAAAATTGATCCGGCCGGGTAAGTCCGCGCTGATGATTCATTCAACGAGGAAGGTGGAAACCCCATGTTCGAACGTATTCTGATCGCCAATCGGGGCGAAATCGCAGTGCGGATTATTCGGGCCTGCAAAGAGATGGGCATACAGACCGTGGCCATTTATTCGGAGCCGGATGCGCAGTCGCTTCATGTGCAATTGGCGGACACGGCCATATGTGTCGGTCCGGCGCCGGCGGGCAGCAGCTATCTGAAAATATCCAACATTATCAGCGCGGCGGAAGTGGCCGATGTGGATGCCATTCATCCGGGATATGGATTCATGGCGGAGAATGCGCACTTCGCAGAGATCTGCGAAAACTGCAATATCGCCTTTATCGGTCCCTCCCCGGATAATATTCGGAAGATGGGCGACAAGGCCGTGGCGCGTGACACCATGAAGGCGGCCGGAGTCCCCATTACGCCGGGCAGCGATGGCGTCGTGGAAAGCAAAGAGGACGCTCTGGCCCTGGCGCACGCCATTGGATATCCCGTGCTGATCAAGGCGGTTTCCGGCGGCGGCGGCAAGGGCATGCGGGTGGCGCATAATGATATCAGCCTGGCTCAGGCGTTTATGACGGCTTCCACGGAGGCCGACCGCGCCTTTGGCGATGCGCGCCTTTACCTGGAAAAATTCGTGGAAAGCGCCCGGCATATCGAAGTGCAGATCCTGGCCGACCATTATGGTCATGTTGTGCATTTGGGTGAACGGGATTGCAGCATCCAGCGTCGTCATCAGAAGCTGGTCGAAGAATCGCCGAGTCCGGCGCTCAGCGATGAGTCGCGCCAAATGCTGGGGGATACGGCGGTCCGTGCCGCGGAGGCTGTGCATTACCGTAATGCGGGAACTATTGAGTTCCTGTATGATGAAAAAGCCAAGCAGTTTTATTTCATGGAAATGAACACGCGCATCCAAGTGGAACATCCCGTGACGGAAGAAGTGACGGGCATCGACCTGATTAAGGAGCAGATACGCATAGCCGCGGGTGAACCGCTGGGCTATACGCAAAAGGATGTTAAGTTCAGCGGACATGCCATTGAGCTGCGTATCAACGCGGAAAATCCGTTCAAGGATTTTACGCCATCGCCGGGCCTGGTGGAGTGGGTGCATTTTCCCGGGGGAAAAGGCGTGCGGGTGGACTCGCATGTGTATTCCGGCTATCGCGTTTCGCCGCATTATGACAGCATGATCGGCAAACTGATCGTGCGGGGCGAAAACCGCGCAGATGCCATACGCAAAATGTCCAGGTGCCTGGATGAATTTATGATTCAGGGCGTTGCAACCACGGTTCCGCTGGCGCAGGCCATCATGACAGATGAGCGCTTTATGCAGGGACGGTATAATACGCATTATCTGGATGTTTTTCTGCGGGAAGGTGTGCTGCACTAATTCGTGAACGGGGTGAACACCCGGAAAGGAACGGGAAAATGAAATTTCTGCACGGCATGTTTGAATGGCTGGTTTTCATGGTAGTGCTGCTTGAAGGAACGCTGGCGGTGTATGGTTCCACCCATGCGGGCCGGCCATATTGGGATACGCTCCTGTGTGTGCTGCAGCAGCAACGCTTCGCCGTGATCATGGGGGGCATTGCTCTGCTTCTTTTGATTGTGCTCTATTTGCTCACTTCCGAACGCAAAGCGCGCCCTGCAAAAACCATTTCCTTCAATGGGCGCAACGGGCCGATCACCATCAGCATGAAGGCCGTTCGTGATTTCGTGATGCGCGCAGGGGATGAGTTTTCCGAAATTCTCAGCCTGCAACCGAACCTGGACTTCCGCGGCGGCGCGCTGTACGTCGAATTGGATATTCGCGTGGTGGCCGGCGCCCATGTGCCGGAGTTGTGCCAAATGCTTCAGGAACGGGTAGCCGACAGCATTAGGGAACAGCTCGGTCTCAAAGAGGTGAAAAATGTGCGGGTCAACGTACGGGAACTGGTTCAGCGCAATCCCGTGCCGGTTTCCACGGCTGACCGGGAAGAACTGTCCTGATCGCTGACGAGGAGTTCCTGATGCAGAATAAAGAAAATAAATTACTGGTGGTGGGGTCGATTGGCATTGATACCGTGGCGACGCCCGCAGAACGGCGTGAAGAGGTGTTGGGCGGTTCGGCGAGCTTTGCCTGCGTGGCCTCCTCGTTCTTCGTGCCGACGGCCATGGTCGGCGTGGTCGGAACGGATTTCCCGGAAACGTTTATGAACATGTACCGAAAATCCGGCATTGATCTGAAGGGGTTGCAAATCAGGGAAGGGAAAACGTTCCGCTGGTCCGGCGTGTATGAAGAGAACATGGATAACCGGAAAACACTTTCCACGGAGCTGAATGTGTTTGAATCGTTCAGCCCCGAAATACCTGAAAGCTATCGGGATATTCCGTACCTCTTTTTAGGTAATATTCAACCGGCGCTGCAACTGCATGTGCTGGACCAAATGCGGAATCCGGCCTTCGTCATGGTGGACACCATGGATCTCTGGATCAACATCGCGCGCGAAGATCTGCTGCGGGTGATCGGGCGGGTCGACTTGCTGACGGTGAACGATTCCGAAGCCCGTCTGCTTACGAAGGCACCCACGCTTTTACATGCCGCCGAACAGCTCCTGAAGATGGGGCCGAAGTTTGTGCTGATCAAAAAGGGGGAGCACGGCAGCATTCTCTTCTCCAAAGAGGGTATTTTCATTATGCCGGCCTACCTGCTTGAAACGGTGGCCGATCCGACCGGTGCCGGCGATACCTTCGCCGGAGCATTCATGGGCGCGCTGGCGGAACTCAAAACCACCGATGAACGCAGCCTGCGCAAGGCCATGCTGTATGGAAGCGTGGTAGCCTCCTTTGGAGTGGAAGGGTTCAGTCTGGACCGTCTGGAGCGCCTGACACGGGAAGAAATCACTGTTCGGGCCGATCAGCTGCGCGCGATGATGACGGTGTAAGCACGCGGTGCGTTGCCTGGCGCGGCCGTCATTTTACAGGAGGAACACGAGCGAGCTTTTCAATGGCGTCCAGCCGTAATTCCGTGTGAACGCGATGTGTATGCGTGGTTTTGATGCTGTTCAGGGCCGCCTCGCCCAGTTTTCGGGCTTTTTCCGGGTGTTGAAGGATTTCGTTCACCGCACCTGCCAGAGCGGAGGCATCACCCGGTGGAATGAGCAGGCCGTTTTCTCCATCCCGGATATAATCCACCGTGCCGACCTGGTTCGTGGCGACGATCGGTTTCCCAAAGGCCATGCCTTCAAGCATCACCACTTGTCCGGCCGGGCGAATCGCGGCTTTCAGGGGAAGCACCATGATGGAGCAGCGTCGAACGTAGTCCAAATAGGTTTTGCGGTCGATTTCCCGCAGCAGCGTGACTCCGGATGGCAATGGAAGCCCGATTAAATCCTCGCTGCCACCAATGATGACAATCGGGGCACGAATGGCGGGCGCAGCCTGAATGAGTGTGGCGTAATCCCGCAGAGAACGGCCCGCCGCCAGCACAAAACCCTCACCCGGCGATGGCGCGTCCAGGGGGGCAACGGTACTGTTAAGCGGAACCGGCCGAAAGCGTCTTTCCGGAAGCGCCAGGCGGTCCGCCAGCGCGGTGATTTCAGCCCGGCTGTTGGTGATGATGCCGATGGCGCGCCGGGAGACCCGGCGGTAGAGGGCGGTTTTAAGTGACCAGCCCGGCCCCGCAGAGGAGGGCTCATCCACAAAAATTTCCGTCATGATTTGTTTGGATCGTATTCCGCACAGCAGACAGAGCAGTCCGTAAAACATGGATTCACGGATGCCCATGGTGTGGATGATGTCATACTGATCCCGTCGGGTGAAAAGCGTCCAGGCTTCTTTCCAGGGGGTGCCGGTGACCGGCGTATTTTTGCCGTGGTCGGGATAGATGGAGTCCACGCGGGCCATCCATTCGGGGCTCTGCCAGAACGTCATATTCGTCAGTATGCGCAGCGTCGATTGTTGTTCCACGTTTTATTCCTGTATCTGAAGGACTGCGCGGAAAGGTACAGGATTCGAGGCCGGATATCCAGCAGGGAAATTTTGGCGCGGCATGGTTATGCGCGCAAAGCTGAGGCGAATTCCAGGGTGCCGAAATATTGCGGAAGGTGGAACTTCGGTACGGGGTGATCCACAAAACTCCAGGTCAACCAGTGCGGGTGTGAAGAGCCGTCCGCGCACTTGAAAAAGTTGGCTCTCCAGCAAACACCCGGCGCCGGTTTCCGGGCGTTCGGACAGTATTTCAAAAGTACGGAAAACGGCAGGCGGCATTCCAGCGTCCAGGTGACGGGGTCACGGATTTCGGAAATGATTCTTTTCGGCAGATCGTGATGAATCTTGACTTGATGGCAATCCTCCGGCGCCACGGGAATCGCCAATTGTCCCTCCGGGTGCCACCAGAAAAGCCGGGTGCCTCCGCAATTCATTTCAAGATTGA
Organism: uncultured Verrucomicrobiota bacterium; assembly: GCA_964542025.1. GTDB lineage: Bacteria > Verrucomicrobiota > Kiritimatiellia > RZYC01 > RZYC01 > JAQVYB01. The sequence continues at coordinate 10,200 of CAZISY010000014.1, forward strand.
AATAGGAAAGTCCCGGCACATCACCCGGGGTGAAAAAGAATTCGACGCAGCTGTCTTTGCATACCGGATCCTGATCGTGGCGGGCTGCGGCAAGGACATAGCGGTCTTCCACGCGGAACATGAGGTGCAGGGCGTCGTTGGTCCAGAGCAGTTTGGCCTGTGTGTTCGGGCGGTGCGCGGGAGGGCAACCCATCGCAAAGGCGATGGTTAACGGAGTAACGGCACTCCAGACCGGGCCGTCCCAGAGCCCTGTGACGCACATTGGGGCGGAAGATTCGGAAACACGATAGGAGGCCGATGCCGTTTTCATTCCGATCAATCTCCAGCGGGTTGGACACGCAGGGGCGTTTGGGGCGGCAGCTGCCCCGACATTTCCCTGCTGTTCGGTCAGGCTCTTCAATGGGTGAACGGTTGGAATCTATACGATGGGGCGGTGTGGGGATCAAGCGCGTATTATTTCCCTTTCACCGGCGAAGATTCCTGTGTAGTTATATGTTGTTTGTTCATTCGCATGTGTCAGACAGCGGTATGCCGGCAGGCGGTGCGCAGACGGCAAATATATATGACAACCCATAAGCCATTGTTTTCCGAAACCACCAGAAGGCCGGTCATCCTTGATGCGGCTGATCAGGAAGACGGTGTGCTTTTCATGCAGTCGCTCTTGCAGGATCAGGAACGGAAATACCGGTTGAACCGCGTTTTGGCAGAAGGCGGCGTTGGAGTGCTGTATGAGGCGGAGGATTTGAACTGCAAGCGCATCGTGGCGATGAAGGTGCTGCAGGATGAACGGCACAAAACGCGCGAGGACTGGATGGAGTTTGTCGAAGAAGCTCAAATCACCGCACGGCTGGAACACCCGAACATTATCCCCATTTATGACGTTGGCCTGGATGGATCGGATCGGCTCTATTACACGATGAAACTGATTCGAGGAAAATCGCTGACCGATATTCTCATCGGATTGCGTCACCGTGAGCCGGTCATGCTTCAGGAATATCCATTGGCGCGCCTGCTGAATATCTTTCAGAAAATCTGTGATGCGGTGGCCTTTGCCCATGCACGCGGCGTCATTCACTGCGATCTGAAGCCGGATAATATCATGATTGCCGATTACGGCGAAGTGCTGGTGGTGGATTGGGGGCTGGCCCGTGATCTATTCGATGAAAAATCGGCCGCGTTGTCATCCGGCGCGTCAGTTGCGGATGGAGCGTTGCCCATGGCCGGGTCGCTTTCTCAACTTTCTGAACGCGATCAGAAATCCGGATTGAAAACACTGAGCGGTCACATTGTCGGTACGCCGGGCTTTATGGCGCCGGAACGGATGGATGAAAAACGGCCTCCGCCCAATACGGCAGCCGACATCTATTCGCTCGGGGCCATCCTGTACAGTATTCTGACTCTCCAGCCTCCACTGAAAATATCGAGCTATAAGACGCCGCGAGAAATGATCTGCGCTATTCGTGAAAACAACATCAAGCCGCCGGTCGATTTCAAAGCCGCATCGGATTCTTCCGGAGCGGCGGAGAGTGCTGAAGCGTTTTTCGGAGGGCACTGCCCGGATGGACGCGTTCCAGATGCGGTGTCGCGGATTGCCATGCGGGCGCTGGCCAAAAATCCGGCACGGCGCTATGCCTCGGTGCCTGAAATGCAGCAGGAGGTGGAGGCATATCAGAACGGAACCTGCTGGCAGCTGGTGGCTGATCACGACATGTCCAATCCCGCCAGTCTGGAACATTGGGAGGTCGTGTCGGGCTATGCGCAGAATGTCGATGGCGCTTTGCGGTTGTGCGGGGGGAAGCCGCAGATTTTGCTGTTCCGGCAGGATGTGAGCGGCGATGTGCGCATTGAGTATGATTGTGTGATCCACGGCGCGTATATGAACAATTTGGGCTGTTTTATCAGCGCCGTAATTGCCGAGAATAAAAACGTCATCCCGTTTTCAGGCTATGAGTTTTCATATGGCGCCTACGAAAATTCCATCATATCCCTGTCGCGGGCGGATCACAAAGTCTGGTCGAAAACCGGAGCGCCACTGCGCAGTAATGTGCCTTTTCATGTGGTGGCGGAGCGCAGCGGAAATACGCTCTCGCTGATCGTGAATGAAGTATGTGTGTTTTCCGTGGAGGACCGTGATCCGCTGGAGGGCGCCGGTCGATCAGCCATAGGGCTTTACAGCTGGCTGACGGATGTTCGTTACAGCCGTGTGCGCGTCTATGTCCGGGGTGTTCCGTGGCATGCCGACATTCTGGACATCGCCGAGCGGCAGTTGCAGAAGGGGCGCTACGAAGTGGCCCGTGCGATCTATTCGGATGTGCTCGAGTCACGTCCCGAAGAGAAGCGAATGGTTCGCGCGCAGGAGGGGCTTGAGAAAGCCCGTCGGCGGGAGCAGCAGGACCGAAAAGTGCAGGAGTGGCAGCGCCTGCTGAATGAGGCATGGCCGCATGCCTCGCCGAAGATTTCTGTGGTCAATGATGAGCTTTATGTGGAAGTGACTCATGCGGATATCACCGATCTTTCACCGCTGATCGGGTTGCCGCTGGCCGCGCTGTATTGTCAGCACAACCGCATACACTCTTTGGAGCCGCTGCGGGGAATGAAGCTGGAACTCCTGAACTGCATGGATAATCCGGTCGATTCGCTGGAGCCGCTTCGCGATATGCCGCTGAAGGCTCTCTATGCGGAGAACTGCAAAATCAGCGATCTGACTCCTCTAACGGGAATGCCGCTGAACGTGCTTAACGTGGGCGGGTGCGGGGAAATAGAAACGCTGGAGCCGCTGGCCGGGCTTCCGCTGGTGTTTCTCTCCTGTTGGGGCAACCGGATCCGGTCGCTCAAGCCTTTGCAGGGTCTTTCGCTGACCAGTCTCTTCTGCGGCGGAAATGAAATGACGGAGGTGGAAGCATTGCGCGGCAGTCCGCTGAACGTGTTGCAGATCAGCGGAAATCCAATCAGCGACCTGGGGCCGCTGGAGAATGCTCCGCTGACGTGGCTGAGTTGCGCGTGCTGCAACATAGAATCACTGGAGCCGCTTCGAAAGATGGGCTTGACGTTTCTGAGCTGTCACGGCAATCGGATCCGCGACCTTTTGCCCCTGCAGGGAATGCCGATTCAAACACTGACCTGCGGCGATAACCTGCTCGAAACCATAGAGCCGTTTACAGAAACGCCGCCCTGGGATTTTACGTTTGGGTGCGAAACAATGTCGCCGGCCACGCTGAAAGACCTCCGGTCGCGATGGTCCGCCCGCCCGGAAATGGCGTGTCAGGTGAACCGCCTCGACACCATGATCGCCCTGCGCGAAGAGTCCACTCAGGATCTGCGCCAACTGGCCCAGTCGTTTGGTCATTACCGATACTTGTATATACCCCGTTTTATGACGTGGTCCGATGCCGTGCAGTGTTGCCGGCAACTCGGAGGGACGTTGCTGACCATTGGAGCAGCGGAAGAAAATGAATTTGTGACCAACATGATACCCTTTGGGCGCTGGGTGTGGCTTGGCTTGGAACGCGTGGAGGCGGATGGATTCCGCTGGATCAACGGCGATCCGATGAACTATGAAAATTTCGCCGACACTCTTCAGCGCAACAAGAACGGCTATAAAGTTTTTAATGGTACCTGGTGCAATGAAGATATTGCGGGGATTAAAAATTGTTTTGTCATCAAATGGCCTGTTGATCCATCCTGACGGGCACACCGACGGCGCCGCCCGCAGCCGGCTAAAGAAAACGCCGAATCCCTGCGTTTTTCTTCTTGTCAGGGGATGGACCTCGGCATATATTCCCGGCTCATTTCATGCGTAATCAGAAGGAGTGGTGTTATGTCACGGGTATGCGAAATTTGTGGAAAAGGCCCCATGGTGGGCAATAGAATTATTCGGCATGGTTTGCGTAAATGCAAAGGGGGTATTGGATTGCACACGACCGGAATTACCCGTCGCCGTTTTCTTCCGAACCTTCAGAAAATTCGTGTCATCGAAAATGGCGGTGTGAAAAACAAACGCATTTGCACGGCCTGCCTGAAAGCCGGCAAAGTGACCAAAGCGTAATTCGCAATCGGATTCCAGTATTGAAAACCGCCCTCACCCGGGCGGTTTTTTTATGGGGATTTATGAAAAAGAATGCGGAATCCCGGAGGGCGGAGCTGGTCGAAATCCGTTTTCTGGAAGGCGTGAGTCGGCGCCTGGCGGATCATGAGCAGGTGCTGAAGGCACTGGGTGACCTGTATACCCGGGCCGGTCTTGTGCATGAGGGACTGGTTACTGACCGGAGACTCGTGGAACTGTGTCCGGAGGATTCCATGGTGTGGTACAATCTGGGGTGCAGCCTGGCTCTGACCGGAAAAACGGATGAGGCGCTGGATGCTTTGAATCAGGCTGTCGATCTCGGCTATGACGATGCGCACTGGATGAGCCGGGATGAAGATTTGCAGTCACTTCGCGAAGAATTCCGTTTCAACCAGTTGCTCCTTCGTATCAAAGAAAATGAGGAACCGCATCATGAAGAATAATCAGCCGAAGTATGTGCATGGATATTCTCCGCGCGAAGCGGAACGGCTATTGGATCAGGCCAGTACTCTGACGGATCTGCTGCACGGTGATTCCGTATTTCCGGAGGGCGCGGACGTTTTGGAGGCGGGATGCGGTGTGGGCGCACAGACGCTTATCCTTGCCGCCAGGAATCCGGCGGCCCATATTGTAGCCATGGATATTTCCCCCGATTCGCTGGCGCAGGCGGAGCGGCAGGTACGGGAACGGGGAATGACCAATGTTCGGTTTGTTCAGGGGGATCTCTATAATCCACCCTTCCCCGAGCAGTCCTTTGATCGAATTTTTCTTTGTTTTGTTTTGGAACACCTCCCGGATGTCCCGGGGGCACTGCAGCGGCTGAAACGTTTTCTCCGCCCCGATGGTGTGATTACCGTAATCGAAGGCGATCACGGGTCCACCTTTTTTCATCCGGACGGAGCGGCCGCGCGGAAAACCGTTCAATGCCTGGTGGAGATTCAGCGCCGGATGGGAGGCGATGCGCTGATTGGGCGCAGGCTGTATCCCTTGCTGCAGGCCGCCGGATACGGGGATATTCGGGTTTCGCCGCGTCTGGTTTATGTGGATGACAGCCGTCCGGAACTGGTGAAGGGATTCACCGAGGACACCTTCATCGCCATGGTGGACGGGGTGAAGGGGTCCGCTCTTGAACATGGTATGATTTCCGAGGCGGAGTGGGTGTCCGGCATCAAAGAGTTAAAGAAAACAGCTTCCGGCGGCGGCACGTTTTGTTACACTTTCTTCCACGCAACAGCCGTCAGCCGGTAATGTTTTCGGAGTGGCTTCCGTGGAGAATGCGAAATCATGAAGTTTGTCTGTGCCACGAGTGTATATCAGGGACGCGAAGCATTTTCAGCACTGGGCGACACGCTGGTGCTTGCTGATTCAGCCATTAACGCGGCCGATGTGGCAGGTGCCGATGCCCTGATTATCCGTTCAAAGACACAAGTGAATGCGTCACTCCTTGAGGGCAGTGCCGTACGGTTTGTGGGAACGGCAACGGCCGGCAGTGACCATATGGACTCGGATTTTCTTGCCCGCAAATCTGTGGCGGCTGTAACGGCGCCGGGATGCAATGCCAACAGTGTTGCGGAATATGTGATTACCGCGCTGTTGTGTCTGGCGGATCGTCGCCATTTAACGCTCTCCGAAAAGACGATCGGCGTGATTGGCGTGGGGGCGGTTGGAAATCTTGTCGCGGATAAATGCCGGGCGATTGGTATGAACGTCATGTTGAATGATCCTCCGCTGTTTAACATCACCCGGGATCCCGGTTATCAGCCGCTGGAAGATCTGCTTCGCTACGCAGACATTCTGACTTTTCATGTGCCGCTGGAGTGCACCGGGCGATATCCCACGCATTATCTGGCCGATTGCCGTTTCTTTGCGCAGGTACGGCCGGGCGTCATTCTGGTGAACGCATCGCGGGGCGGGGTGGTGGACCCGGAGGCGCTGTTGATGGCGATGAACAGCGGGATGGTGGGTGATTGCATTCTGGATGTGTGGGAGCCTGAACCGGACATCAATCTTGCGCTGTTGGAACGGACGGCACTGGCCACTCCGCATATCGCCGGGTATTCACTGGATGG
>CAZISY010000014.1:16431-30161 GCA_964542025.1 uncultured Verrucomicrobiota bacterium
AAAAAACGGTCCTGATACTGCTCAAAGATCCCGTAGTCGTTCAGCTTTTGATTGAGCGTCGGGATCAGGGATGCGTCACGCGAGGCGTCTAAAAAGGCACGCTCAATGTCGTGCCGGCGGCCATCCGGATCATTGCGGAGATCGGTAATGTGTTTCGGCATGGACCGTTGAATCACTTCCACCATGAGTTTTAAAAGACAGACCTCCCACGGCTCTTCAACGCCTACAACCAGCGCGCTCATCGGGTCATTTTTTTCTTTGAGCCGGGTTTGAAGCTGTTCAATGACGAGGGGGAGCTGTTCGGAGACCAAATGGTCGTTAATCACCTGCTTTTTAATAGCGAACCCATATTTCAAAATCATCAAATCGGTTTCATGGTCGCGCAGCCAATCCACATAGTGCCGGGCTTCTTCGCCAAAGCCCTCCAGTTCGGCCTGGCCCAGGGACGCGGGCGTGATGATTTGCGGCTTGTAGGCTTCAATGCGTCCTTCCCGTATGCGCACTTTATCGGGATAATCCATCAGCTCCGTCAACAGATGGTAATTCACAATGGTATTACCGAAGGTTTCCAGCAGCGTACTGGGATGATGCAGTACCTCGGTGTTATTCACCGCGTACCAAAAATCAAAGGAGTTGTTTGGGGAACGATCCATATCATTGCCATTTTTGCTCAGAGACGGAAGAAGACAACAAATCCGGTTCGGCTTGTCGAGTTATTTTGCATTTTCCGGCTAGGAAAAACGTTTTCCCTGATTGACACGCGACAAAAAAACGATCATAGATTCAGCCAATTCAACGAGGGGTTGTCTTTATGACAAGCGAAGCGATGCGTAACGTTGGTAAATCCCAGGATTCCAGCTGGATTGAGGGATCGAATCTATTCCGCCAATGGAATAGCATCAAAGAGGATATCCTCCGGCACAAATGGTATGAGAGTGAGAAAGCCGGATACGATATCGGTTGGGAAAAGGCATCCGTGGACTGGATGGTCCGTTTCGGTTGTCGTCGATAACGGATTTGTCTTTTCAATATGTGGTGCTATTTTTCCGGGGTTTCCTTAACGCACGGGAAGAGTGCCGGTTTGTCTCATCCATCACGGGAAGGATTTTTCATGGCCGTCTATAGAAGGCGTGAGAACAGTTTCAATAAGGGGTGGTGGCAGACCCAACAGGATCGGTTCCAGATCACCGATAAGTATCCCCCCGTTCCATTTCGTGAGCGGAATCTTTCAGCGGTGCTTTCAGAAGTGCTTGAGAAGAACGGTATGCGGCAGGATGCCTGGATGTTGCGCCTGGAAGCCGAGTGGAAGGAACTGGCCGGCGCCGATGTGGCGGCCTACACTCGCCCGGGCTCGTTTGAACAGGGCCGTTTAACGGTGTACGTCCGGCACAGCCTCTGGTTGGCGGAGCTGTCCCGCTACGGAAAAAACCAACTGCTGAAGAAACTGCAACAGCGGTTTGGCGCCGATCAAATCAGGCAGCTGTTTCTTCGGTTGGAACCGGATCAAACCTGATTATTCAAAAGGGTGGGATGGGCGGGTCGGTTGGAAGGCCAACCCCGCCCGCTGAAAACGCCGGCCAATCAAATGCTTTCCGAATCGGAAGCTTCCAGCACATTCGTTTCAGTCGTTTTGCTTTTCATAAATGCGTCGGCCAACTCCGCATTGTACTTCCTGACCTGTTCCATGGCTTCGGCCGCCTGTTCGGCGTCGCCCAGCTTTTCATAGGCCAGGCTCGCGTTGAGCCAGGCAATGCTGTTTTTGGGCGAGAGCCGGATCGCCTCAAGCAGAGAGGCCAGCGCTTTTTCTGTTTCGCCCAGTTCCAGTTGGCAGCGGCCGAGGTTGAGCCAGGCTCCCGCCATCTTGGGAGAGCCGCGGGTCAGCAGGGCGAAAATACCGAATGCCTGTTTGAAATTGCCGTTGGCGAGAAGCAGGGAACCTGCGCCGATTAAATCAGCAGGAGGCGGCTGAGCGGCGATACCGCCCAGTTGATGGCGATAGGCACTGATCCGATCACTGAGAATGGATAGTCCCTTCTTCTTAAGTTCTTTATTTTCGATGAGGGCCTGGTTGATGGGAATGCGCGGCAGGTAGATGGCTGAAATGCCGTCGAAATAAATCAGTGCCCATCCATTAAAGGCCAGCATCTTGGCGGAGAGCGCCGCCTGGCGGTAGGTGGTGTTCAGAATGACGCATTCCGGCTTCCACTTTTCGCTGAATTCTTTCCAGGAGCCTCCATTCAGCCCCGCAACCAGTTCGCTGTAGAAATCTGTGGAATAGAGCGTGGCGCGGGAGTCTGCAAAGGTTTTGCGGGACGGTATAGTCCACGTCAGGTAGCCGCCATCCTGAATGGTATTGACGGTGTTCGACGGCATGTTTTCCTGAACAAGCGTTTCAATGGCGGTGTGACTGGGAAAGGCATGCTCCGCCACGCCGAGGCCGAAGCTGCAGGGGTGGCCGAACCGGGCGTAATAGGCATTTGTGGCGAAGAGCGTGATGGAAACGATGGCCAGCAGAACGACCGCCGACTGGCCGGCCCAGGCGGGGACGAGTGCGTTCTTCGCTGATTTGTCCGCCAGGGTCTCACCGATCGCGTAAAGGCTCATCGCCAGAAAGGGAAGGGAGAGCACGGAGAACAGCGCAGAAAACTGGAGGGAGCGCACCACAAAAAAGGCGGATAACACAGCCAGGGCCGTGATGGCGATGGGCAATTTTTCTTTCTGCATGACCAATCCGCACGCACCGATAGCCAGGGCAAAGATCGGCAGGTAGCGAAGCAGGGACGGGGCAAACTGATCGCTGAACGGAGAAATCCAGGAGACCACATATTGCAGCGACCGGCTGGACAGCATGGTCATCACATTCGCATGCAGATCGGTCAAATAGGGATTGACCAGCGTGATCAGCACATCGGCCACGGTTAAGGTGAGGAGGGTGGAAAACTTCAGCGAGGCCGCCAGCGTTTTCCCTTTACGTCCTTTGCTGAAATAATTTTGCGCCAGGAAGACCGCGCAAATCACCGGGCCCCAGAGGAAGGAAGGGTTCATATTGGTCCAGAGCAGTTGAGACGACAGCAGAATCGGTATGGCGGCGGCGGGTTTCATTTTCCCTGAAAACAGGGCTATGAAAAGAGCGGGAAAGAGCAGGGAAAAAATGGACGGGGAGAGTGTAAATACCGGAGCGAGAATCCAACCGCATAGTAAAAGGGAGAGCGCGGTGGCAGTGCCCGTGGCCCAGCGCCGGGTGACCGGCAAAAGAAGCGAAAAAGCGCCCAAAACCATCAGCGTGTTCAGAAGGGTGGCCAGCGGGGCGCCGCCGATCTGCCAAACATGATAGAGGAACCAATCGTACAGCCAGGTGGTGTTGACCCAGGAGGTGTTGGCGCGCGACCAGGAAAACGTGTCGGTGCGCTGAATGCCCTGTTCCGCAATGGCGCGTCCGTTGGCCAGGTGCATCCAAACGTCGCTTTCGGACATCGTGCGAAGGCCGATCACTGCAATGGTGATCAGAGCCCCGATGATGGCGGCGTAGTTCCAAAATCCTTTTTCCGTTTCGTTGGTGGTGGTCATGCGATGGTTCTCCTTCCAATTCGTGAATGGCGGTGAGCCTAAACGAAAAAAGGATTTTTTCAACACTTTGCTTCATATCTGTTACGCAAAGGGTAAGATGTGCTTCGGCAGGGTTCCAAGGGCCGTTCCGGCGAACCCCGGATGGAACGCCGCAGGTGGAATCAGGCGTATCACAGGAGCTGAAGAATGATAAACTTGGGACCCCGATCAGGCTGGATGATTGTATGTTGGCTGCTCCTTGCGGGTGCCGGTTTTCTGGCGGCCTGTTCGCCGTCCGCGCGTGAATCTGCGTCGGAACACCCGGAACAGGTGCATATTGTCTACGCGGAAGGAACAAACGGCAATAGGGCGGCCCTCATGAAGAAAGTGCTGGAGGAAACGTTTCCCTCGGCGGCTTGGCACGGTCTGGACGACTTTTCTGTGGCGGAACACATGTGCCTGGCGGAAGGGCAGGTCATGCTGATTGCGGATATTGCCGCCTGGCCTGTGCGGTTGTGGCGTCCGCTGGAACATTATCTGCATTCGGGTGGGCGCGCGGTGTTTTGGGGAAATAATCCATTGAGAGAGCCGGAGGGAACCGCCGGGATGGGCGCGTCATCCCCGATCGGATGGGCCGGCGAAATCGTTCCGGATCATGTGCGTGAAATGGCCGGGCGTTCATCGATTCAGTTGTGGAGCAGCCGCGCAGCTGCCGGAGAGGACGTGGGCGTTTCACGGATTGTCCGACCTGCGGGGGTGCCATGGAATGCCGTGGAAGTGAATCTGGTTGCCTATCGGGAAAGCAATATGCTGGTCAGCGCGGAAGCGGAATTGCCCGAAGGGGACGCCGATGCTTTTTGTTTTTTTGCTTTTGGCGACTCGAATACCACGCGGCTTGCCCTGTTGAGTGACGCCGGCGATGGCTCGCTTTGGCGTGCGGATGAACCGCTGGACTCGGAATGGCGTTTTCATGTGGTGCCCTGGTCTCGCTTTCAGCGGGAAGGCGGGCGGAATGGAGATGGCGGCGAGCAGATGAAGAGCAGTCAGCGTCTGGCGGTGGGGTTGAATAACGCCGTGGCGCCGCAGACGCCGGGGCCGCATGTCTACGGACTCTCGGATGTGCGCGTCATGAACGGAGTGGCCGGTATGGTGCCGTCGCTGCCGGATATCCCGATGCTTGTTCCGTCGTTCTGCCGGGCAGAAACAGAGACCGCGCTGATACAATCCATGCTGGACGATACTCAACACGCCATGAATGAACCGGTGGCGTATGACAGCCCATTGCCGCTGCGCCGATGGATGAGTGGTGACGGCGCCCGCTGCATGCGCGTCGTTCCGCTGTATGGCGGGGTGGATTCTATTTCGCAGGAAGAAAACGGATGGGCGGCGTCGGTATTTACGGAAGACCGCGGAGGGAGAATCGGGATATGGGGTTGGGTGGGCATACCGCCTGACGCCGACAATCGCCGATGGATGGCATCTCTGCTTTCTTCGTGTGTGGAGCAGGTTCAGCGGGGTGTATTTCTCGCGCGTACGCCGGAAGTTCCTCTGGTCATTGAGGCGAATGGATTGCTGGAAGTGGATGTGGCGTGGATGGCGCCGCCAGAACGGATTGGCGGTATTCGCGTGGCGGGTGAATTGCTGGCGGAGGACGGACGACGGCTTCGGCGCGTGACATCGCCGCTGGTGGCTGCGGCGGATATGACACTCGGCCGGCAAACCGTCAGGATCAATATGGGTTTGATGCCCGCCCTGCAGAGCGGCGTGCAGGATTACTGCTTGCGTATTGCCCTGGAGGATGTTTCCGCCGAATCGGTGACGTATGATGAAAGCCGTCACGCCATAAAAGTCAGCGGCGAGCAGTCCGTCTCATCGCTGCCGTGGCTGAAGTGTTCGGGGTCCCGATTGGTGTCCGAGCGGCAGGCGGTTTACATCATGGGTATCCGATACCAGCCGCTCGACAACTTGATGCTGCCCGATTTTCCAGATGGCCGCTGGCTGGAGAGCCCGTGGTTTTTGCCCGAGCGAATCAGTGCGGATCTGATGGCCCTGTCGCGGATGAACGTCAATGCCATCCTGGTTCCATACAACGAAACGACTCAGGCGGAAGGACTGCGCTGCCTGATTCATGAAGCCGGACGGCATGGAATCCGGGTGGCCCTGGAAATGAAAGCGCTCTCTCCCTGGAATCCCGATCTCCCTAAAGCCGAATCGCTGATTCGTGCCGCCCGCCTGGATTCCGAGCCGGGGGTATTTGCTGTTTTCCTGTCACCTGAAACGCCGGCGGCCCCCCAGCAGGAACGCGCCGCGCTGGATGGCGCGTGGCGGGAATGGCTGGTGGAACAGTATGGCAGCCCGGCTCGTGCTGAAAAAATGATGGGCAAGCCGGATTGGCGGCGCGACGGAATGCTCACGGGGCCGTCGGAGCAGGATCTCGCGGGTTATGAAAAACATGCCGTGGCCACGATTGTGTATCGTCGCTTCATGGATGATTTTATGAGCCGGCGTTACGGCTGGCTGAAACGCTTTGTGCGAAATCTGGGATGCCGCCAGTTGCTGAGCGTTGCCGCCTGTCCGTTGAATGAGTGGCGGCATTATCCGGGGGACTTCACCGCAGGCAGCCTGCATTTTGATTTTCTGGCGCCGAGCGCTTCCGGATGCTGCGGGCCGGATGACTCGTTCATGGAATTGGGATTCCTGACCGCTTACGGGCGCGGCAGCCGGGGAGTGGTGAAACCGATTGTTTGGATGGATTTCGGGCCGGCGATGGGGGCGGATCCGCAGGAAGCCGATCTGCGCAATCAGGAGCGGATTTTTGACGCCATGTTTGAAATGGTTAACCGGAGTTCCGCCGCCGGGACTTTCGCCGCCTGCTTCTCCAGCGCGCGCGGACCGAATCAGAACGATGCCGGTATTCTCTCACCGCTTGGGGAACCCCGCCCGGTCTGCATGACGTTTGCGCGGCATATGCGGCGCCTGCGCAACAGTATGATTTATCCCGCCACCTGGAAGGGGCGCGTATTTTCACGCTCGGCGAATCCGACAGGACTGGTCGGCCTTTTTGAGGAATGGCGCAACACGTATGCGGGAGAGCTGGCCGATAATGCCGGGCAGGAACTGCGGCCATTCGGTTTCGGAAAAAGCACGGCCGACATGCCTCTGCTGACGCTCGGCGGTTTGCCGTATGCCGATCCATCGCCGTTTGAATGCGCGAATGCGGAATGGGGCGGCATCTGGGTGAATGGACGCCCCATCCTGAGAAAACCCGGAACTTCGGTGGACGCCGAATGGGGCGATACGCTCCGGCTGACGCTGCTGAACAGCGGAGTTGCCGCGTGGGCGGCGTCGCGTCCGGATCAGCAGAGAACCGTCTGGGTGCTGGTCAGGTCGCCCAGCGGACGCGAGCAGCGGTTGCCCCTGCCAATGGTGGTTCCGGGCGGCGAAGAGTCGATCGAGTGGACGGCTTCGGAAAGCGGGACGTGGACGTTTCGCGCGACCATACTGGACGTCGGCGATTTTGGAGAGGCCCTGCAGATTGTCGTGGGGCGGCGAGGAAATCCGGGAAGATGATTGATTCCCTTTCCCGGGGCGTGTTATAGGTTCCGACCGAAAAAGGAACGCTTATTATGCTGGCCAGAAGAATTATTCCCTGCCTGGATGTAGCCCGTGGCCGCGTGGTCAAAGGCATTAATTTTGTCGCCTTGCGCGATGCGGGAGATCCGGTGGATACTGCGCGCGTCTACAGTGAACAGGGCGCTGATGAAATCACCTTTCTGGACATCACGGCTTCGCATGAGGAACGCGATACCATGACCGATGTGGTGCGGCGGGTGGCGCAGCAGGTTTTTGTGCCATTGACGGTTGGCGGCGGCATACGATCACCGGATGATATCCGCCGTATGCTTCAGGCCGGAGCTGATAAGGTTTCTCTGAATACCGCCGCCATTCAGAATCCGACTCTGATCGGCGAAAGTGCCAATCAATTTGGAAGCCAGTGCATTGTGCTGGCGATTGACGCCAAACGCGATGGAAAGGGCGGGTGGCAGGTGTACACGCATGGCGGTCGGCGGCCGGTAGAGCTGGATGCGGTGGCGTGGGCTGTGGAGGGGGTACGGCGCGGCGCCGGAGAAATTCTGCTCACCAGCATGGATTGCGACGGCACGAAAAACGGATATGATCTGGAACTCACGCGGGCGGTTTCGGACGCTGTCGGGGTGCCGGTCATTGCTTCCGGGGGTGCCGGTACGCTGGATCATCTGCGGGCGGGCCTCGTGGAAGGGCACGCGGCGGCGGTGTTGGCGGCCTCTATTTTTCACTTTGGAACATTCACCATTGCGGAGACAAAAAAATATTTGCAGGAGCACGGCGTACCGGTTCGGACCGGAAGCCCGGCCTGAGTCCTGCCAAAGGAGAAGCCCATGAAGGAACTGGAAGAAGGAACCCGCCTGCAACTGGATTATACCAAACTGGAAAAGGCCGTGCGTGCCTGCCCGGGCATTATTCCTGTGGCGGTGCAGCATGCCGATACCCGGGAGATCATTCTGATTGCCTACGCCAACGGGCAGGCCCTGCGCTGCGCCGTTGAAACCAGGACTGCCGTGTTTTGGAGTACCTCGCGCAACGAGCTTTGGGAAAAGGGAAAAACCTCCGGGGAAACCTTTGAATTGCTGGAAGTGCGTGTGAACTGCGAACAGAATTCGCTGGTCTATATTGTGAGGCCGCGGCGCGGCGGCATCTGCCACACCAAAAACAAAAAGGGTGAGCCGCGTAATTGTTATTACCGCCGACTGAGTTGGAACGACGGCTCACTCGAAAATCTGGACCCGTGATCATGGAAGAAAAAAACATTTACGGACAAAGCGAAGGACCGGAAGATTCGGAACCGAAATACAGCGTCGACCTGACCATGGCCGAGGCGCGTCGCCGGGTGGTGCGGTCCATTGTTCTGGTGCTTTTGGGCGGGGCCTGTCTGCTGGCGGCGGTGATTATGTTCATTGTACCCGACAAAGACCGTGAAGAATCGTACGGCCCTGGGGCGGAAACAGAGACGGAACGGGATGCCGGCGCCATCGAGCAAACTTCCGGGGCTGCGGCCCTGCTTGCGCCCGAACTGGAGGCGATGGCCCGCAACGCGCTCACGGAACGCGATGAAGCCGCCGCACAGGCGGCTTTGAATCCGCAGCAGGCGGCGGAAGCCATGGGGCAAATCCGCCTGGCGCGTCAATGCGCCGCTGCCCGTCAATGGGATCAGGCGGAAGAGCATGCAAGGAAAGCCCTTCAAATTTATCCCTCCATGAATGCGGCCATGCGGTTGCTCGGATTTGTTTATCTGCAGCGGGGGCAGTTCGACCAGGCCATTGCAGTGCTGGAAGAGGCCCAGCGGCTGGACCCCTTTAACGTGGAGACCTTTAATAATCTGGCCACCGCGTATATGCAGCGTACCGACATGGACAAAGCCGAAGAACTTTTGCTGGCTTCTTTGCAGATTCAGCCGGATTACACGCTGAGCCAGTTGAACCTGGGGTTGCTTTATCTTGCGCGCAGTGAGTATCAACTGGCCCTCAATAATTTGGAACAGGCCCTGCCCAAAGTGCCTGACGACATCAATGTCCGCAATAATGTGGGCGTGGCCCAGTTGCGGCTTGGGCGCTATAACGAGGCCCGCGAACATTTTCAGACCATCATCAAAAAAAATCCGACGGCATCGTTCGCCTATTTTAACATGGCAATTACCTACGTCATGGAAGGCGACGAAAAAAAGGCCATCGAATGGATCGAAGATGGCGCCCAGCACTGTTCGCCATCCGTTCTGAAAAATTACCTGGCCGATGCGGATTTTGATCCCATTCGGAATCAGGAAGCGTTTCAGTTCATCATGAGTCGTATAACGCCGAGGCTGCCCACAGGCCCCGGATCGGCAAAGTGACGGTCAGCCGGCGCGGTTTCAATCCTTGACGGGAGGTGACGCATGAGCGGAGTAACTTTAGCGGATATTGGCGTAATCGGACTGGCCGTCATGGGGGAGAATCTTGTTTTGAATCTGGAGAGCCGCGGCTTTTCCGTCGCCTGCTACAACCGAACGTTCGAACGCGTGGAGGCTTTTGTACAGGGGCGCGCGCGGGGAAAACAAATCACCGGCTATCCATCACTCGCAGAGCTGGCGGGGCATCTTTCCGTTCCGCGCCGGGTTTTAATGATGGTGCGGGCCGGAGACGCCGTGGACGCGCTGATTGAGCAGCTCCTGCCTGTCCTGCAATCGGGCGACGTGCTCATCGATGGCGGCAATTCCTATCATCGGGACACACAGCGGCGGATTCGCCATCTGGAAAAGTCAGGGATTTTGTATGTGGGTATGGGCGTTTCGGGAGGCGAAGAAGGCGCGCTGAAAGGCCCCTCGCTGATGCCGGGAGGATCTCCCGGCGCCTGGCCGCTCTTGAAGGATATTCTTCAGTCGATTGCGGCCCGGACTGCTCGCGGCGAGGCCTGTTGCGACTGGATCGGGCCGGATGGCGCGGGGCACTTCGTCAAAATGGTGCATAACGGCATTGAGTATGGCGACATGCAGCTCATTGCCGAAGCCTACGATCTGATGAAACATGGATACGGTCTTTCCAACGCGGACATGAGCCGGATTTTCCGAACGTGGAATGAAGGAGTGCTCAATTCCTATCTCATCGAAATCACGGCCGACATTCTGGCCTATCAGGATCAGGCCGGAACCCCCGTTCTGGATACCATTCTTGATTCCGCCGGACAAAAAGGGACCGGGCGCTGGATGGTGACCGATGCGCTCGATCTGGCCCAGCCGCTCACGCTGATCACCGAAGCCGTGTTTGCCCGCCACCTTTCCGCCATGCTCCTGGAGCGGCGCCGGGCGGCCGCACACCTTTCGCAAAAGACGCGCCCCGCTACCGGCGATGTGCAGCAGCGGACGAGCGAGCTGCATGATGCCCTCTACGCCTCGAAAATCGTATCCTATGCGCAGGGTTTCCAGATGCTCCGCGCTGCTTCGGAAGAATATCACTGGTCGCTGAATCTCGGGCGCATAGCCCAGATCTGGCGCGGCGGCTGTGTGATCCGCTCGGTTTTTCTGGACCGCATTAACGAGGCTTACGATGACCGGCCTGATTTGCACCATTTGATGATGGCTCCGTTTTTCAGCGAAGCGCTGCAATCCGGGCAGGCCGGCTGGCGCAACACGGTGACGGAAGCCGTTCAACGCAGCATTCCCATTCCGGCCTTTTCCGCGGCACTGGCTTATTACGACGGGTACCATGCCGCCCGACTTCCGGCTAATTTGATTCAGGCTCAGCGTGATTATTTCGGGGCGCACCGGTATGAACGCATCGATGCGCCGCGCGGCGAATTTTTCCACACCGATTGGACCGGGCGGGGCGGAAGTACCGTCTCCGGCAGCTATTCCGTGTGATCCACGCGAATCATGGAGTTATCCGGTTGACGCCGCGCCGCACGATCTGCTATGGATAGCCCGCTTTTTTACAGCACGGAGAGATGGCTGAGTGGTTTAAAGCGCACGATTGGAGTTCGTGTGGGCGTGATGAGCGTCCCGGGGGTTCAAATCCCTCTCTCTCCGCCACTTTTTTGATCCCACCCGCGAATTCCTCGAAATTAACTCTTTCCCCACGCGGACACCCGGGCAGCAGCGGATAGCCCACTAACTCAATCGTCAGACGGCTTGTTGCAGGATGAGGGTGATGGTGGTTCCGTGGTGGTCGGGGAAGGATTCGCGGTCGCGGGATTCGACGCGGATGGATGCGCCAAAGGATTCCATGACGTGTTTGATCAGGGGCATGCCGAACCCGGTTCCCACTTCGCCGCCGGTTCCGGGGCGGCTGGTCTGCGCGTTGGCTTCAAAGAGGGTGTTCAGCAGCGATTTCGGTATGCCGATGCCCTGATCGGTGATGACGCATTGCACGGTTCCGTCAGATTCCGTACGGGCGCTGATGGTCACTGTGGAGTGAGGTTCTGAAAATTTCACGGCGTTGGTGAGTACATTGCATAGCACGGAATGGACGAGTGCGGTTTGATCGGCGAGTACCTTCACGTCGGCCGGGATTTGTATGTTTAGGGCGATATCCTTGTCCATCAGGCGCGGGGAGATGATGTTGCGGGCTGTCAGGCAGGCTTCCCGAAGGGGTACGGATTGAAGCGTGAAGCGGATTTTTCCATCTTCGATGGCGCGCATCTGGCGGACCATGCCGATCAGGTCCATCGCGTTTTCAGCCATTTGTTCGACCATTTCAAGTGATTCGGTGTCGGGGTTTTCGGGGTCGATCATCTCAAGCAGGGAGAGAATGGTTCCGACGGGATTGGCGAGGTCGTGGCAGAGGATGTGGAGCATTTGGCGGAGTTCGTCGTTCTTGCGGGTGATGAGGAGGGTGGATTGGCGGATGTGAAGATGGGTTTTGATGCGGGCGAGCAGTTCAATGGCGTTGAAGGGTTTGGTGACATAATCGGAGGCGCCCAGGTTGAATCCCGTCGCCATATCGGCGGTTTCAGTTTTGGCGGTGAGGAAGATGATGGGGATGCTGACGGTATCGGGGGAATGCTTGAGGCGGTTGCATACCTCGAAGCCGCTCATGCCGGGCATCATGACATCAAGCAGGACCAGGTCGGGGCGGTCCGTTTTCACGGCTTCGAGCGCCTGATAGCCGTCGGTGGCGAAGGATAAATCACAGGGGAGGTGATGGGCGAGCATTTCGGCGAGCAGCTGCAGGTTTTGCGGCGTGTCATCCACAAGCAGGATATGAGGTATGTGCTGGTTGTCGTGATTCATACGGCATTTCCTTCCGGGATCATGGACTCTTTGCTGGAGAACTCGGCGGCCGGGCTTCTCTGAGCCGGCGGATGTAAATTTCGATTTGAAGGAGAATGGCCTTCATACGGTCGATTTGAAAAGAGCCGATGGCGGAGAGGAGTTCGTCGCAGAAATGTACAAGCCGTACGGCATGGAATTCCGAGGCGATGGCGTGGATGTCGGCGGCGAGGGGCTTGGCCTGGTTGATGCGCAGGGTGCGGCGGATGGTGGTCAGCGGTTCCGGGAAGAAGGCGGAGAGACGACTGAGCAGGGCGTCCGCGTCGGTGATGTTTTCCTCGATAATGATCGGAGGCTCCCGGGCTTTTACGGTTTGTGCCGGGGCGGCGTTTACCGTGTGCGGAACGAAGCGCGCGATGGTGCAGATAAGGTCTTCTTTGAGGAAGGGTTTGACGAGCACGGCGTCGTAGGCGGCGTAACACGCATCCAGCTCGTGATTCATGGCGGACGCCGTTACGGCAATGAAAGGAATCGGGGAGCCCTGTTGATTATCCGCATTTCGGACAATCTGGAGCAGTGAACTTTCGTGATGCCGGGAGAGGTTGATGTTGGCGATCACGAGACTCGGCGCGTATCGGCGGATCAGGTCGGCGGCTTCGGCTTCAGAGGCGGCTTCGAGCAGCGTAAAGCCATAGGGTTCCAGATAGGAGCGCAGCAGATGGCGATCCGGCGGCAGATTATCCACGATCAGCAGGGTGGGGGTGAGCGTGAAGGCAACGCGGTCGGCCATATCGGCCGCGGGGAGAGGTTCGTTCTGTTCGGTGGTGGAAACGCCGCTGAAGAAGATGGTGAAAACGGCGCCCTGTCCGGTGGGGTTGTCCGCGAGGGTCAGGCGTCCACCCATGATGGTGACGAGGCGCATGGAGATGGCGAGTCCCAGCCCGGTGCCGCCGTATTTGGCGTGATCCTGTCCGGGTTGCTGTTCAAACGGATCGAAGATAAGTGGCTTAAACAGATCGGGAACGCCGATACCGGTATCGGTGACGGACAGCCGGATATCCGCGAGATTTTTATTATCATAAGGATACGTGCATTCCAGTTGCAGAACGACGCCGCCCGTTTCCGTGAATTTGATGGCATTGCCCAGCAGATTGAGGAGGACTTGCCGCAGGCGGGCGGAATCGAGTATGACGGTTTCCGGTGTTTCAGAAGGCAGACAGATCTCCAGGGAAAGCCCTTTTTCCTTCGCTTTATGAACGAAGAGGGCGTGGATTTCTTCGAGTAATCGCGTGAGCGAAAAGGGCGCCGGCTGGATATCCATTTTTCCCGCTTCAATTTTAGAGAGATCGAGAATGTCGTTAATCAGGCGGAGCAGCGATTTGCCGGACTGAATGATGACGGCGGCATG
>CAZISY010000014.1:30261-54705 GCA_964542025.1 uncultured Verrucomicrobiota bacterium
CCATGCGCCGTTTGTAGTTTTCAATCACATGTTCGCGGTCCTCCGGATGCACGAGGTGGATGAATTCGCGGTTCAGCAGTTGGTCCTGCGGGTATCCGGCAATGCGCAGTGCCATGGGATTAAAATAAACCATGCGGTTGTGTTGCAGTACGATGATGCCTTCCTGGGCGGTTTCCACGAGGAGGCGGTAGCGCTCTTCGCTTTCCAGAAGTTCCTGTTCGGCCTGTTTGCGGGCGAGGGCTTCCCCGATGTGATTGGCAATTTCTTCAAAGGCCTGGATCAGTTCCAGCGTGAAGTGATCTTTGTGTTGGCTGTTCAGTTGGAGAAGTCCGATAATTTTTTGTTTTTCGCGGATGGGGATCAGGGCGACGGAGGCATAGCCGAAGTGAATGCAATTGTTGCGGGGATTCAGGCGGGGATCCTGCGGCGCCGGCAATTCCAGAAGAGGAAATGAATCATTGGTCCAGCAGCTTCCGCCGGGGGTGAAGAGCGGATTGGAGGGGTCGGTTTTCCCGGAGAGTACGAGACCGCATGTGCATTCCAGGCAGGGGGAGCCATCCGAATTGCGGCAGACATCGCGCCCGCTGCCGTGGACAAGCAGGGAATTTTCTGTGGAAAGAAATTCTTTGGAGAAACCGCTTTGCACCACATAGGGGAAATCCTCGCCCTGTTGGAGGCGTATGCCGACGGCATCGCAGGCGGTATCGTGCCGAATTTGCTGCGTGATTTGTTCAATCGCCTCCCGGAGGTTCTGTGTGCTGTTCAGGATGTCGGTCGCGGCGATGGTCAGGCGGTTGCATTGTTCCTGCATTTTACGCATGGAGATATCGCGGGTAATGCCCTGATAGCCCACCAGATTCCCCTTCTTATCATACAATCGAACGGCCGTGACTTCCGTCCAGAAGCAACGCCCATCCCGCCGGATTTGTTCCAGTTCGTAGGTGAGCACAGGGGCGAACAGGCCATTGCGTTCATCTTCTTTCAATTTGGCGTTCAATTCCTGAGCGAGTTCCCAGCCGTGCGGACTGAGTACGGTTTGAAAATGCCGTCCGAGCACTTCCGACTGGGGGACGCCCCGGATTTTTTCATCGGCGGGGCTGATATAGGTGAAGTGATAATCCGGATCCACCTGCCAGATGATGTCGGTCGAGTTTTCGGCCATCAGCCGGTATTTTTCCTCGCTTTCGCGCAGGCGTTCGGTGCGTTCCTCCACGAGGAGCTCCAGTTCTTCCCGGCGACGGAAGGCGGTTCGGATGGCCAGTGTGCAGGCGGCGGTCATCAGGAGTCCGGCCGGCAGCATGATCCAGGTGGATTGAATACGGTAGATGCTGAAGAAAGCGGGCGTGGGTCGGGCGGTGATGGCATAGATTTGGCCGAATGCGGATATAGGGCGGATCATGGTCAGGGAGCGGCTTTTTCCGGCGGGATACGGGAGCAGGGGCGGAGCGCTGGCGGCCAGCGGAATGGGCGGTTCGTTTATGCGCATTTGGTGGAGTGTCAAGTGGATGGTCTCGGATAATTCCGGATCAGGCATATCTTTCAGGTGAGCGTTCAGGAAGGCATCAGAGTGAATGGCGACGGCAATCAGGCCGCGGGTTTTGCCGGGTTGATTCGGCGAGTATACGGGACGCACCGCGATGATGCCGATGCTGGTGTTGGTGCCGATGTTCAGGGGTACCGGGTCACTGGCGGTCAGCAGGCCTGATTTCAGGGCGCCTTCCACGGCTTTACGGCGGTTGGGTTCGGATCCCAGATCATAACCGTACATAGCGGAATTAGTCAGCGCAGGGATGACATAGAGAACGGGATAATACGTTTCCCGGTCACCGGCCGAAGCGGGTTGATGGTGTTCATCCCGCTGCCAGATTCGGAAATTCGGAAGGCTCAACTGCTGACGAATGCGCTGCTCAAAGGCGGAGCGGTCGGCCTGTTGGACAACGGGCGCCCATCCCCACGTCCAGATGGCGCCGTCGGCGGTCAGGTGGTGGGCGTAGGTTGCAAACTCTTCACGGCTTACCTCGTCGCTGCCTTCGAAGAAGCGGACCAGCCCTTCCACTTCAACATCGCGTATCGTGCGTATGGTGTTCACCACGGCGAAGGTTTTGCTGTTAGCCAGTTGGACGAACATTTCGTGTTGGGCTCTGTTTTCTCCAAGGTAGATAAAGAATGTTATAAACCCGGTAATGATCAGCCCCGCCATAATCACGGAGCCGGTGATGACCGAGAGTTGTTTTTTCCACTGCTCCCGGCGAACACAGTGGTTCAGCATACGGAGGGATGTCCAGAGCAGGACCATCAGCAACAGCCCCGGAAGCAGCGGGCCAACGATGGAAAAAAGGAGCGGGGCGCACCAGGCCGTGGTGTCGAACGTGACGCCCAACACCGTGAGCTGACGGCCGTCAATCGTGTCCAGAAGCGGGTAATATACGGAGCCCGTTTGATGGCGCAGCGTGTTTAGAAATCCTGCGCGGACCATAATTTCCTTCCGATCAAACGCCTCAAGACACGCCAGAGGAATTTGGTCGGCAGGCAGGGCGCGGCCGAGATCATCCACATGGTACGGGGATCCATCTTCAAAGCGGCCGGTGAAACAGAATGAGGTCCACCGGGGATCCAGCGAGCGTAAAAACCGCCCGCCGATCCGCATGCGCTGATTGACCGCCGAATCCTCCGCAAAGCGGCACTGAATGATTTCGAGAACGTGCCTGCGGTGAATGGTGTCGGCGATGAGCGTGGTTTCCAGGCGGAGTTCGCGGTGCATATCGCCGATGGTTTCACGGGCGGACCAGCCGGCGAGGAGCAGGCTGAGCAACAGGATGGCCGCGCAGGCAGGCATCACCCAGCCGGTTTTCCAATTCCACTCCTGTCGTGTTGCCTGGTTCATAATGCTTCCGAGCATAATAGACATAAAGCCCCGCAGCGAACTTCAACCACAGGCGCGATTCTATACGTCAACGCCGCAGAACGCCCGAAAAAACGATGGATATTTCTGAATGCTCGTCGGGGCGCGCAGGGCGCTTTTAGCTAAAACGCCGATTGCCAATCGAGCGCCGGGATATTAGGCTCTGTGCCGCTCAAACACGTTATGCAGGAGGGTGCTGATTATGAAGTCTGGCCATGTCGTCGGGGCGGGGCGTTTTTCCAATCGTTGGAACTTTTGGGGGCTGTTTTTCCAATCGTTGGAAAATTCGGGACGCGTTTTTCCAATCATTGGAAAACGGGCTGCCGCGTGCCTGCTTGCGGCGCTGACGTGTGCGCCGGCAGCGCGGGCGCTGGATTATACGAATACGATTGAGACGTCGCGGGCGGCGATTACGAATCTGATGGCGCAGCATAACATTCCGGGGTGTACGATTGTGCTGGTGGAAAGTCAGCGCGTGGTGTGGGCGGAAGGGTTCGGCTACGCGAACAGGGAAACGCAAACGCCGGTGACGACGAATACGGTGATGGCGATCGGGTCCGTTTCAAAATTGCTGACGACGCTGATGGCGTTGCAGTTGGTGGATACCCATGTGTTCGAGTTGGAGTCGTGCATTACGAATTACCTGCCTGAGGTGGCGATGCAGCCGCGTTATGCGAATCAGACGGCGGGCTGGACGCTGCGGGCGCTGCTGGATCATCATGCGGGGCTGCCGGGGGACATTTATAACGGATCGTTCGCGGCGGGGCCGTACTGGTCGGGCTACACGCGCTGGGTGATTGATTATTTTAAGGACGACTATCCGCTCTATCCGCCGAACCTGCTGGCGAGCTACTGCAACAGCGGATTCAATCTGGTGGGAGAAGCGATTGCAGTGCATGACGGCGTGGACTACACGGCGGCAGCGGAGAACCGCCTCTTCACGCCGCTGGAGATGCCGTATTCCTCGTTCCTGCCCGACAAGGTGACGGTCGCGCAGAATCTGGCGACGGGGTACAATGCCGATGGATCGCCGGCACCGGATTTGGTGGCGAATATGCCGGCGACGGGCGGCGCGTTTTCGCGTCCGCTGGATATGGCCAACGTGATCAAAATGATGCTGGCGGAAGGGATGTTCGCGGGCAGCCGTTTTTTGAGCACAAACGCGCTGGCCAAGATGGGTACGTTCACGCCGGGTCCGCTGGATGTGGACAACTTCTTTCGTCCGGGGCTGGGGCTGGATTCGGTGGATGATCCGGTGCTGAAATACGCCGGGCGGACGTGGATGAAGAACGGATCAACCGGGAAGTTTGAATCGCTCTTTGAGGTGCTTCCGGATCAACAGCTGGGGGCGTTTGTGAATATCAACTGCGCGAACAATATGACGTTTGCGCTTTTGCGGATTGTGCTGGCGAAGGCCGTGCAGGAAAAGAGCGGACTGTTCCCTCCGGATCCGCCGCCGATGCCGGATGTGGCTGAAACGAATTGGAGCTTCGCACAGCTGCAGGCGGTGGAAGGGGATTACGCGACGAAGACGGGCCTTGATCGGTTCGTCGCGGAAACGAACGGCACACTGTCGTACATTCCTAATGCGCAGAGCAGCGATGCGGTGACAGTCACGAATCTCCGCCCGCATGTGAATGGGCGGTTTTATGTGCCGGGCGCGCCGGGGCAGCAACTGGTTTTTACGAACAGCGCGGGGTACGACGTGGTGCTGCGGTATGGAAGCGACGGCAGCGTGGCTGACGCGGTAATGTACGGCGGCTATGCGGAGACGCTCTATGGCACACGCTGCGTGCTGCCCGTCATTTCCGAAGCGTGGTCAAACCGCTGCGGCACGTTCTGGATGGCGGATAACATTATGCGGGACGATTCGTTCGTGGCCGACGGCAATCCCTGCGGATGCATGCTGTCGTGCGAAAACGGCATTCTCTCGATGGTCAGCTCGGGCGGAAATGGGGTGCTGATTCCAACGAACGACACGGTGGCCTTCGTGGCCGGGCTTTCAACGCGGGGCGACAGCGCGGTGCGTGTGGAGACGAATGCGGCGGGGCAGGAACGTCTCTGGTTCGGCGCCTATCGTTGTGTGCGGGTGGAGGACATTCCGATGATTACGAACCTGGCCATTGAAGACCTTTCGCTGGCCCTGCACACAAATGCGCTTTTTAAATACGGCGATATGGATGCCGGGCAGCCTGTTGCGCTGGTGGGCAGCAGCAACGCAGAGGATGTGGTTTTTACGATCATCAGCACGGAAAGTCTCTCCGTGATTGCCGGCGGCACAGGCACCGTGGAATGGGTGTGCGAAGAGGAACCCGTCGTCATCAGTATTCGCGTGTCGGAAACGAAAGACGTGCGCATTCGGCAGGTCTGCAACGGCTGGGTGCATGACGGTATGAAGAAAACGCTGGGCCTGTACCCGAGAGTGCCGGGGTTTATGACGGCGATTCAGGAGCCGGGCTTTCTGCCGCTGGTGATGACGGAAGGCTATGCCTGCCTTCAGCCGCCATCCACGAATGAAAACGCTCTGTTAACGGGTGATGAACGGTTCCGGATGGCCAGCATTTCCAAATTGTACACGGCGACGGCGATCATGCTTCTGCGTGATCGGGGATTGCTGGCCCTGACCAACACCGTGGCCGAGCTGGCGCCGGAACTCATGGCGCCGCGCGGGGATGAAATTACCGTGGAGCTGCTGCTCGCTCACCGCAGTGGTCTGGCGGATGCGAATAACACCCCCTGGATTGATGATAAACTCGATAACGACCGTTTTTTGGAATTCACCATTGAGGAGATTGTCGGCGTGGCTTCCAACATGTACCCCCTTCTGATGTTTGAGCCGGGGACGGATTATCATTACACCGACACCGGCTACAACATCCTCGCGCGTATCATCGAAAATAGAAGCGGGACGAATTATCAGGCCTTTCTGAAAACGCAACTGCTGGACCCGCTTGGGCTGACCAACACGTTTGTTCCGTTCAATAACGAGTGTGATGTGCCCGCGCCGGTGATGCACGCCTACGCCTCCGTGGGCGGTGTGTACGATGACTGGACCCGCTATTCGCCTTCGGCCGAATTCGGGTGCGGCAGTGTGATCGCCGACATCCGGGACTTGATGCGCTTTGCGTCGCTCGTGCTGCATTCGACGAATGTGCTGAGTGCGGAATCCCGCGCGTTGATGATGGATCCGCTTTCGCAGACCGGCTCGGATTCTTTTGCCGGGCGCGGCGCGATGTTTAAGGATGGTTTTGGCTGGGGACACGGCGGCAACATGTGGGGAGTGAACAGTTATGTGGCCGTGGATACCAATAGCGGCGTCATTGTGGCCGCCGTGAACAACGGCATGGAATACGATGACCCCCAAAAACTGTTCAATGCCGTTTTTGCGCTCTACGGCGCAATGGGTGAAGCAAAATCCATGCTGGGTTATGAGACGGACGGCGGCTTTGGCGCCAAGCCGCCGGTCATTATCAATACGCGGCCATCGGCCCGTCAGAGTACCGAGTTCTCCCATGCAATTCTTTGCGGCAACTTCCCGACGAACTGGAGCGCGTTGAATTTACCCGGGGGCATGAGCATCAATCCCGAAACCGGTGTGATAGCGGGCATACCTGCGGCAACAGGGAATTATGAAGTGATTCTGACAGCGCATAATCCGTGGGGAACTATGACCACCGGGCTGACCTTCACCGTGATGCTCGGCTACACCAATACCATCGCAAAAATGACGGAATATCTGAACGGCGCGCTGGCTTCCAACGAGTTTGTCGGGCTCAGTCTGGCGCTGGTGGATGGGGCCGATGTGATCTGGGCGGACGGTTTCGGGTGGGCCGATCGCGAGCGGGCAATACCCGCAGATGCGCAAACGGTGTATGGCCTCGGAGGCATTTCCAAATTGTTCACATCCATTGCCGCGCTGCGTGAATGCGATTTTGATCGGATGGATTTGGACGCTTCGATAACCAACGTGTGGGATGGGCTTGAATTCGAGCCGCGCCCGGATACGAATCTGCCGTCGATTGATTATGAAGCCCATCCGATCACGGTCCGCTCGCTGCTGAATCACCTGTCGGGCATTCCGCCGTCATTTCGAAATGGCTTCTCCACTACGGCGCCGTATTGGTTTTACCGAGTGAATTGGATGTCCGGAGTTTTGGCCGACTTCGGCCAGCGGCCGGTGAATTACTTCGCGTCGCCCAACGATTGCGGGTTTGAGATCGCGGAAGAACTGGTGCAGGAGACGAGCGGAGACGTTCTGAGCGTGTATATGTATACCAACGTGTTCCTGGCGCTTAATATGACGCATTCGGGGTATGATTGGGATGACGCGGTACTGGGTACGAATATGGCCGTTGCTTACGACGAATTACTTGAACCCATGCCGGAAGAGTTTGTGAATGCCCCGGCGGCGGGCGGCGCGTTTTCATCGGCGCAGGACATGGCGGCGTTCCTGAAAATGCTGCTGGCGGACGGGCAGGGGCCGTACAATCCCATCATCGAACCCGGAACGGCGCGCGACATGATGAGCGATCAAACCACGGGCATGACGTTGCGTGTGGGTACAAAATATTTTGCCCCCGGCCTGGGTTGGGATACGGCCCGCCTTCCGCTGTTTGAATACGCCGGCGGAGGATGCGGAAGCTGCGGTGAAACCGCGACGTTTGCGTCGTACATCGCCCTGGCCACGAATCACGGGCTCGGGGTGTTTGTGGCGAAGAATTCTCCGCGCAGCGAGTTCAGTACCGAGGCGGCCTGCCGGTTGCTGGAGTTGGCCGTTGAAGAAAAGGCTGCCCTGACTCCGCCGGAACGTCCAGACTTGCCGCAAACGAATTTCATCGCCGTGGCGGAGAGCAATATCACCACCCTTGCGGGAACCTACGCCTCCGCCACGGGGCCTTTCGTGCTGGGCGCCGGAACAAATTGCCTGATCGTCGGGTCGGAACTGTTTTATCCGAGGGCGGACGGCTGGTGGGCGGCGACCAATCATTTGATCTTCATGCTCGGGTTCACCAATGTGCAGGATTCGCTCTTTGCCATGATTCGGATGCCGGTGGCCGATTATGTGGAGACGATGCTCTTCGGCATGAAGTATACGCCGCAGGCAATCACCAATGCGTGGACGAACAGGCTCAATGACACCTGGCTGATTCAGAATATGCCGGATGTGGAATATGTGCGCACACACCGCGCGGCACTGGCCGCCCGTACGTCCGTCACGAATGGACTGATCCTGCTGGATGTGCCGTCGGTGCTGATGGGCGATCATAATGCAGACGCCTATTCCGAATCGCGAATGGTGCTGGAGGCGTATGATGACGAACTGGCGTTTGTGCAGGGCGTCGGCGCCGGGATGTCGGCCACGGTTCGCGCGCAGGATGAAAATTTGTATGCGGGCAGTTATCTCTGGCTGAATACGAAGCAGGTGCCGGTGCTGACGGCATCCAATCCAACCAACTACGTGCCGTGTCCGATGGTGACGGATTGGTTTGCGTTCGAGGCCGAGGCGGGCGTGGAATATTTTCTGAATCTGAGCGGCGGGGTGACCGGACACTTCATGCTTGTCAACAGCAACGGCTATTATCAGGGAGACGGTACCCGGGGGAGCGTGCTGCGCTGGACGTGCGGGGCGTCGGGCCGATATTACGCGGGCGTGAATTTCCCGGACGATGCGCCGACGAATGTGACCGTGCAGTTTTATAACTACACCAATACGATTGCTCAGATGACGGCGTGGATTACCAATGCGATGGCTCAGGAAGGTTCCGTGGGGTGTTCGATCGCGCTGGTGGATGGTCAGGACGTCGTGTGGGCACAGGGGTTCGGCTATGCGGATGCCGAGGCCGGCCTGCCCGTGACTACGAACAGCGTATTCCACATCGGCTCCTGCTCAAAATCGTTCACAGGCGTCGCGGCGCTTCGCTATGTGGATGAGGGCACGCTGGATATTGATCAGGCGGTTACGAATTACCTGCCGGGTCTTTCCTGGAAAGAGCGCTATCCCTCGTCAGAACCGATCACCGTGCGTCATATGCTTTCCATGTATTCGGGCCTGCCGGGCGACATGCTTCGCAACGGTTTCACGACAGCGCCGTTGGAACCCGGCTATGCGCTGATCACCAATCAACTCGCACAGACGTACCCCGTATGCCCGCCGAATTATTACTGGAATTACTGCAACGTGAACTTTGTGCTGTTGGAGGGGCTCATCGAAACGCTCGCGAATACCGGGGCGGTCACGCGCTCGTTCGCGCAAATTGTCGATGATGAACTGTTCACACCGCTGGGCATGGAGGCCACGTCGTACATCAAAAACAAGCCCGCCATCAGCAATCTGCTGGTCAAACCCTATCTGCTGAGCACGAATGGGCCCGTGGAAATGCCGGAGGAATATGTCCAGCTGTTCGGCACCGGCAGCATGTACAGCAGGCCGTGCGATATGGCCCGCTTTATGTCCGTCATGTTGAGGGATGGCGACCCGCTGCTGCTCGAAACCACCTTTAATGAGATGGTGACCCCGCAGGGAACCAATGCGCCTTATGCTTCGTATTTTTCCATCGCGCCGGGGCTGGGCTGGGATTTTGCGAAATATCCGCCGCTGGATTATGCCGGGCGGCTGTGCAGTAAAAACGGGGGCACCTATGCCTTTACGGCAAACATGCAGCTGCTGATCGACCATAAACTCGGCGTGGCCATCGTGGTGAGCTCCCAGGGCTCTTCCATACCTGATGCCGCCACCGTCGAAACGCTGCGCCATGCGCTGATGGACAAAGAGGGCATACCCTGGCCGACCAATGAAATCACGTTTAACGTGGCAACCCAGGCCGTGAGCCAGGTCGAGCTGGACGCGTTGGAAGGCATCTATGTGGGGTCGTCCGGCTATGATCTGGTGGAGGCCGGCGAAGGATTCATCACATATCGCATGAATGTGCCGGGGGCGGATAATGTGCTGAGCAATTTGACGCTGCGCACCAACGGATGGTTTGTGGCGGAGGATCACCCGTCCACCGCGCTGCAGTTCACCACCAATACGGGCGAAGGGCTGATGGTTGTGCGCCGCTCTGTGGACAAGGGAGCCGTCATGCAGATGCCGCTGAGCGTACGGTATGAGCCGGTCGCCGTCAGTGAGGTGTGGAGCAACCGCGTCGGGCGCAAGTGGTATGTGCTTAACGAATCACCGGTTGATTACGGGCCGCTCCTCGGTATTCAGCCTCATTATGAATTGTTTTACAGCAACGGTGTTCTTTACAGCCTGAGCGGAGGATGTGTGCCTGATCGCGTGCTGGCGCCCGCGAATGATTCATTGGCCTTTGTTGTGGGGCCGAACAACCGCGGTGATTCCTGTGTACAGGTGATCGAGCCGGAGGGCGATGAACTTCTCCTCGTGGCGGGCTATCTTTTTGGGGCCGCGCCGCAGGATCTGCCTGTGCAGTCGAATCTGGCGGGGGTCATTAACCGGGCCGGTGAAGCGCGGTGGTATGAAATTGCTCCGGTGGATCCGGCGAACCCGGCGGACGGTATTACCAATGTGGAGTATGAACTGACGCTGTCCGGCGCACCCACCAACTTCCTGCTGCGCCTCTATCAACCCGATGGCGCCACGCCGGTTTTCCAGCGTCAGGGGAACGGCGCGTTGACCATACCATCCGGGGTCTCTCCGTTGCTGCTGAATATTCAGCCTTCCGTGGAAGGTGCGCAAACCGGAGCGTATGAATTGGCGTTCAGTCTGCCTCTCCTGGTGCGCAGAATCACCCTGCATGATGGGCGGTTCGGTTTGATCTGGCAGGGGCCGAGCCATGTGCCGGTAGATGTAGAGAGTTCGGATCGGCTTGATTGGCCAACCACCTTTGTCCCTGTGGTCACCAATCTGCCCGCGCAGGATCTGCTCAACACCTACACCAATCCGCCCTCGCTGAATCCCATGCGTTTCTTCCGCCTGAAAAATAGCAACCAGTGAAATGATCCGGGCGAATGGAATCGGCGGTGATGCAGGGAGACCGTGCGCCGCGGCGGTCCGGTCGTCCGCTTATTTTTCCAGTGAAGCGGCCGTTTGGGCGGCGGCTTCCCGGTCGATCACGAGCATTTCCTTGGCGTAGAACGGGTAGTCGGCCCGCGTTCTTCCGGGCGCGGTATATTTCCAGCGCTTGTAGGACCAGAGCCAGTATTCGGGGGACTGGGCGATGAATGTTTCCAGAATGCGCAGGATGTTTTCGGTGATGAGCTGCACCTGGCGCGCCTTGTTGGTTTCGTCGGCAACATCCGATGAGATGGGAAGGGGCGGGGTAACGCGGTAGTGACCTTCGGCGTCGGGAAGGCAGGCCCCGAAAAAGAGGCGGGCGCCCGTGCGAAGTACGAGGGTCGCTCCGATGGTGGAAACAGGAACCGGCAGGCCGAAGAAATCAAGAAAAACGCCGCCGTCAGAAGGTTTGGTGTTTTGATCCAGCAGAAATCCGATGGTTCCGCCTTCTTTAAGCGCTTTCAGCATGGCGCGTACGGCGCCGCTTTTCTTCACAATGATTTGGCCGGTTTCGGAGCGGATGTGATCGAACAGTCGATCCAATTTTTCATTTTCCAGCGGGGCGGCGATGCTGGCAAACTGTCCGTAGCGAAGGGCCAGACTTTTTCCCAGTAATTCCCAGTTGCCGGAATGAGCCGTGACGCAAATGGTGGCCTGCGGATTTTCCATGAAGAGGCGGTCATGGTCTTCCACGAAATGCACATAGTCACTGATGCGGTCGGAGGAGTGGCGCGCGAACCAGAAGAGATCCAGCAGCACCAGGGCAAAGGTCTGAAAGGAGTGAATCAGAATCGCCCGTTTTTCAGGCTTTGTTTTTGCGTTGGCAAATGCGATGTCCAAATTGACAAGGCCGACCTCCCGGAGATGGCCCGCGAGATAGTAGGCGGCAAATCCAAATGCGCGTGACATCCTTACAACGGCTTTGCGGGATAATCGGGGAATAATGGACATGGCGCATACGGCCAGGCTGTATTCAATGCTGTGACGTATCCGCATGAAGGGGGTGCCTTTCGGGTGAATCAGCGGTGTCCGGCGATGGCCCGTTCGGCCTCGCGGTCAGCGGTTTTTCGTTTTAAATCTTCCCGCTTATCCTGCATCTGTTTGCCTTTGCATAGACCAATCTGGACTTTAATGAATCCTTTTTTCAGGTAAATTTTCAGTGGAATGAGGGCTAACCCTTTCAGCTGCATCTGGCCGATCAGCCGGTGAATTTCCCGCTTGTGGAGCAAGAGGCGGCGTTTGCGCCGGGGGTCGTGATTGAACTGGTTGCCGTGATCGTAGGGCAGCACATGCAGGTTAATCAGCACGGCTTCGCCCTGGTCAATCCGCGCATAACTTTCTTCCATGCTGATTTGGCGGTTGCGCATGGATTTCACTTCCGTGCCGACCAGCGCGATACCCGCCTCGAAGGACTCCTGGACGTGATAATCGCGCAGGGCTTTTCGGTTTGTGGCCAAAATCCCTTCAGCAAGCACGGTATTGTTCGTATTTTTAGCCATAAAAAGGAAAGCGGCTCCGAAGAGCCGCTGAGATCAGTACATTTCTGATGGAATGGTCATTACAGGGAAATCACCATGTCAAAGGAATCCTGTATCGGAGTATCCAGCTTGGTAAACACCATTTCCGCCGTTAATTTCCCTTCGGCGACTTCTTTCAGTGCGATATCCACCCCCGGCATTTTCGGGTCGTCGGGTTTGACCATGGGGCGCTGTCCCGTATTGAGCTGACGGACCCGCTTGGAGATCAGGTTGACCAGCAGCGGGACATTCGGAATACGTTCTTTGGCTCTATCCAGGTAATCAATATTCAAAACGGGGCCTCCTCTTCCTATGCAGTAAAAATTAAGCGGGGCGCAATATATGCGCCCCGCCGGGAGTTGTCAAACGGCAATTTCGATTACATCATGCCGCCCATGCCGCCCATGCCGCCGCCCATATCAGGGGCTGCCGGCTTTTCCTTTTCAGGAATTTCCGTGACCATGCATTCGGTGGTCAACAGAAGGGCCGCGATGCTCGAGGCATTCTGCAGGGCCGAACGGGTGACCTTGGTCGGGTCGATGACGCCGGCCTTGACCAGGTCCACATATTCGCCCGTGGCGACATTGTAGCCCGTCGATCCTTTGGACTTCTTCACCTGTTCCACGACCACGGCGCCTTCGATGCCGGCATTGGCCGTCAGCTGGCGCAACGGGGCTTCCATCGCCTTGCGGACGATTTCAGCGCCGATGGCTTCTTCGCCCTGCAGGCCGATCTTTTCAATCGCGGCCTGGCAGCGGAGCAGAGCCACACCACCACCCGGGACGATACCTTCTTCCACGGCGGCGCGGGTGGCATGCAGCGCATCTTCCACGCGGGCTTTCTTTTCCTTCATTTCGGATTCCGTAGCGGCACCGACATTGATCACGGCCACACCGCCGGCCAGCTTGGCCAGGCGTTCCTGCAGTTTTTCGCGATCATAGTCCGAGGTGGTTTCCTCGATCTGGCGGCGGATCTGCTGAATGCGGCCCTGGATGGCAGCCGTCTTGCCGGCGCCTTCCACGATCGTCGTGTTTTCTTTGTCGATGGTCACACGTTTCGCGGTACCCAGATCGGCCATCTGAACGTTTTCCAGCTTGATGCCGAGGTCTTCCGTGATGAAGCGTCCGCCCGTCAGGACGGCAATGTCTTCCAGCATGGCCTTGCGGCGATCACCGAAGCCCGGGGCCTTCACGGCGCAGGCATTCAGCGTGCCGCGCAGTTTGTTGACCACGAGGGTGGCCAGCGCTTCGCCTTCCACGTCTTCCGCAATGATCAGCAGCGGACGGCCGGATTTGGCGATGTTCTGCAGCAGCGGCAGGAGATCCTGCAGGTTCGAGACTTTTTTCTCGTACATCAGGATGTACGGATTTTCCATCAGGCATTCCATGTTTTCGGCGTTGCTGACGAAGTAGGGGCTGAGATAGCCCTTGTCGAACTGCATGCCTTCCACGACTTCCAGGGTGGTCTCGATGCTCTTCGCTTCTTCAACCGTGATGGTGCCGTCTTTGCCGACTTTGTCCATCGCCTCGGCAATGATATCGCCGATGGTGGTGTCGCCGTTGGCGGAAATGGTGGCCACCTGAGCGATTTCATGAGCGTCTTTCACCTTCTTGCTCATTTTGCTCAGCTCGGAAACGGCCAGTTCCACGGCTTTGTCGATACCGCGTTTCAGGACCATCGGGTTGGCGCCCGCGGTGACGTTTTTCAGTCCTTCGCGGTAGATGGCTTCTGCCAACACGGTGGCGGTCGTGGTGCCGTCGCCGGCGATATCGCTGGTCTTGCTGGCCACTTCGCGCACCATCTGGGCGCCCATATTTTCAAACGGATTTTCCAGTTCGATTTCCTTGGCGACGCTGACGCCGTCCTTGGTTACCGTCGGGGAGCCGTATTTCTTGTCGAGGATCACATTGCGTCCGCGGGGTCCGAGCGTGACTTTCACGGCCCGGCTGAGTTTTTCCACGCCGGAAAGAATCGCCTGGCGTGCCTCGGAGTCAAATTTCAACTGTTTCGCTGTCATGGTTCTGTTCTTCTCCTTACTTTCGAATTAGCTGATGATGGCCAGAATGTCATCTTCGCGGATGATCTGATATTCTTTGCCGTCAATTTTGACTTCGGTTCCGCCGTATTTCGGCATCAGAACGCGGTCGCCCTTTTTGACGTTGAATTCGATTTTCTTGCCGTCTTCATCCAGTTTACCCGTACCCACGGCAATGACTTTACCCTCCTGGGGCTTTTCTTTGGCCGTGTCGGGAATGATGATTCCGCCTTTTTTCACTTCCTCTTCTTTGAGAGGCTCAACCAATACTCTGTCAGCGAGTGGCTGAATATTCATGTATACTCCTCCTTCTTCTTGGGTTCATGTGCCAACCGGCCCGCCCCGCAGATGTCAGAATAACCGCAGGGGAGCCTTACTGGCGTGTTTCCGTTTATTTATCGTCATCCACCATTTCAAAATCGGCGTCAATGACGTCATCGTCTCCACCGGATTTCTTGCCGGATTTCGCGGACGACTTCCGGTTTTCCGCACCGGCATCCGTATGGGCCTGTTCTCCGGCCTGTCCCGCGCCTGCGTTTTGTGTTTGCTGCTGTGCGTGCGCGTACATTTCCGTGGAAATTGCCTGCATGTCTTTGGTGAGGGCTTCCATGCCTGATTTCATCGCGGAAGCGTCCTCTTTCTTGATGGCTTCTTTCAATTGGTTCACACCGGCTTCCACCTTGGCCTTATTTTCGGCAGAAACCTTATCACCGTTTTCCTGAAGGAATTTTTCCGTTTGATAAACCATGGAATCGGCTTTGTTGCGGGTTTCGACGGACTCGCGCTTCTGGCCGTCTTCCGAGGCAAAGCGCTCGGCGTCCTTCACCATGCGGTCCACTTCCTTGTCATCCAGTCCACTGGACGCCGTGATGGTGATTTTCTGTTCTTTGCCGGTGCCGAGATCTTTGGCACTGACGTGCAGAATGCCGTTGGCATCAATATCAAACGTCACTTCCACCTGCGGCACGCCGCGCGGAGCGGGCGGAATGCCGTCCAGATGGAAACGGCCGATCGTTTTGTTGTCGTTCGCCATTTTCCGTTCGCCCTGCAGGACGTGAATTTCCACCGTGGACTGACTGTCCGCCGCGGTACTGAAAATTTCGCTCTTGCGGGTGGGGATTGTGGTGTTGCGCTCAATGAGCGGCGTCGAAATGCCGCCGAGGGTTTCGATACCCAGGGTGAGCGGGGTCACGTCGAGCAGCAGCACGTCCTTCACTTCGCCTTTGAGCACGCCACCCTGAACGGCAGCGCCGACGGCGACGACTTCATCCGGGTTCACGCCTTTATGCGGTTCCTTGCCGAAGGTTTCTTTGACGCGCGCCTGGACGGCGGGCATACGGGTCATGCCGCCCACCAGAATGATTTCGTTCACTTCGCTGGTGGCGATGGCGGCATCCTTCATACACTGGAACGACGGTTTCTTGGTGCGTTCAATCAGGTCATCGACCAGCTGTTCCAGCTTGGAGCGGGAGAGGGTGATGTTCAGATGTTTCGGCCCGCCGGCATCCGCCGTAATGAAGGGCAGGTTGATGTCGGTCTGCATGGAGCTGGACAGCTCGCATTTGGCTTTTTCGGAGGCTTCTTTGAGGCGCTGCAGAGCCATGGGATCCTGCGCCAGGTCGATGCCCTGGTCCTTCTTAAATTCTTCGAGCAGCCAGGCGATGATTTTCTGGTCGAAGTCGTCGCCGCCGAGGTGGGTATCCCCGTTCGTGGCTTTCACTTCGAACACGCCTTCGCCGATTTCCAGCACGGAGATATCGAAGGTGCCTCCGCCCAGGTCGTAGACGGCGATTTTTTCATCCGACTTTTTGTCGAGCCCGTACGCCAGGGATGCGGCGGTCGGCTCGTTGATGATGCGCTTCACGTCCAGTCCGGCAATACGGCCCGCATCTTTAGTGGCTTGGCGCTGGCTGTCATTGAAGTAGGCAGGTACGGTAATGACGGCTTCCGTGATGGTCTCGCCGAGATAGGCTTCCGCATCCGTTTTCAACTTCTGCAGAATCATCGAGCTGATTTCCGGCGGGGAGTACACTTTGTCGTTAATCTTAACGTGAGCATCCCCATTCTTAGCCCGGACAATTTCGTAGGGAACCAAATCGATTTCGTGTTTCACTTCATCGAATTTACGTCCCATGAAACGCTTGATGGAGAAGATGGTGTTTTTCGGGTTGGTCACGGCCTGCCGTTTGGCTGCCTGACCGACCAGACGTTCACCGTTTTTCGTGAATGCGACGATGGACGGGGTGGTGCGCCCGCCTTCCGCATTGGGAATGACGACCGGCTCGCCGCCCTCCATAATAGCCATACAGGAATTGGTCGTTCCCAAATCGATTCCTAAAACCTTCGACATATTTCACCTCGTTTTCTGATCTTCCACCTTGTGTGTCAAAAACTGTACTTAAGAAGATGTGCAAATATATAGCAATAAGCATGCCAAGATGTTTTTGCGAGGTGCTGGCATGTCGCGTAACCTCATGATAGTAAATGGGAAAAAAATAAAATATATGCGAATGGAAAATGTGTTTCTTGTCGGATGTGGGACAGGATGGCGCTATGTGCGCCGGGTGAAAGAGGGACATTGGCACGGTGTCAGGGGGGGGTGAGGCGGTCGGCGTATCAAACTCAGGGATTGAGCACTGGTTCCAGTTCGACGGAGCCGATGTTTTTTCCGATGTGTTTGATCGTGAATACAAAAGTTTCAGAACCATCCTGTACGGCGATTCGGTCGCCCTGTTGATGGAATAAGCCGCCGATCAGCACGGTTCGGACACCGTTTTTCTCCATGACGCCTTGAATGCGAATTCGTTCGCGGGCGGTTTCCGTCGTGGGAATGTGCGGGGTTTCAAGGGGTTCCAGATGGGGTGCGGACGGGGTGTTCTTTCCGCGAATGGTCACATTTTGCTGAAGACCCCGCAGGATTTGATGAAGCAGCGGGTGCTGGTTGGTAGCCGTACAGGTGACGGTGGCGGAGAAGCTGATTTGCTGATCCACGCGGACCAGCGCCGCCATGCGCATAGCCGGGTCATACTTATCGGTAAGCATCAGGGTATAGCCGGTTCCTGAAGCGAAGGCCGTTCGCTCGGCGCTTTCCAGTGTGAGCCTGGACAAAGGGGAGCCGGCATTGCCCAGACGGATGGATTCCGCTTTGCTGTTCATGGCCTCATCGGCATTCCAGGGCTTATCCATCGTGCTTGCCAGAATGACGAGAGAGAGCTGCGCGCCGTAATCGAAAATGTTTTTTGTACCATCCCGATAGAGCTCTGTGCGATGCGTGAAGCCGTGGGGCAGCTGCATGGAGAAGAGTCCGTTTCTTTCCTGAAAATCCACGAAAGCGGTAGCGGTGGGCGCGGGAACGGGAGTGGCTGCGGGCGTTGGTTGGGGGGTGGGCGTTGGCTGCACGTTTGGGGTTGCCGTGGGCGCGGTCGGTGCGGCGTGTTTTTGCATGGGAGGGCGGACGGGGAGCGCGGCCGGTGCGGCGGAGCGGAACATATTCAGCCGATAGCGCTCCGGAACCGAAACGAGATTCATTTTAAGTGCGCCCTGGGAGATGGCCAGCAACAGCAGGCAGGTGATCAAGCCTGCGGTGAAATGCCGCCGGACCCGGAAGAGGGTCTTTCCAAGAAACAGAATCAGACCGCCCCAAAGCAAAATCACCCATGGCGTTCCGGCTAAAATCACGCTCAGCACAATCGAAAAAACGATATTGTTTTTCCAAAGCGTGCGAAAGGCCAGGTAGAGGGGGAAGGCCAGCGTATTCAGTACAGCCAGTGAAAGCGCGGTGCGAAACAGAGGCCAGTCGGTGTCACCGATCCACAGGAGGACCGTGGCGGCAATGAGCGTGAGCAACAGATTGGTCCGCCAGTAACAGCTCCAGGCTGCGGCCGTATTGTCGGCCGCGTGATGCGACTCGAGCGAGATCATAGTCAGGTCATTTTGCGGGGCTTTAGCCATGGGCGGTGTCTCCGGTTCTCGGCGGCGCCGTTTGCTACTTTTTGAACGTCTGATCAAAAATCACTTCAGAGGGTTTGGCGGGCAGCGCGACTTTTTCACTCATGGCATCCTGAAGGTCGGCCACGGAATCTTCGTCCAGCCACCAGTAGTATTGCGCGGCGCTTTCAGAGCCGTATTTGGAAAGGACCGTGGGGGGCGTTCCGAATTTGTTCCAGTAGAGGAGGCGTACACTGTCGGTATTCCATAGCAGCACATAGGGGACTTCCGCCGCGATGAGTGCATCGATCTGACGGCAGATTTCGTGGCGCTTCTGCACATCGAAAACAGCTTTCTGTTCTTCGATCAGCCGGTCCACTTCCGGATTCCGATAGCCGGTGATGTTGTTGCCGTTGAGTCGATCCGCTTCTTTGGATTCCCACATGCCTTCGGGATCCTTGAAGAGTCCGGCGCTCCAGGCCGCCCAGGTGATATCGTAATTAAACTCGCCCATATCCTTGGTCCAGGCGGCCCAATCCTTACGCTCGATTTCCAGGACAATGCCGAGGTCTTTGAGATCTTCAGCGTAGATGGCCAGAAATTTATCCGAGGACGGATCGCGCGTCAGGAATTGGATTTTGAACGGTTGTCCGTCCTTTTCCAAAATGCCGGTTTTGGGGTTGGCGGCCCATCCGGCCTCCGCGAGCAGGGCACGGGCTTTTTCCTTGTTGAAATCAAACACCGGATTGGCGCAGCGATGAGCGGCATCATACAAATCCTCAAAGTAAGAGTTTTGCAGAAAATACTGATTGTACATCAGGGTGGCGTTCATTTTTTCGCGGTTGAGCAGGTGGGCCAGCGCCTTGCGTACGCGCAGGTCATCGAACGGTTTGCGCCGCATGTTCATGGCAAATCCCTGAAAGCCGATGGGTTTTCGATTGCGTATGTTCTGCTTCACGATCCAGTTCTTTTCAAACTTTTCTCCGCCGGTTTCATTGACCCACAGGCGGGCGGTGTAGACGGGCAGGATGTCGATGTCGCCTTTTTTAAACGCCTCAAAGGCATTGGCCTGGTCATCGAAGAATCGGTATTTGATGGTTTCAAAATTCATTACATGCCGGTTGGAGGCGCGCGCGCCGGCCCACCAGTTGGTTCGCCGCTGCAGGGTGACCGAAACGCCTTCGGAAACGCCGCTGATCCGGCAGGGACCGGAAACCACAGGGAACTCGAAATTGATTTTGTTGAAGTCCAGGTCGGCCATGGCCCGTTTGGGGAGAATGTGAAATCCGCCGATGGTTCCCAGATTGCGCCAGTGTACATCGCGTGCCGTGAATTGGATGGTGCGTTCATCCAGGATGACGGGGGGCTCGCAGTTTTCCAGTCCCACTTTGTGTACGCCGGTCATGTTGGACGGGTTCAGAATGGCGCCGAATGTCCAGGCAACATCTTCGGCGGTAATCGGAGTGCCGTCACTCCATTCGGCACGGGGATCGAGATGAAAGGTGAAGGTTTTTTTGTCGTCGGAAATCGTCCATCGTTCGGCCAGAGCCGGAACGTAGTCGGCGGTGATGGGATCTGCTGTGATGAGCGTCTCATACAGAGTGGAGAAGAGCTCCGCGCAAAACACGTTGTTATCCAGATAGTAGTTGAAGCTTTGCGGATACTGCCCGGCGAAGACGGTAAGCTGTCCGCCGGGTTCCGCATGCTCGGACGCAATGGGGTCGGGGGCATCCTGCCAGCCGTCCGGCGGGAAGGAATCCGCCGCAGGGAGGAGGCGTGCGGCCAACAGGAATAGTGTGACTGGAAGGATGGTTATTGCTGCGTTCATGAGTGTGCTTTTCTTTCCCGGAGATAATCGTTGTTTCTTCAATCGTTGTGCCCGAATATACGGCACAACCATGAAAGCGCAAAAGGAAGAACTGATAAATATTGAGAATCTGCGGGTGCATTTCGGGCCTCCTGAACGTCCGGTTCGCGCGGTGGATGGTGTTTCGCTGTCCATCTGCGCCGGGGAGTTTGTGGCCTTTGCGGGCGAGTCGGGGTGTGGGAAAAGCATGCTGGCCTATGCGCCGGCGCGGTTGATGCCGGAATCGGCGCGATGGGTGAACGGACGGGTGCTGGTGAGTGGGCGCGATGTGGCGATGATGGATGCCCGTGGATTGCGGGCGTTGCGCGGAGGTACTGTGGCGTATATTTTTCAGGAGCCGGGCCGCTCGCTGAATCCGGTTATGCGCGTGGGCGACCAAATTGCCGAAGCGGTGCGACGGCATCAGCGGGAGGTTCGCCCGCGTGATGAAGTGGAACGGCTTCTGGAGCGGGTCGGCATTCCGGATGTTCGGGCCAAAGCGCGCGCCTATCCGCATCAATTAAGCGGAGGCATGCAGCAGCGGGTGATGATTGCGATGGCGCTGGCCTGCCGTCCAAAACTGCTGATTGCCGATGAGCCGACCACGGCGCTGGACGTGACAGTTCAGGCGCAGGTGATGGAACTGCTGCATGAACTCAATCAATCCATGGGCATGGCCGTCTGGCTGATTACGCACAATCTGGGGCTGGTGCGGGGTGTGGCTGATCGGCTCTTTGTGATGTACGCCGGAACGGTCGTGGAAGAAGGAATGGCGAAGGAGATCATGGATTCACCGCGTCATCCCTATACTCGCGCACTGCTGGCTTCGGTTCCGCAGTTGGGCGGTTATGCGAAAAAACTGGTGTGCATTCCGGGTTCCGTGCCGACGCCGGATCAATGGCCGACGGGCTGCCGCTTTCATCCCCGATGTGACCGGGTTGGGTCAAACTGCCTGATTTCTGATCCGATGCTGACGGCCTGCGGGGAAGGACGGCGCGTGGCCTGTCATTACGGGCACGAACCGGACGGTTTGCGCACGGCGAGCGGCGCCTGATGCCTGCATGCGATGATTTCCGCCAGAATGCTCACGGCGATTTCCGGTGATGTCACTGCGCCGATTCCCTTAAAACCAATGGGGCCGTACACCGTGTTCAGTTGCTCTTCCGAAACACCGTGGTCGAGCAGCTCCCGGCGTCGTTTCAGCTGAGTGCCCTGACTGCCCAGCAGACCCACGTAGAGCGCCTTCAGCTCCAGGGCTGTTTCGATGGCGGGAACATCCAGTTTTTGATCGTGGGAAAGGACGGCCACGCACCAGCGCGCATCGACGCCCAAATCCTGCAGGGCTTTTCGCGGCCATTCATGTACGACGTCTTTGGCCCGCGGGTAGTATTCCGCAGGTGCCACGGAGACGCGCGGGTCAATAACGGTCACCTCAAAGCCGGTGCGTGAGGCCAGATCGCACAGGGCGACCGCGATGGGGTTTCCACCTACGATGGCCAGCGGGGCCGGCGGTGAAAAATGCTGTGCAAACAGTCGTTCGCCCCGGGCATTCGTCAGGCAGTGACTGCGGCATTTTGCGAACAGGATTTTTGATTCAGCCCGTGCGAGATTCAGAAATTCTCCGTCGTTCAGTCCGCCGGCCTCGGTGCCATCAGCACAGAGGCACCAGTGGGCGCCGGCCTGCGCACCGTCAATGATCGTGAATAACAGGCAGGGCTGGCTGGCGGCGTTTTCATTCAGCAGTTGCCAGGCCGGATCGTGCAGATCAAAGCGACTCAGCATCACATCGATTTCGCCGCCGCAGGTCAGGCCGACTTCCAGCAGCATGTCATTGGCCGCGCCGTAGTGCAGCAGCTGCGGGGGCTGACCGGTGTTCAGCAGTTCGAGCAGGTGCTCGCGGATATCGGATTCCACGCATCCCATGGAGATCGCGCCCGCCATGCGGCCGTCATCCGCGACGGCCAGACAGGATCCAACGGGGCGCGGCGATGAATGCTGGGCCTGATAAAGTATGGCGACACCGCAGGCACGCCCCTCGGAAGTCCATCGCTTCAATTCACTCATCACTTCCCGAATACTCATATCATTCTCCGTGGTTGACTCTGTTTTGCGTGGAAACGGAACGGACTAATGCAAACCCGTGCGGTGCGCCGAAGGTGATGATCGTGTTACTCATCGTCCGGTTCTTCATAGTTGAATTCAACTTTGCTTTGCCTGACGATCTCGGACATTATGCTCTTAAGGTAGCCTTGAGCAACGCCTGCACGGAATCGCTCACGCAGGATCGGGATGTTGATAATCTCTTCAATGCACGCCATGTATTTATCGACAATTGCCCTGACGGAGTATTGACGTTTCGCGCCTTCACGCAGTTTCTTGAGAAGGTCTTCAGCGGATTCTGTCGCCTTAATGACGAAAGTAATTGGATAGCGTTCGATCTTGTCGATATCAAGGAAGTACTTTCGAATGTCGAGGGTTTCAGTAACTTGAAAAAACCGGCCAAGCGGCGTCATAACAAAATCAATTCCGCCATCGTTGGCATTGGTGCGCCCCGTCTTATAAAGCAACAGGGGTGATGCCTCCAATTTATCCAGCTGAA
This sequence comes from uncultured Verrucomicrobiota bacterium, assembly GCA_964542025.1. Lineage (GTDB taxonomy): Bacteria > Verrucomicrobiota > Kiritimatiellia > RZYC01 > RZYC01 > JAQVYB01. The sequence goes on from CAZISY010000014.1 coordinate 53,102, forward strand.
ATCCGAAATAAACCGTCTGTTCATGATAAAAGAATTTAAGGATGGCATAGCTTACGATTTCAAATATTCGGGCATCCACATGCGGGGCCAGCAAATCGAGAATAAAAGACTCCGCCTTGTCATGCTTTTGTTTGGAGATTTCCTGAAGTTGTTCGCATGTTTTTATGAAACCGTCAAAAGCCGCCTGTTTTGTTTTTGCATACGCCATGATGATTTCTATCACGGCTTCCGCGATGTCATACTTTTTTTTACCGAGAGAAAGCACGACGAGTTTCTGGTTTATCCAGTACCTGCGAGTCTCAACCACTCGCAAGATCGGTTGTGCATCCACCTGTGGGAAAAATTTGCGAAATTCCCCGTTCAGACGATCATTCAATCCATGATTCTGCAGCTTGCTTCCGAAGGGCAACTCACGTTGCCTTATAAAAAGTTTTGAGAATTGCGCACCCTCGTACTTCGAGTAATCACCCCGTTTGTGAAAGCCATGCGCTACGTAGTCTTCCACGAGTACAAGAATAGCGTAAAGATTTGCAAAGCTGCTCCGCGCTTTTGAACCCCTTGTTGCAGAAACCGTTTTGAGATTAATGTACTGCAGAAGCGGACTTTTTTCGAAAAGATCACGCGCGGCGCTGCCGAAGCATCGGGTAAGCACACTATTGATTACCGGTGTAAAGTCGTGTTCCATGGTGTTTGTTTTTCAAAGATCGCCAACTGCTGCTGTGCAGGCGAGTCCTGTTGTTTGTAGGTTTTCGGCTCACGTCGGAGGATTTCTCCGTTGTAAGTTTCCTGAATCGTCAGGCGCCGAAGGCCGATTTTGACGTATTCTTCCTCTGCCTCAATCCCGATGGATAGCCGCCCAAGCGTTTGTGCAACGGCAGAGGTTGTAAATGTGCCGGAGAATGGATCCAGTACGAGGTCGCCCGGGTTGGAGCTTGCCCTGATGATCCGGTCAAGAAGAGCCGTTGGTTTTTGCGTCGGGTGGTTTTCGTATTCATCCATTCGGTACCTGACGCGCGGAATGTTCCAGACGTTTCCAGGAACTTTTTTGCTGCTGTACACCGTAGGGACAGATTTTCGGTAGTCGATCAACTTGCGGGTTGCGCCGGTGCGGGCTTCGACAAGAATATCCTCGGCGTTAAACGTATAGTGATCCTGGTTTTTTACGCAGAAAAGGATCGGTTCGTAAAGAGAACCGTAGAATTTTCGGGCCTGGACACCCGAGCTGTCATAGAACCACACGATTCGGGACAGGATTGTCAGGCGCGTACGCAGAAAAAGATCGAAGAAGGGCATGTTCTGGGTGGCCGTCATGACGTAAAGGCTTCCGGTTGGCTTAAGCTTTGAAATGCAAAGGTCCAACCACTGGTAACACCATGTGAGATAGGCCTCGTCGGACGGCCACCGATCTTTGCGACCATTGAAGTTTTTACCTATGTTGTAAGGGGGGTCGGCAAACACCAAGTCCACAGAGCCATCAGGAACCTCGGCGTTAAGTGCCTCGATGACGTCTCCCCATATAATGGAATGCCCATTTTTAGAAAAAATGTTCATGAGAGGCAGACTATCAGGGTGTGTAGGTGTCTGCAAACGTTTCTTCTCCGGTC
>CAZISY010000015.1:0-54013 GCA_964542025.1 uncultured Verrucomicrobiota bacterium
CCCAGCTTTCCCCCTCGTGAACCGCCCAGCTCAAATCACGCAGAATCACCCGCCGCCCATACACAATACGGGCATGTTCCATCCGCAGCAGCTCGCGCCCCGCCCGCGCGGGCACCGCCTTCCGGCCTTCAAGCGTTCTGCGTTTCACCGCCGGCGCCTGCCACAGATCCTGCGCCCGGCGGCTTCGCAGCATATCCTCCCGCAAGCCGACCGCCGCGATTCGGCAGTGATCCAGCAGCGCCACATGCGTAATGCTTTCCGGCAAATCCTCTTCATGCGAAACCGTCAGCAGAATCTGCATACCGCCGGCATGCACCAGCTCGCCGACCAGCCTCCGGAACCGTTCGCGGTAATCTGCGTCCAACCCCGCAAACGGATCATCCAGAATCAGCAGCCGCGGATTCTTCAGCAGCGCCTGTGCAATCAGCAGTTTGCGCATTTCGCCATTGGAAAGCTGCACGAGCTGCCGATCCAGCAGCGGCCGGATTCCCAACAGCCGGATCACCCGGCCTTTACGCCGCTCAAACACACGCCGCGCCGCCGAGCAATCCCGCACCTCATACGGATTGATCTCTTCGACCTGTTCATAGCGAATCAAGTCCCGCACCGCCGCACACGCTTCCTGTTCGATGCTGCACCACCGGGCCGCCGCCACGCCGTCCCCGGCCAGCGCCCGCTGCCGCTCAAACGAAACACAGGCAATCCGCTGCTCCGGGCTTTCTCCGTCCGGCGCTTCATAATGATAGACCAGTTCGCCGCGCACGGCGGGTATGGCCCCCATCAACCCCAGCGCCAACACGCTCTTCCCGCTTCCATTGCCGCCGAGCAGTGCCCATTGCTCCCCGGCGCGAATTACCCAGTCGGTACGGGGAAATACCACCCGTGTTCCGAGCCGAAAAGCCACCCGCTCCAGACTGATCAGGGGAACCCCGTTTTCTTCTGCTGTTGTCATGCCGGCAGTATATCGCGGTTTTTCCAATCATTGGAAACTTTTGCGAAGGTTTTTCCAATCGTTGGAAACTTTCAAAGCCGTTTTTCCAATCGTTGGAAAAACAAGTGAATAATCACTGGAAACCTCATTCGTGATGTGCTTATCATCCGACCCTGTCAATCAAATGGAAAGGGCTGTGTGATGCAGGAACGAATCAGGGAAATTGCCGATCGCATCCGTGAATTGCGGGAACTCTCCGGATTCTCCACGGAGGAAATCGCCGGGCGGTTGAAAATTCCGGCGGATCAATACACGCGGTATGAACAGGGCCAGGCGGATATTCCGGCCAGCCTGCTGTTTGAACTGGCGGCCGTTTTCCAGGTTGAACTCGGGTTGCTGCTTACCGGGGAAGAGCCCCGTATGCACTTTTATTCGGTAACGCGCCGAAACAAGGGCACCAGCGTGGAGCGCCGCGAGGCGTATCGCTATCAGAACCTGGCGGCCAATTTCATCCATGCGAAGGCGGAGCCGTTCCTCGTCACCGTGGATCCCAAACCGGCCGGAGTCATCCCGCCGAAAAATGCACACCCCGGCCAGGAATTCGACTACATGCTGGAAGGGCGCATGCTCCTCTATATCCGCGACCGGGAAATTGAACTGGAAGCGGGCGACAGCATCTATTTTGATTCCGGCTGTCCGCACTGCATGTGCGCGCTGGATAACCGACCGGCCCGTTTCCTGGCGGTCATTCTTTAAACAGCAGTACGTTTCATTTTGGGAGTTGTCATGAATCTGTTATCGCGTTTTCTGGATCGCACGGAATTTTCCTCCTACGGGGATTTCTACAACCACTTTAACATTCATACGCCGGAGCACTTTAATTTTGCGTATGACGTGGTGGATGTTTACGCCGCCGGGGATCCCGGCAAGCGGGCGCTGGTCTGGTGCAATGACCACGGACTTGAGCGCATTTTTTCATTCGCCGACCTGATGCGTGAAAGCAACCGGGCCGCCAATGTTCTGCATAAGCTGGGCATCCGCAAGGGCGACAATGTAATGCTGATCATGAAAGGCCATTATCAGTTCTGGATTTGCCTGCTGGCGCTGCACCGCATCGGTGCGCGCGCCGTCCCCGCCACGCATATGCTCACGGCCAGCGATATGATTTACCGCATCGAAAAGGCCGACTTGAAAATGGCGATCTGCGTTTCCGATCCGCGTCTGATGGCCGAAGTGGATAAAGCGCAGGCCGCCACCGGGAATATCCTTTCGATCAAGGCCGCCATCGGCGAAGAGCAACCCGGATGGCTGAATTTTGAACAGCTGATGGAAGAGGCTTCCGATGTGTTTCCCCGTCCGACCGGGGATGCCGCACCCGCGCTGACGGATCTTTCGCTGATTTATTTTTCCTCCGGCACCACCGGAATGCCCAAAATGGTGGCGCTGAATTTCGCGTATCCGCTGGGGCATATCATTACCGCCGGATACTGGCAAAATGTACAGGACGACGGACTTCACTGCACCGTCTCCGACACCGGCTGGGCTAAAAACGTCTGGGGCAAAATCTACGGCCAGTGGATTTGCGGCAGCGCGGTGTTCGCGTATGACTACGATCAGTTTGACGCCGGCAATATGCTTGAGAAGTGTGCGCAGTATCACGTGACGACGTTCTGCGCTCCGCCGACGGTCTACCGCCTGCTCATCAAAAAGGATTTATCGCATTACAATCTGAGCCACTTGAAGTATGTGGTGGTGGCAGGCGAACCGCTGAACCCGGAGGTGTATCAGAAATTCCTTCAGCACACCGGACTGAAACTGATGGAGGGATTCGGACAAACCGAGCTGGTGGTGACCATTGCCACCTGGCCCTGGATGGAACCGAAGCCCGGCTCAATGGGCCGCCCCTCGCCCGGCTATCATGTGGAACTGCACAACGCCGAGGGACACCCCGTCGAAACCGGCGAAGAAGGCGAAATCGTCATCCGGACGGATACGCTCCCGCCCGGGATGTTCTCCGGCTATCACCGCGATCCCGAGAAAACAGCGAGCGTCTGGCACGACGGTTTCTACCACACCGGAGATATGGCCTGGCAGGATGAAGACGGCTACTTCTGGTTCGTCGGGCGCGATGACGATATCATCAAAAGCTCCGGCTACAAAATCGGCCCATTCGAAGTCGAGAGCGCGCTGATTCAGCACCCGGCGGTGCTGGAATGCGCCATCACAGGCGTCCCCGATCCCGTACGCGGGCAGGCCATCAAGGCCACGATCGTGCTGACCGCAAAGTACAAGCCGACCGATGAATTGAAAATAGAACTTCAAAACCATGTGAAAAAAGTGACGGCGCCCTACAAGTATCCGCGGGTCATCGAGTTCGTGACCGAACTGCCGAAAACCATCAGCGGGAAAATTCGCCGGGTGCAAATCCGGGAACAGGATGCCGATTGAACCCAGCGAGGATGAATTATGTCGAAACCGAATCCCAATAAACCCGAGCCCCTGATCAATACCCTGGAATGCAAAGGATGCGGGCGGTGCATTGTCGCCTGCCCGAAACAGGTATTGCACATGGGAACTCAACTCAACGAACGCGGCTATCCCTACGTCGAATACCTCGGCGAAGGCTGTACCGGATGCGCCAACTGTTTCTACTCGTGCCCCGAACCGCATGCGCTATCCGTCCGCATTCCGGCCCGAACCAGCGAACCCACCAAGGAATAAACGTCATGGCAACTCAACTTGTTAAAGGCAATACTGCCGTGGTTATCGGCGCCCTCTATGCCGGATGCGACTGCTATTTCGGCTATCCGATCACGCCGGCCAGTGAAATTCTTCAGGAAGCCTCGGTCCTCTTTCCGCAGCTCGGGCGCAAATTCGTGCAGGCGGAATCCGAAGAGGCCGCCATCAATATGACCTACGGCGCCGCGGCCGCAGGCCACCGCGCCCTGACGGCCTCCTCCGGGCCGGGCATCAGCCTGAAACAGGAAGGCGTTTCCTATATGGCCGGTTCCGAATTGCCGTGTGTGATCGCCGACATCATGCGCGCGGGCCCCGGCCTCGGTAACATCGGCCCGGAACAGGGCGACTACAACCAGGTCGTCAAGGGCGGCGGACACGGCAATTACCGCGCGATCGTTGTGGCCCCGAACGGCATCCAGGAAATGTGCGACCTGACCATGCTGGCCTTCGAGCTGGCTTTTAAATACCGCACCCCCGCCTATCTGCTGGCCGACGGCGTGCTGGGCCAAATGATTGAACCGCTGAATTTCCCCGAGCAGTCGGTTCAACCTGCCGTGGATCCGGCCTGGTCTGTCAGCGGTACCGAAGACACCATGAACAATCTCACGACCTCCATCTTTCTGGATTTCGATCAGCTGGAGGCTTTCAACAACCGCCTGCAGGCCAAGTACCGGCTCATCCGGGAAAATGAATGCCGCCACGAGACCTATCGCACCGAGGATGCGGACATCGTTTTGGTGGCTTACGGCATTTGCAGCCGCATCGCAAAATCCGCTGTGGATCAGGCGCGGTCCGAAGGAATCAAAGCGGGACTTTTCCGCCCGATCACCCTTTTCCCGTGGCCGGAGAGCGCTCTCCGGCAAATCGCCGAGACGCGTCCGGTGACGTTTATCTCCGTCGAAATGAGCAACGGCCAAATGCGCGACGACATCAAACTGGCGATCGACTGCACGCGACCGGTACAGCTCGTCTCCCGCCTGGGCGGCAACTTAATCACCATGGATCAGGTATTGACTTCCATACGAGGCTTGGCATGAACGACAAAATCATCTCTTCCAAAGGCATCTACGGCATCTTCGAACGCAAAGGCGGCGCCGCCCCGACGGCCACACATTACTGCCCCGGATGCGGCCACGGCATCATCCACAAACTCATCGGCGAGGCCCTGGTGGATTTGGGCATCCAGCAGCGCGCCGTCGTGATCAGTCCGGTCGGGTGCGCCGTGTTTGCCTATTATTATTTCGACTGCGGAAACGTCCAGGTGGCGCACGGCCGGGCGCCGGCCGTCGGCACCGGCATTTCACGGGCCCGCACCGACGCCGTGGTCATTTCCTATCAGGGCGACGGCGATCTGGCCTCCATCGGCCTGAACGAAACCCTCCAGGCGGCCAACCGCGGCGAACACTTGGCTGTGTTTTTTGTGAACAACACCGTGTACGGCATGACGGGCGGACAAATGGCGCCCACCACGCTGGTCGGCGAAAAAACAAGCACCTGCGCGAACGGTCGCGATCCGCGTCAGGCCGGATATCCCCTGCACCTGTGCGAAATGATCAACACCCTGCGCGCGCCGGTATTCATCGAACGCGTGGCGGTGTCCGACATCAAACACATTCGCAAGGCACGGCAGGCCATTCGGAAAGCCCTGGAAATTCAGCGGGACAACAAAGGCTATGCTTTTGTCGAGATTCTTTCCAACTGCCCGACCAACCTCAAGCAGGACGCCATCAGCAGCGCCGCATTCATCAATGAACAGATGCAGCAGGAATTTCCGCTGGGCAACTTCAGGGACCTTTCCGACTCCACGCCGCCCATGCGCCGCGACGACAGCATCTTTCAAAAAGACGCGATCGACCGGCTGTTTGATCTGGAAAACAATACCGCGGAAAAAGCCATGGACCGTCCGAATTTCAAACCGGTGCAAATCAAAGTGGCCGGATTCGGCGGACAGGGTGTTTTGAGCCTGGGCATTATGCTCACACAGGCCGCCTGCAAGGACCGCTATTACACCTCCTGGTATCCTTCCTACGGGCCCGAACAGCGCGGCGGCACCTCGAATTGCGGCGTCGTGATCAGCGGTACGCCGGTCGGCTCCCCGGTGGTGTATCAACCGGATATTCTGGTGGCGATGAACAGACCTTCGCTGGAAAAATTTGCGGAGACGGTCCGGCCAAACGGGTATTTGATTTATGATGCCGTCGCGGGCGATTTCACGGCACCGATGTCGGTTCGCGCACTGGCGGTTCCCGCGCAGCAACTGGCCGCGGAACATGGTGCGCCCAAGGCCGCCAATACGATTCTGTTCGGAGTGCTGATGGCGCTGAACGCCACCGGGCTTTCGCCGGATGCGTTCCAGGCGGCGCTGGACAACTCGTTTGCCAAGCATCCCAAGCTGATCCCGATCAACCGCAAGATTCTGGAGGTTGGGAAATCCTGGGCCGAACAACAGCGAACGGCGAACTAATCAACGCTTACTTCCGAGGGAGCATCACATGAAACAGAACGAGCTGGGTGACAAACTGAAATTGATTCGCGAGCAGCACAAGCTGACGGTGCAGCAACTCGCCGAACGCAGCCATTGCAGCGAACAACTGATCGAAAGCCTGGAGGCGGGAAATTTGATTCCCTCGCTAACGCCGCTGCTCAAACTGGCGCGCGGACTGGGCGTACGCCTGGGGACATTTCTGGATGACTCGCCGCATGCCGGGCCGTCGATGGTTCGTCACGGCGATTCCACACACGTCATCCGCTTCTCCGGCAATTCGGACACGGAAAAAAACAGTGTGCTGGACTTCCATTCCCTGGCGGCCGGGAAAAGCGACCGGCATATGGAGCCGTTTCTGATCGAAGTCCATCCCCCGAAATCCGAAGAGGTCAAACTCTCCGGGCACGAAGGCGAAGAATTTCTGTATGTGCTGAAGGGCGGCATCGAAGTGCGCTATGGCAAGGAAGTTTACCAACTGGAAACCGGCGACAGCCTGTATTATGACTCTGTAGTGCCCCATGCCGTTCACGCCATGCACGGCGCCGACGCCACAATCCTTGCCGTCGTGTATTCTCCGGCCTGACCGCCGGGCCGTCCCCCCATCCCTTACGGAGCGTTAATTTATGAATACCGAATCGCTATTCACCGAAATGACCATCGGGGATTTTCTGGATGCGGAAACCCGCGCTCATCCGGATCGGGATTTTCTGGTTTATCCGGACCGCAATCTGCGCTGGTCTTATGCCGACTTCAACAAACGGGTCAACGAACTGGCCAATGGTCTCATGCAAATCGGACTCGGGCGCGGCGACCACATCGGGATTTGGGCGAAGAACGTACCCGACTGGCTGACGTTTTTCTTCGCGGCCACGAAAATCGGCGCCGTGTTGATTACCATCAATACCCTCTATAAAAATCACGAGCTGGCCTACGTGCTGAAACAGTCTGACATGAAAATGCTGGCCCTGATTGACCGCTTTCAGGATTCGGACTATCTGCACATCATCTACGATCTGGTGCCCGAACTCCGCCACACGGCGCGCGGCCATCTCGCATCGAAGGAATTTCCGCATCTGAAGCAGGTTCTTTACGTCGGCCAGGAAAAACATCACGGCATGTATAACGTCAACGAGCTGCTGCTGCTCGGGCAGCACAGCGATATGACGCGCCTGCATGAGGGTATGAAGGCACTGCGCTGCACCGATGTGGTCAATATGCAGTACACCTCGGGCACCACCGGATTCCCCAAAGGCGTCATGCTGACGCACCGCAACATTTTGAATAACGGTTATTACATCGGCGAGCGCCAGAAATTCTCCGGCGAGGATCGTCTGTGCCTGCCTGTGCCGCTGTTTCACTGTTTCGGCATCGTGCTGGGCGTTATGGCTATCCTGACGCACGGCGCCACGCTGGTTCCCCTGGAGCAGTTCGATCCACTGATGGCGCTGGCCGCCGTGCAAAAAGAACGCTGCACCGCCATCTATGGAGTGCCCACGATGTTCATCGCAGAAATGAACCATCCTATGTTTGATTTGTTTGACCTGACCTCGCTCCGCACCGGCATCATGGCCGGTTCCCCCTGTCCGATCGAGGCCATGAAAAATGTGATGACGCGTATGCACTGCCCCGACATCACCATTGCCTACGGTCTCACGGAAGCCTCCCCGGTGTTCACCCAGACCAGCACCGACGACCCGCCCGAAATTAAGGCCGCCACCGTAGGCAAAGGCATGCCCTTTATTGAAATCAAAATCACGGATCCGGAGACGGGCGCTCCCGTGGGGATCAATAAGCCGGGCGAAATGTGCTGCCGGGGTTATAACATTATGAAAGGGTATTACAACTTGCCCGAGGAGACGGCCCGCGCGATTGACAAAGACGGCTGGCTGCACAGCGGCGACATTGCCGAAGTGGATGCCAACGGCTATTACAAAATCACCGGGCGCCTCAAGGATATGATCATCCGCGGCGGAGAAAATGTGTATCCCCGGGAAATTGAGGAGTTCATCTATACGCTTACCGGCGTGAAAGACGTTCAGGTCGTGGGCATTCCGGACCCGAAATACGGCGAAATCGTGGGGGCTTTCATCATTTTAAAGGACGGCGCCAACCTGACTGAAGAGGAAATTCAATTCGCCTGCCGGAACAATATGGCGCGTTACAAAACACCCAAGCATATCTTTTTTGTATCGCACTTCCCGCAGACAGCCAGCGGTAAAATCCAGAAGTTCAAACTCCGCGAACAGGCGCGCGAACTGCTCGGAATTAAAGATCAGATCTTTGCTTCTTCAAAGCAGGCCTGAACGGTGCCGTTCGTTTATTCTGCTGCCGGTTACCGATGGGAACTCACGGTGTTTCCACTCTGACAACGTAGGAACGGGCCCGGTTCGTCGGCGCGCTTCCCGAGGTGTTGCCGGTCATATCATCCACAAACGTGAATGTTCCCGGAATGGCATTGGTTTCCAGCCAGGTTCCGACGCCATTGGCGCTGTTTTCAAACGGCTGCCAGGCGGATTCACCCATCAACAGGTTATCGGTGAAATAGATGGTGTATTTTTTACCGGGCACCGTGCTTGTTTGAACTCGGAAAACCGGCTCGCTTTGACTTGGAAGGCGGCTGATCAGCGCTGCAAAGAGTGAGGCGGCATTTAACGGGTCGGTTCCGGCGCCGGACTCATGAATGTTCGAAGCGCCATCTCCGTCATTATCATCACCGGCATTGTAGACCAGCGTGGTGAACGCAGTCCATTCCCAGGCATCGCCCAGACCGTCCGCATCGCCATCCCACGGCACAATAAGGTGCGTGCTGTTAGTGACCACGCTATTGGTAAATCCCTGCTGGTCGTTAGCCACAAAAGTGATGGTGTTGGTTGTTCCCGCCGCAGACGGCGGGGCTATCCAAGTGAACGTATTAGTCAAAAACACCGCGCCGTCCGGAGCCAGTTTGTTGGTGAGCGTGACGGGGTTGCCGTCCGGATCGGAAACAGTCACCTGAAAATTTGTTGTGGACCCGACCAGTACAATATGCGGCCCGGGCAGATGGATGAGCGGTGCCTGGTTTACGACCCATCGCACATAATCAACATAGAACGTGCCTCCGTTCATGGATGTCGCCTTGAATGGAAAATATATACAGGACCTATTAATGTTGGTGGTAAAGGCTTTGATTGGAATGGTGATTTCACGCCATTGGTTAGTGGTCGATTCGTAATTCTTTACCCGATTCGTTCCATTTCCATTTCCATCCTCCAACTCCACCCTGACGGTTCCGGTGGAGCGCAACCAGAATTTCAATGCACCTCCGGCATAGGCGCTCAGGTCCATTGTTCCGTTTGTTACATACACTCCCCATCCGGCATAACCGGTCCCTTCTGCCTGGAAACACTCGTTTTTCTCCGGAGGCTCGCTGCCTTTATAGTGACCCTCAAAATTGTCATTGGCCGGATCTCCAGACCAGCACATGATATTACAGCCCACCGGAATGCCGGCGTCGCCATACACGAGAAGATTGACCCCCTCAATGGAGGAATACATGCCGCCGCCATCGTCATTCGACGACACATAGAATCCGCGATGTTCCGTCCAGGCATCACCCGCCTCGCGCGGGTAGACATACAGCACCCAGTAGAGATTCGTGCCGGTCGTGATGGCTTCACCCGGGATGTTTGCGATCAGCGTGGCGGTACCGGACGAGGTCAGAAGCCACCCGTCCACGGTAAGCAGTGCAATATCGCCACTCGGATCGTTTGGATCGACCGGACATTTCAGCTGCATGCGTACTTTGCAGGATTCACCGCGCACCCATTCAAAGGCGCGTTGGGCAAGCAGATGAAGTTCATTCGTCATCTGCCCCTGATCGGTGGCGTCAAAGTTAAGGCAAACGGCTTTGTTGGGTGCCTCGGAGGCGTGATTATCCACATGCGTAATGATCGCAGGTGCGGAGGCACTTCCGTTGTTTACGGTGGACATCGCCACCCCGCTCACCAGAGACGTCCAGGCGTGTGCATTACCGGAAAGCGCCAGGGTGTCGGACGCATCATAATCCAACGTCGTGTAGTGGTCGTTCGTTCCGATCGTCAGCTGCTGCAAACCGGTCAGCGCAGCGGCCGAACCGGAGACACCAAAAAGCGCCTCAATCCGTCCAGAATCGCCGATTCCGTTTTCATTCATCATCGCCACACCGCCATCCGTGGCGATCAGACTGCGCAAGCCTTTGGAAAACCATTCGACCACGTTGGACACTTCCATGTCACTCATCACATAGGTGCCCGGCAGAATGAGCGTCGGGAAAAATTCATTCAGATAGCCTTTGTCCAGATTTAAAGGCACTCCAAGGGTAACGTCCTCGGATTCATCGTCCGAGTAATAGCTGTATTGATCGTCGCTGATGAAGAAATAACCGTTCTGCGGTTCCCAGATGCCCAACTGCGTAGCGGTTGCACCGAGGGCAATTATTCCATTGGTAAACAGATTGTTCGTGAAGGTTCCGGCGAGTGTTTCCACGCCGGAATCGGTGATATACACCGTATAGGCATTGCTGACCGCCGCCACTTTCAGCGTGAACCACTCGCCGGCCGTCGGGCTGTTGGTCTTGGCAAAGTAATACACCCAATTCTGGTCCACGTTGTTAGTGGCAGAGCGCACCGTATACTTCAAGCGCCATGAGCCGTAGTAGTTGCGAATACCCACTTTTACGAAATTGTTGCGGTTCTGATAGCGAAGATAAAGTTCCGCATCATCGGTGTAATACCCGAGGCTGTTGTAACGGATGTCCACGCTGACCGTGTAATCTCCCCAACCGGGATCGCCGAAAGCGCAGATATTGTCATCGTCACCGATTCGCCAGGCGCGCAGTGTTCCATCCTCCGCAGTCCAGTTTGCGCACCCGGCTTCGCGTGTCATATCGACCGGCGTACCGCTGCTGAAACCCTCCGCATAAAGACCGCCGTCCACGGTAAGGTTATCGAAGGAAATATCCAGTTTGTTGCCATTGGAATAACCGATGGTTTCGAGCCAATCGCACACGGCATTGACATGATCGAAATGACCGGGGAAACGCGATTCCGTCTTGCCGGAGCGAAAGATGGCCACCCGCGAAGGGAACGCCTCATTGCGCGCCATGGGCGTATTTTCCCAAGGCAGGTATTCATAAAGATCCTCCCATTCAATGCCCACCGACACTTCGGAGTTCTTGGAGAGGATCGTCGGCAGTTCCGTGGTGGGTTTTACGCCCCACTTCAACTGCACATCCTGGGGGATGGCCTCGGCGACGATATTGGAGGAGGCGTCCTCCAGCCAGGCCCGCATCACATATTGCCCGCCATCTTCCGTGGAAATATAATCAGTGTCCCTGCTGTCATAATCCGGAATCCAAATATAATCGCTATAGGCGCCTGTTCCGGAAACCGGTTTTTCGATCACGGCGTAAATTTCTCCCGCCGTGCCGTCCCCATTATCGTCTTTCTCGCAAAAGGCGGTTTTTAAGGTCAATTCGGATGCGTTCAGGCAGTCATACTGGATGGTAAGCAAATAGGCTTTATCCCCGGTCGGGCGCACCAGAGAAGGGACATCGGCCAGCTGCACGACATAGTCGCCGGGCACAGTGGGATAGACATGCAGCATTTCCATGCCGTCACCGGGGAATTGCAGACTGATGGTGCCATCGCTGTTTTCTTCAATAATTCTGCCGGCATAAACCGCACGAATGGTCTTGTTGGAAAACAGTTCGCTGGTAATGGTGAACGACTGTTCCGGTTCCAACTCACAGTATTGGTAGTTTTTGATCTGCCAAAGGGTCGATCCATCGGCACAGGTGCGATAATCGGCCAGACACAGATAGGAATCGCTTCCTGAAATTTGGACTTTCGGTTTGATTCCAAAATAATCCCGCACCAGAGCGCCGAAATAATCATAGCGCCACTGCCAGGCATAGATATCCGGGTCACCGTCCAAATTGCCATCGGGCCGCTGATCCCCGGCAGAGAAGAGGAAAATGGCGGCCCTGGCCGTGCCGTGATCCTTCACCACCAGCGCGGGATCTTCGGCCCGTTGGTCCACATAGACAGACCCTGTTCCGGTTTCGCCTTCCAGGCGTACGAGGCATCGGGCGGTCCATGTGTTTTCCGGCGCGATGGCATCCAGTGAAAATTTTACCCAGCTGTCTGCCGGAGTAGCATTGGTAAGGAAGGCGCTTTGCACAGCGGAGATCACATTTCCCTTATCATCGTACCATTCGATTTCCAGGTACGCCTGTTTACCATCGGCCAGCGGATCATCGCTGTTGCTTCGAAACCACATGGTGTGCATGTAACGCCCGTACGGAACCACCGGCCTTTCGTACCATACGCCGCCGTATTCCGTCATTTGCAACACGTTGGAACCATGGAAAGCCCAATCTTCAGAACGAATGATCGTGTTGCTGCCCCAGAATCCACCCCATTTAAGCGGCTCGGGATCCCCATTCGCATTATCTTCAAATCCCTTGTTGCGGCAGGTGTCCATTGTGGCGAATACCCGGCCATCCGTCACCTCAATGTCATCGCTGTATTTCCATACCTGCGGCCAGCAGTGATAGCCGTTGATGGTGGTGTTGGTATTGAAATCCACTTCAATCAGTTTCCAGTGCGAGGAAACATATTGATTACGCCGCATCGGGGCTTCGAACCCGCTGATGCTTGAAGCATCTATTCCGAACAAGTCCTTCAGTTCCTGAACAAACGCCTCGCGTTCACGTCCGTTTGCATTTTGCTGACCAGGCAGGTCCGCGGTAGCCATGATGTGTACGCCGGCGGGAATGACATAGGCAGCCAGGAAATTGAGAATGCTGTTGGTATAGCCGGGGACGCTGTCCTCGACCCGCATGTTGCGCGGCAGAATGAGCAAATCATAATTGGAATAGACCCCGTCGGCCAGTTCCTGCAGATTGATAAAATTCGGCTCATATCCCAACCGCTCCAGCGCGCCGGCCACCTGCTGCATTTCGCACTCGTACCGGTTGTGCTGGGAATCATTGGCATCCGTCCACAGAAATGCGATGTCCGGCACGGGATCTTCCGACCCCATCAGCACATGATGAATATCGACCTGGTCCATCAGATTAAAGGCCTTGCGGCTGTCCCAAAAAGACGGCTTGATGCGCCGATCGGCATAGACAATGCCGAATCCCTTTTCGCGGTCCGTGATCCAGGGACGGTCCATCCACGAGAAGATGTGCGTACCGATGGCGCCTGCGGCCAGACTCTCCCAGAGCGAATTGCGGACCAGGGGCCCCTGGCGGTCTTCATCCATTCCCGGCCACATGGTTTCCGAGCTGGTAAATCCGGTTTCGGAATACAACACCGGAACCCTCGCCACTTTTTTAGTGTATGAAATCCCCCACTGTCCGTTTTGGGATTCATGCCCCAGCATGGACCATGGATAGTTATTGACGGAGAAGAAATCAATCGGGGCATTCGTAGCCAAACAGGCGGTTGTGATTTTACCGCGGTCTTCCGCATGGTAGCGCCAGTCCTCTTCGCCCCATTGCATGCCGACGGTGGAATACGAAATCAGGTGATTGGGATCCGCCTGTTTGGCGCCGAGTGCCCCGACCGCGGTGAAATCCGCGATGGAATCTTCCCGGAACTGCACGGCATCGGCCCATACCGCACCGGGCGGACCGTAGGCGCGGTACTGATCCGGAAACGTGACATCACTGAGCTGTTCATACTCCGTTCCCCAAACCGCATTGGCTGCTTCGATAGCCGTGTATTTCGCCTCGCACCAGTTGCGAAAAGCCTGCTCCGTTTCGGGGTCGTATCCGTCGAGCAGTCCGCTCCATAATCCGAGATAGCCCGATTCATTTCCAACGATCCAGCCTGCGATGGCCTTGCTGTCTTTAAAATGTCCCGCCACTGCCCCAAGCCATTCGGCATACTGGGCCCGCGCGTCCGGGTGCTCATAGTTAATAATGTCGGACTGCCAGCGCTCGCCGTGCCAAATGCCTTCGCTATCCCACTCCGGCGGGTGCATGGTATACCATTCTTCCGGGAACCAATCCGGGGGCCACTGATAGCCAATGAGGGCAAAGATTCGAATATTCCGCTGCTCACAGGCGCGCACGAGGTACTCATAGTTGGTCCAATTCCAAACGTTGTCGCCGGCGCCTTCAATGTGCTGCCAAACAAAGTCCACGCGAACGGCGTTAGCCCCCATTTTGACCATTTCATCCAAGTCATAGTCGATTTGATTGGTGGTCTGCCACACGCCCAGCGGCCGGTTCCATGTTTGATAGGCAATACCATGGGGTACAAAGGGTTCGCCGGAGGATTTGTCGTAGAAATAGCCGTTTGTGATCCCTATGAAGCCATCGAAGGCATGCCCCTTCCCACACATAAGGGCCATTGAGATCAGAATTACCCAAAATCTTAGGCTCATGAAGCATCTCCTTTTCACACACGCCCATTATAAAACATACTAGTTATATACCGGAGGTTCTTCTTTTTAAAGGAATATTTGTACATTATTCCCATTATATTGCGGCGCTAGATGATACAGGGCTGTTTTTTGCCTGGTTTGTTTCCGGGGGATCGTTCCGGAATGTAATTATTCACAAGAAAACAACCCCAGTACGTGGGTGGCGCGAGACCGGTTCCGCCCGGGATATTTTCAGAGCCGGCACCACTGGATGATGCGCACTTCGGCGGCCAGAAAACGGTCCAGCAGGCTGACATCCAGGAACACGTCGGAACCCGGTTGCAGCGTCACGGATTTCCCCCAGAAAAAGCCGGCCAACTGACTGTTCGGCTGTACCTGCATCGGGGCATACGGCGCATAGACAAAAGCCCTCAGCATGCTTTGCGGCTGCAACTGGATTTCATCCTCCGCGTCCGAGAAAATGTAGAAGCTGGATGGCGTTCCATTGGTCACCACGATCTCCAGATTGGGCTGAATACGAATACTGCCGTGCAGATAGATCACTGCCGGGTTTTCGGGCGTGGCGGTAATGGTCAGCTGCGACTTGGGCGCCATGTAAAAATCCTCGACATAATAGCGTCCACCGGAGAGCGTCATGGTTTCATTGGCAGAGATGTTGATGATATTGTCGGCAATCCCCACCGAAGCGTTATCGTTGTTGTTGGAATACAGCACAAAGGCCTCTGCCAGGGGGCCTCCGCGCGCCCCCAGCGGATCCGGCGCAATGTAATCCACATTGGTCCAATTATAACCGGCGGGGCCCACATGATGGTAGCCGGTTTCATCCGCACCCATATAGAACCATCCATCCACCACGGTGTGGTTCTGTACAGTAATCCCGCCATTCGATCCCACATTCGCTTCGCCGGTCGAACCGGCCGCCGTCGGCTCCAAGGTGGCGTCTGACCGATAGCTGTACACGCCAATACCCGTCAGAAAAGAGACTGAATCGCCTCCGAAAATGCCCACCCCTCCAAACAGCCGCGGACGCTGCACGGTGACCTCAATCACCGACCGTGCGTTGGCGTAGTGGCCGGTCACCGTAAACATAAAACAATTGTTATTCCCGACTGATGCAAGTGCGGTCACGGTATCAAACTGATATCCGGACGGGGCGCTGTAGGAAACCGCAATAACCGACGAGGTTTCCTGATAGAGGGAAAAGGTCCCGTTTTTCAAGTCGTCGTTGATCCGGTTGATCACATAGCGCACACCGGCTTCGGCATCGTAAAACGCCTTCTGAGTGCGAAGCGCATATCCGGTACTCTTCAGTTCAGCCATGGTCAGCCCGACCAGCGAGGCAGCCACCAGCGAAATCAGCGAAATCAGCAGAATGGCAGGCACCAACACCACGCCCGCGTTGGATCGGATCATTACCGAATGTGAACCTGTTTTTTTCATGGCCCGTTTTCCCACTGCTCAGTTCCGCATATACACTTCACCGTAAAGCGAAATTCGCCGCCGATTATCCCCGGTCGCGGGATCATGATAATTGCGATCCGGTTCGGGAGAAATCCCTTTCACCGTGATGTACACATTCTGGTTGCTTTTCGATAGCTGCATATCACACACATCCATCGCCAGAATATTATCCCACGGAACGGCGTAACCGAAATACAGTGCCGGTCTGGCCGTATCGCTTCGAATCAGGTAATTGTTTTCTGCATAGTTGGTGACGGAATACGAAATCACCTGAATCAATTCCACAGGGGCATTGGATGGATAAGACCCACTCAACCCGGCTGCGCCGACCGGTTTTGTGCTGATGTTCAGGGTGTTGCCAGAAATGCCCGTGATGCGGGCCAGTTCGGAGCGCCCTATGTATATTAAGTGGCGATTGGTCGTGTTGAAATTGAAGACCACATTGGAGGGGACGCGAATGGATGCCGCCCCCGCAGCCGCCGGCTCACTGAGCACCGTCAACCGCGAAAAAGCCCCGGCCAGTGTCACGCTGTCCGGTTGCCCCGCCGTGTGTTTGATCATTAGGGCATTCGTGAACGAAGGAATCCAGGTGATCCATTGCGACAGCGTGGACTTGCAGTCCTTGAATCCGTAACCGGCCATACTGATGTCCCGAATCAGATAATCCATACCCGTACGCACATTGCCGGTCAGGTTGTTTCTGATCCGCTGGGAATCCATCAGCCGCCCGCAGGCGACATAGGTTTGAATCACCGCAAGAAGCAGCACCACGGCGATCGGGAGGGTAATCAATAACTCAATAAGCGTGAATCCCTGACGTCGCGCAGTCATGGTGTGGCTCCCACAAAGAGATCGCTGAAAGCCACGTTGTGAAACGAGGTCACCGCATTGATCACGGAGGATTGCATGTCTACGGCATGGGTTCGGTTACGGGGATCCGTCCACTGCACCACCACGCTGATTCGTCGCTGATTGTTCGGCAGCCAGGAAACTGACCAGGTGCGCGTGAACCCGTCCTGTGAATCCGTTCCGCCGATAGGCGTCGTGGAAAGCAGCTGCTCCATTTTTGTTTCAGCCAGATAACCGGCGCCGACCTGTTTTCCGGAAAGATGCGTGGAATACATCAGCCAATTCAGCAGTCCCCACACACCGGAAAGGGACAACCCGACCAGGGCGGAAGCGACGACCACCTCCACCAGCGTGAATCCGCCGCACTGCCGGCCGGCGCGCTTATGTGGTGTAATATTTTGCATATTTGAACACCGTTACCTGTCCCGATGGCCACACATACAAATAGTAATCATGCTTTGCCCCGGATCCTGAAAGCGTAATCAACGTCAAACTGTACGTTTGATTTTGCACCTGAAAGGTTCCATTCGGCAGAAACTCAGCGGAAAAGGTATAAGGATAGGTATTTACACTGAACCCCTGCCCCGCCTCCATTGGGCAGGTTTCCACCTCGCCGGAATCGCGCTGACTGTTTCCATTCGAATCCACCCAAAACGTAAATTCCCGCGTATCGCGGCTGTAATTCACCTTCAGGGCGCATCCCTCGCTCATCGCCCGGGTACGGGCCGACCGCATTTCAGCGTTCAGCTGCCAAACCATGCTGTTCAGCTTCCTGGATGGCTGCTGAGAAACCAGTTCCGGAACAGCCATGGCGGAAAGCAAACCGGTTATCGTCATGACAATGGACATTTCCACCATCGTGAAGCCGCGTCGACTATTCAACGCTGTTCGTATCCGGTGTAAAAGAGTGCTCATGGCCCATACCTCCATTCTGCTCATATACGTAACCCAATGGAGGACGGGAAAGTAGATGCGGGATGTCTGAACGGCCCATCAGACTTTGTCTGATGCCCCCATCCTGTCCGCTTCCCGGGGGAAAAAGCTCCGGAGGCGCGTAACACGCATTCAATTGATCAGGTGGCAGTCCAATGCGTATCGAATCAATTGGGCATTG
Source organism: uncultured Verrucomicrobiota bacterium (assembly GCA_964542025.1). GTDB lineage: Bacteria > Verrucomicrobiota > Kiritimatiellia > RZYC01 > RZYC01 > JAQVYB01. The sequence continues at coordinate 17,995 of CAZISY010000015.1, forward strand.
TTCTCAAGGCCCATTTTTTCCAGGATATGGGCGCGATGCGTACTGGCGGTTTTCACACTGATATTCAGGTTCTGCGCAACCACACTGACCGACTCGCCCGAGGCCAGGCGCAGAAACACCTGAAATTCACGGTCGGATAAGTGCTCATGCGGCGGAACAGTCGGATCGGGCCGCTGGATTTCATGCACCATTTTGGAGGCTGTCGCTTTCGTGATATACTGCCCACCGCCGGCAATTTCCCGAATCGCGGTGATCAATTCATCCGGAACACTTGTTTTGGAAAGATAGCCGTTGGCACCGGCCTTGATGGCCCTCAGCGCAAACTGGTCCTCGGGGTGAATGCTCAGCATCAGGACGGCCACCGGTATTTTTTCATATCGGATTTCCTTGAGCGTCTCCAATCCATCCTTGCCCTCCATGGAGACATCCAGAGTAATCACGTCATACCGCTCGCGCCGCAGCAGCGCCAGCGCCTCATGTCCGGATGAGGCCTCCCCGAGCACCTGAATATCGGCCGCCTCGGAGAGCACCAGCTTGATTCCCTGCCGGAATATCGGGTGATCATCCGTTATCAGCACACGGATCATACATATTCTCCACCCGGGTCCGCCTGTATTTCGCCTGCAAGGGGCTCGCGTTTTTGATGCATAGGCACATTGAGCTGAACAACAAATCCACCCTCCGCAGGCGACGAAAACGTGATGTTTCCACCGAGGCTGTCGGCCCGTTCCCGCATTTGAATGAAGCCGAATGATGTGAACGAATTTAAAATATCCTGCGGAACCCCCACCCCGTTATCCCGAAGCAGCGCGGAAAATTCCCCGTCGGCGGCTGTTACCACAAACTGCACCTTCGTCGCCTGCGAGTGGCGGAAAATATTGATCAATCCTTCCTGAATGATCCGGAAAACAATTGTGGAAGTCCGCTTGTCGGGCTTTTCCCCGCCCATATCGATTTTAAAATCACAGGGAATGGTGTGTTCTTTTGAGAATGAATGAATGAGCCACTCCAGGGCATCCTGCAAGTCCAGCTTTTCCAACACCCCGGGCTTCAGCTCGGTGGCGATGTGCTTCACACAGGCTTCCACTTCGCCCAGCATATTCAGCATGGAGGTGATGTGATTCGACGGCACATGCGCCGGATCCACTTTTTTTGCCAGCCATTTCATATCAATCTTGAGCGCCATCAGCAACTGCCCGAGTTCATCATGCAGCTGGCGGGCCAGACGCGTTTTTTCAATCTCCCGGACGTCCTGCAGATGCCTGGCCAGGTGATCCATTTGCCGTTTGGCCATGCGTAAATCCTCTTCGGCTTTTTTCGTGATTGTCACATCATATATGGCGCCCTGTATGCAGCGTATTTTGGTTTCATTAGGATCGCTGAGATTGCGCACCAGGGCACGTACCCAGCGCAATGAACCATCCCGATGCCGGATGCGAAATTCACATTCGCAGGTGTAATGCAATTCCTGCCCGCACGACTGCATGCACTTGCTGACCATTCCCAAATCATCCGGATGAACAAGATCGATCAGCGCCGGTTTGCCCGCCAACAGATCCGATTCCGAATACCCGGTAATGGATTCCACGGCGCCATGATAGAAAACGGGCTTAAAGGGCAGATCACAGCGAAACGCAATGCCCTGAAAATGCTCGGCGAAGGAACGGTATCGCTCCTCGCTTTCCTGCAGGGCCAAACGGCGGGCCGACAATTTATCCAGCAGGTTATTGATGTGCTGGACGACGCCGGACAATTCATCGCGGCCGTCCATCGCCGGAAGGGCCTGATGGTCGGGATCATCGGCAATGGCTGTCAGTTGTCCGCTGACTTCAACCAGGCGCGATACCAGCAAACGCTCCAGCAGAATCATCAGCAGCAATCCCGACAGCAACCCCATTCCCAGCACGTAGAACAGCATGTAGCGAAGCTCCATCAGTCCATTCTGATAAATGGTGCGTGCATGATCCACCCTCAGCATGAAAGCCGGGGCCCCCGCGGCATCTGTGATGATCGTATAACTAGCGATGATTTGAGCGTTTTCCGGAAGGATCTCGAAAGCTCCATTCGGCTTCTCAGAACGCAATTTTTCATATACGGCCCGGTCGCGGTCGCTCATAGCGCCTGAAGGCTGAAAGAGCACTACGTTGTTTTCGGTAACAGCACACAGATTACTGATGTAGCTGTCCGTGATATAACGCCCCATGACTAAAAACCCGCGTGAAGGCCCCTCGTGACGGCTGTCTAGAATGTGACGGCTCACGAACAGCATCGGGGGTTCGTTTGTCAGAGCCAGAAACGTCCTGATCGAGGAGTGTATGGACACCGGCGTAAGGTACCCGTAATTTTTTTCCATGTGGGCGACCACCGCCGGCGATAGGTCCGCCGGAACACTTTCGTTCAAATCAAACGCCATGGAAAAGAACAGATGATCGGCCGGGCGGAGAATGCAGAAAATGTTCATCTGAATGGCTTTCAACGCCTCGGGGAACAGATTGTTCACGCGGAAATCTTCATTGGTGTCTTCCAGAAACTGGTACATGTCGCTCCACGACGACCAATCCTGCAGCGTGGCATCCATGCGCAACAGATCATTTTGCAGAGCATTCACCACGCGGTTCATATTGTCCCGGGCGCTGTTTTCTTCCAGCCGCTGGAAATTGCGCATCAGCAGCACATGCAGGCCGGCATAAAAAAGCAGGCACAGCGGAATATACATAACGGCTGAAAAGAGTACGATTTTTGTCCGCAGTCTCATGAAACTCCCTTTTGCCTTTTTTTATGAACCCTGTGTTTTGGGAGCATACACCCTGACGGTGTCCGAAATCAAACGCTGCTCTGCAAAATTTACCAGCCTGTTCCGCACCGTTTCATTCATCTCAAACCCGCTGGGCGCAACCAGCAAACCGCCCGTGGAATAAATATTCTCGGCCAGCGTCATGCCCGTTTGCAAATTACTCACATGAATACACAGCGCGGCGCCACCGGCCTCGGGCAACTGAACCTCGTGCAGCTTCCGCACAATGGCTTCATCATAACTTTGCGGCGAACCAGCCAGCCGCTCAATGGCCGCCTGCGGGGAAACACCCCGAAACAGCAGCGTATCGAAAGCCAGCGCGGCTCCCAGGATAAAAGCGCCGTGCCGCTCGGTCTCTTCCAACTGCATTTCAGCCAGCGCCTGAGCCCGCTCATTTTGCAGGCCGATGATTCGACTCACCCGCTCGAGCCGCGGAATGTGCGCAATCAACTTTCCACCAAACGAAGGATGCCTGCGCAGAATGGCCTGCTCGGCCGGCGTCAGCGAAAGACCGTTCAGCGATTTTTGCAGTAATTCCTCCGGAACAGTCAGGCAACCCATCTGAGAAAGCGCGGCCGCCATTTCGATTTCCCATCGCCGCACTCCGCCTCCTTCGAATGCCGCAAGCTGCCTGACAATCCGCTGAATGCGGAGCGTCTGCTGAAAGGCCACCGGATTGGTCAGCGACAGCGCCTCCACAAGCACGTTCACGCTGCCCTGCAGGGTCTGCTCCAGCAGCACGCGCTCCGCCGTGATCAACCGGTATTGTTCCACCGCGGCTTCCAGCGTATGACGCATCAGATCCGTTGGACACGGCTTGTTCAGAAACCGAAATATGCGCCCTTTATTCACGGCATCCACCGCCGTTTGCAAATCGGCATTCCCGGTCAGCATGATGCGAACGCTGTCCGGGGCTGCCTGAGCGGCTTTGTTCAGAAAGGTGATGCCGTCCATCAGGGGCATGTGCATATCGGCGATGATGATGGAAAACGGTCCTTCCCGTTCAATACAGACGAGTCCATGCGGCCCATCGGGCGCGAGCACAACCTGATACCTCCGCCGGAACAGCGCTTCAAAACTGTTCAGCACCTCCGGCTCATCATCCACGATCAATATTTTTTCCCGCATTTTCACTCATCCTTTTAACTGCCGGCACCGGCGCCGCCAATCCGGCAGGTTCTGTTCCCGATTGATGCGGATCAGATAGTCGGTGTTGATACGCACCTGACTCTGATCTTTTTCCTGCTGCGACAGCGCGCCATGATCAAAGGCATTGGCCACATGAACCGCCGTCAGCGTGTTAAACGTCTGAATAAACGAATCTTCCGGGCGGTGATGGCACGCCACCGCCGCCAAAATGGAATCCGGAATTCCCCACAGGCCCAGCAGATAGGCGCCCGCCTCCGCATGCGTAATGCCAAGCACTTTCCGCTCCGCATCAATCACCGGGTAGTTGCCCCGCGTGACCAAGTCGCTGATCTGACGGTATTCCTCCGGCAGGTTGGCGGCCAGAATCAGCTTGCCTACATCATGCAGCAGGCCCGCCGTGAAGGCATTATCCATTTCCACGGCCTCCATCCCTTCCTTTTCAAAAATGGCGCGGGCATACTGCCCGACGCGCATCGCATGACGCATCAGGCCGTCGAACGAAAATCCGGCAATATTCACGCGGTCAAATGAGGAGAAAAGACCCGTCATCAGCACCAGCGAACGCAGGGTTTCCAGCCCAAGCAGGCTCACGGCCTGCAAAATGCTGTTGACCCGGTTCCGCAAACCGAAGAACGCGGAATTGACCAGATGCAGCACCTGCGCGCTCATCGCCATATCCTGCTCAATCAGACGGCTGACCTGCTCCACCGAGGGATCCGAGGAATTAAGGGCCGCCACCATTTGATTGTACAGGGTGGGAATGCCCGGAAGCGACTTTACCCGGGATATCACCCGCTTGAGATTATCGTTGGCAAACATCCCGCGCAGATTCATGGCGTGTTCAATCGCACGCAGCAGCATTTCCGGATTGCACGGCTTGGCCAGAAACTGATGCGTCGGCCCCAGGGAACGGAAAATCGTTTCCTTATCACTGTAGCCGGACAGCACAAAACGAATGGTGTTTGGATAAAGGCGAATCACTTCCTCCAGAAGCTGAGCTCCATCCATGCCCGGCATGCGCATATCCGTCACCACCACATCGCACGGATTCTGCGCCAGCAACGCCAGCGCCTCCTGCCCGCTGCGGCAAAATGACATCTCCCAATCGCGCCGCCGACTGCGCAGCATGCAGCGCAACCCGTCGAGCACATCCTGTTCGTCATCGACAAACACAATCCGCATTTTTGCAGAAACACTGAAGGCCGGCACGCCCTCGGACCGTGTATTCATGCCATGCTCCCCTCAGTCTGCTCGGTATCATTCGGGGTTTGTCCACCCAGGGGCAGCAGCACAATAAATGTGGCGCCCTGCCCCGGATCCGACTCAAACAGCAACTTCCCGCCGTGCCGATTGACCACAATATTATAAGCAATGGTCAACCCCTGTCCCGTTCCCCTGCCCACTTCCTTGGTGGTGAAAAACGGATCAAAAATCCGGGATTTCACAGTCTCGGGGATTCCTCCGCCCGTATCCCGAAATTCCATGCGCACAAAATCGCCTTCCTGCCGTGTGGAAATGGTGATACGACCCTTTTCGGAGGGGTTGGGAGAAAGCACTTCCTCAATGGACTGCGCCGCATTGACCACGATGTTCAGAATCACCTGATTGATCTCGCCGGGTATGCAGCGGATCATTGGAATATCCCGGTCCAGATGCGTCTCCATTTCAGCGACATATTTCCACTCATTTTTGGAAACAATCACCGCATTTTCAATGGCACGGTTCACATCCATCATCGACCGCTCGACACTCCCCGGATGAGAGAACTCCTTCATCGCCTGCACGATATCCGCGATACGCTTGATGCCTTTCAGGGAGCGATCCAGTGCGCGGGGAATTTCCGCAATCAGAAATTCATAATCCATGTCCTCCTGCGCCTTCCGCATATCCATCACCGCTTCATGCAGAGCGGGCTGTGCGGCGGCACGGTCCAGCAGCATTCCATAGCGCTTCATGAGTTCGCAAAGATCGGTGAAAGAGGTCTGCAAATAGTGGATGCTGTCGCCCACAAACTGGGTGGGCGTATTGATTTCATGCGCGATTCCCGCCGCCAGCTGCCCCATGGATTCGAGCTTCTGCGCCTGCCTCAGTCGAATTTCCATCAGAGAGCGTTCTTCCTCCATGTGCTTCCGCTCGCTGATATCCATGAAGACGCCCTGATAATACTGCGGCCGATTCTGCTCATCCCGCATATACAGCCCCTGCAAATGAATCCAGCGCGACTCGCCGCCCGCCGTTAAGATGCGGCATTCCATCTCCATTTCGTCATCCCCGTCATCGGCGTGTTTCCGAATTCCGGCGGCGCAGGGGGCGGAATCCTCCGGATGAAGGATTTTCATGAAGGAAAGCGATCCGTTCAGAAACCGATCCGCCTCAAATCCGAATTGAATGATATTATCGGAGATGTAGTTGGTCCGGAACGCCTCATTCATTTCCATACGGAAAGCGACAGCGCGGCTGCGATTGATGATGAACTGCATCTGCCGGCGTAATTCTTCGGCATTTTCCCGAAGCGTGGTGTCGCGAATGAAAAAGCACAGCTCGCCGTGCGCTGAAAGCCGTATCCGGCTCACGGAAATTTCGGACGCAAACACCGACTCGTCCCGGCGCTGACAGTAGGCATTGATGAGCACATATTTCTGGTCGCTCAGCGTCGCCTGAATCGTATCCATCAGAGTGCCGTCGGCGCTGGAAATCAACTCAATCACATTCAGCGCCGCCAATTCTTCACCGCTGTATCCAAAAAAATGCAGCGCGCGGTCATTGGCTTCCAAAATCCGCCCCTGCATATCCGTGATCAGCGCGCCGTCATATACACTGCGGAACAGCTCCTGAAAATCCCGGCTCCAGCGTGTCGTATCCGCAGCTCCGACTGAATGGCCCATCCCCGGTTTTTTAGCCGGCATCATCACGGTGATTTTTTTTCGATGCGGTTTTTCATGTAATTCAGGCAGCAGATCAATCCGAATGGTGGATGCACTCTGTTTCTTTACGGACATGCCTTACTCACTTTCTTCGCAAACGCAGGGAACACGGTGATGCGCCACACGCTGAATGTTGGTGAATTATAAGACCGTGCCGGGAATATTTAAAGCGTTATGGCCGGAATATTTACGTCCACGCATCATGCCGGGCAGGCGATTCCCGCCTGCCTGCGCTGACGCAGCGTCTCGTACAGCAGAATGGTGGCCGCCGCCGCCACGTTGAGCGAATCGGCCTGCCCCATCATCGGAATTTTTACCTGCAAATCCGCCTGCTCCATCCAGCGGCTGTGCAGACCGTACTGTTCCGACCCCACCACGATGGCCACCGGTACCGATAGATCCACCGAGGCATAATCCAACTCCGTGTGCGGAGTCGCCGCCAGCGTTTTTATCCCCCGCTCTTTCAACCAGGCAATCACCGCTTCCGTATCGGCCTCCACCACGGGAACGGAAAACAGCGTCCCGATACTGGCTCGCACCACGTTCGGGTTATTGATGTCCGTACAACGGTCGCAGACAATCACCGCATCCACGCCTGCCGCATCCGCCGAGCGCAGCATGGTACCCAGATTCCCGGGTTTCTCGATCGACTCCGCCACCAGGAGAAACGGCGTGGCGCTCAATGAAAGATCCTCCAGCCGGCGGTGAATCTGCGGTGCCAGGGCCAACAGACCGTCCGGACGATCCCGATATGCCAGCTTCTGAAACACCGCGGCACTGCATTCCACCACCTCGCACCCGGCTTCCCGGCAGCGCTCAATCAGGGCGTCCTCGTTTTCTCCGAGAAACAACTCGCGGCAGAAAAAAAGCGTATGCGGGTTCCACTGATTGTCCAGCGCACGCAACAATTCGCGGTACCCTTCGATGAGGAGAATGTTTTCATCGTCGCGGTGACGCCTTGTCCGAAGCCGCGCAATATCCTTCACGCGGGCGTTCTGCACACTGGTAATCACGGTGTTCCGTTGCTGTTCCATAATCCGCCATTTCTGTTGTTGCGTTCCATCGCAGGCTTTGTTTTATTTCACTCACTTTATATGAACTGGATATTTTATATCGCAACTTCTTTTTTATGCGTATCCTTTTTGAGTGCGCAGACGCGCGCTGAACCCTCTTTTGACATTTACAAGGTCATACTGGACCGCAAACCCTTTGGCAACCCGCCTCCACCGCCCGCAGAACCCACTCCGGCCCCGCGCGTGGTGCCCCCCGGAGAATCATTCGCCCGGCAAATCAAACTCTGCGCGTTCATCGAGGAAGAGGACGGCACCATCCAGGTCGGACTCATGAATACGCAAACCAAAGATAACTTCTATTTAAAGATCGGCGATATCAATGAAGGCATTGAGCTGGTTTCCGCCAACTATGACGAAGAAAGCGCCGTGCTGAAAAAAGGCGATGAATTGGCCGTACTGAGCTTCCAAACCGGCGATGTGCAACCCATCACCCAGGCGGAAGCGCAGAGCCATATTGAACGCGGGCGAACCGGCTATGCCGCACGCAGACAGGCCCGCGAAGAAGCCCGTAAACGCCGCCAGGAAGCCATAGAACAACAGGCCAAAGAAGAACCCGCCCTGACAGGAGAGGCGCTTGAAAAACACCTTCAGGAATATCAGATGGAAGTCATTCGCCAGGGACTTCCCCCTCTGCCCATTCCCCTGACCGAAGAAATGGATGCCCAACTCGTGGCCGAGGGCCTGCTTGACCCGATTGACGAAGAAGCCGAAGCGGCCACCTACTAAAACACTTGCTCCGAAACGCGCCCCGACTCCACTCCCGCTACTTTTTTATTTCGCGGCTGCTTTTGCGCTGGCCCAGTCCGTGACGCTTTGCTAGGTTCGGTCCCATGCCATACGATCACCTTCATACGGAATCGGTTAAACATGCCTGGGCAACGGTAACCCGCCGTGCTCTGTGCAGTCTATTGGCCTTCACACTGTTTGCCTGTAACCCACCAAGGAATACCCCCACCATGAACGTGCATCCCACACCCACTCCGGCCACGGCGCCAACAGCTCTTCCAACGCCGTTGCCCCCGCCCGCCCTGTCGTGGATTCATGCTGAAAACGGCTTTTTTACGGATGATAACGGCATTCCAGTCAATCTCCGCGGGTGCAATCTGGGCAATTGGTTTCTGCTGGAAATGTGGATGCTCGACATGAACACCTTCCAGGACCAATTCACCTTCGAGCGCGTTCTCGAAACCCGGTTCGGCGAAGCAGAAAAAAACCGACTGATGAACATCTACCGGGAAAATTGGATTACGGAGCGTGATTTTGAAAACATGGCCTCCTATGGCTTCAACGTGGTACGCGTCCCGTTCCATTACTCCCTGCTGGAAGATGACCGTAATCCCATGGTGTTGAAACCCGACGGGCTTGCCTGGCTCGACCGGGCTGTGGAGCTGGCGGCCAAACACCGGCTGTATGTCATTCTCGACCTGCACGGCGCCCAGGGCGGGCAGAGTGTTGATCATACCACGGGCCGAGCCGGCAAAAACGAATTGTGGTCCAATCCGGAAAATCAAAAAAGATTCTGCTGGCTGTGGAAATCGCTGGCCGCCCATTACAAAGACAATCCGGTTATTGCCGCGTACGATGTGGTCAATGAACCCTATGGAGACAGCCATCACAACCAGAATCTGGAGGCATCGCTCGCCCGCCTTTTCGGCGAAGTGTATACCGCTATCCGAAGCGAAGATGAACGGCACATCATCCTGGCTGCGGGCACACATAGCGGAGTTCAGGGCTACGGCGATCCCCGCACAAACGGGTGGAGCCAGGTCGGATTCACAGAGCATTTCTACCCCGGGCTCTTCGGCGAAAAAACAGAGATAGCGTCCCATGTGGAGTTCATCCGGCGAAGCATCCCCTGGCGGGCTCATTCCTTTAAACAAATGAATGCCCCCTTTCTGGTCGGTGAATTTCAAACCGTATTCAACCACCTCGGCGGCGGCGCCCTGATGCGGTACTATTTCGATCTCTATAATCAGTACGGCTGGGCGGCCACGATGTGGAGCTACAAACTCCTCACCCGCCAGGGAGGCCTGACCGAAAATGCCTGGTCCATCGTCTCCAATCGCAAACCCATGCCGCTGGTGAATATCACCGACTCCTCCAAAGAGGAAATCGAACAACTCTTTCAGTGGTTCGGGCAGATGGAATACTGTACCAATCAAAGCCTGGTCGCCGCCATGCAGTCCGTATTCCCCCCTCCTCTCAAACTCCCGGAAATTCTACCCATGCTGACCGTTGCTCCGCTCGCCGACCCGCTGCCGAATGGATGGACGGCCACGCAAATCGGTGAGGGAGTACCGGGTGGTCAGCGGAATGACGGCCCCGGCGCTATAACGGTTTTCGGAAGCGGAACCGACATCTGGGACGTTCAGGACAGCCTCTACTACATCGCACGCCCGGCTCCGAATGACTTCACCATCTCTGTCACACTGAACAGCCTGGCCGATACCCATCAATATGCCAAAGCAGGCATCATGCTCCGCACCTCCGACGCACCGGATGCCGCCCATCTCTTAATCGCCTCCTTCCCGGGTGGATTCACCACCATCGGATGGCGCGCGGAACCCGGCAAAAAAATGGAACAAATCAACCTGGGGCCGTTCCATTTCCCCATCCAATTAACCATGACCCGCCGCGGCTCCGTCGTGGATGTTTCCTGCACTTCCCCGAACAGCCATCTCGCAAAAAAAACCATCAGCCTGTCCCCTCTGTTTTCAAAAAACTGCCGCATCGGGCTGGCCGTGTGCAGCAGAGACGCGCATTACCTGACGAAAGCGGCGTTCTCCAATATCCAAATCCAATCAGGCCGCCCATAACCGGCGGAAAACCCAGCATTTTTGCGCAGACAACTTTTTAAACTATCCGCTTGAAGAAATCAGAACCCGGGCTATCCTGCTGACCAACATCCAAAACAATTAGGAGGATTGATAATGGCTTATGTAATTACCGATAAGTGCACCATGTGCGGAACCTGCAAAGATGTTTGCCCGGTCGAGGCGATCAGCGAAGGCGATCCGAAATACAAAATTGACGCGGATACCTGCATTGATTGCGGCGCCTGCTCGGCGGAATGCCCGGCGGAAGCCATCGTGGAAGGTTAAGACCACGTCGTCCCTGTTCATCGCCCCGGAATTTCCGGGGCTTTTTTTTGCCTACATCAGGGAAAGAAGCACTTCGGATTTTTCGGATTCTGCGGATATTTGATCCATGATGGCGTAGTAATCCTCTTCCGCCAGTTTAAGCGCACTCCAGGTTTCCGGAGAACACAGCGGCGCGTTGGAATCACCGCCGTTCCCGATCATTCGGAAATTACAGATATAATTCGCCGCCTCGCAAATCCGCACCACTTCCTGATGGTCCGGCTTGGCCCGCCCCGGCTTATGATGCCACAGAATGGTTTCCACCATGGGCTCGGAAAGCTTCCACCGTTTTCCCAGCCACGCCCCTACCGCCGTATGGTCCGTTCCGAACATTTTATACTCCGCCTGAATCAGCGGAATCCGTTCTTTTTTGCTCAACTCAATGGCCTGAATAAACTCATCATGAAAATAGCGGGCAAAAACCAGCTTACCCACATCATGAATCAGTCCGGCTAAATGCAGAAACTCTTTTTCATACCGCTTTTTAAGATTCGGCCGGCATAACTGCATCACCGCGCAGGCCGCAATCCCCGTCGAAACACAATGCCGCCAAAACTCTTTATAGTCAAATACCCCGCCGATATCCGAGAACGCCGTGAACACACTGGTGGAAATCGCCACATTGTTCACCGCATTGAATCCCAGCCGCGAAATCGCCAGTTTCAGGGAGTCAATCTGCCCGGTGCTACCCCCGTACAACGCGGAATTCACCACCTTTAGAATCTTGGCCATCATGGCAGGGTCATCTTCAATGATGGAGGCCACTTTGCCCGCATCCGAACGCGGGTTTTGAATGGCCTCCCGCAGTCGATCCAGAATGGCCGGCAGGGTGGGCAAGTCGGTAATAGTTTCAAGTTTTTTAAAAACCTGGATTGATTCCATGCGGGTAGACTCCGAGCTGTTCAAGAAAACCGTTGCACTCCGGCGATGGTCAGGTTACATATCGCTGCCGGTTTTTCAAGAAATAAGGTGTGCGGCTCATCGGCCTGTAACGGTTTTAGCCCACTGCCGTACGCACCGCCTCCGGCAGAACGGAATTATGCGCAGAATCGGATATCTGATCAGCAAACAGGAGGCAGAACAGTTTTCACTCTTTCTGCTTGGACGCGGCATCACCAACGAGGTGGAATTAACCGCTCCCGATACATTTGCCATCTGGGTCCATTCCGAAGATCATCGAATGGAAGCGGAAGTTTTGCTGGCTCAGTTCATGGTCAACCCAAACGATGCCGTTTTTTCAGAAGGCGCAGTCACCGGTGCCAAACTCCAGCAAAAAGAAAAACGCATCCTGCGGCGGACCAATCGAACAGAACGGTTTCATCCGAAACGCATGCGTGTTGCTTCTGTGGTCGGACACGTCACGCTGACCGTTATTGTCCTTTGTGTGCTGATCTTTATGCTTTCCGACATGGGCAAAAAACCGGCCATCTGCAACCAACTGCTGATCAGCGCCCGCCCCCCGCTCCCGGGAATACCCTGGTGGCAAAACCTGACAGAAATCCGCAGCGGCCAGTACTGGCGCCTCATCACCCCGATTTTCCTCCACTTCAATGTGCTGCATATTCTCTTTAATATGCTCTGGCTCTTCGACCTCGGCTCCATGCTCGAACGCAAAAACGGCTCCACGTTTCTGGTCCTCTTTATTGCCGTGGTGGCCCTTTTTTCCAACACCACCCAATACGCTTTCAGCGGACCGATGTTTGGCGGAATGTCCGGCGTCGTGTACGGCATGCTCGGTTACGTCTGGATAAAAAGCCGTTTTTCTCCGGAAGAACGCCTCTATCTCCATCCCACAACCATGACCATGATGATGATCTGGCTGGCGCTCGGATTTTTCGGGCTCATCGGCGGAGTCGCCAATATCGTTCATTTGTCGGGGTTGATCACGGGCGTGGTTTGGGGCTTTGCATCGTCCATGGTCAAAAAACTCCGCGACGAGTAGGGATTCATGACCACGAAGGATAAACTGCTGATCGTTCAGGTTGCCGCCCTCGGTCATGAATGGCTGCAACACACGGGCCGTACCGCCTGGGCGGGTTTTCAATTTCATCCCGTCAAACCGGTCTTTCCCGCACTGACCTGCCCCTTCCAGGCCTCCTTCCGCACCGGCTTGCCCCCCGAACAGCACGGCATAACGGCTAACGGACGTTTCAGCCGCTCCCTCTGTAAAACCGCGTTCTGGGAGCAGTCCGCCCACCAGGTGAATGGGCCCCGCATTTGGGAATCGTACCGCCAGTGCGGAAACACGGTGGCCATGCTCTTCTGGCAGCAGAGTCTTGGAGAATCGGCCGACTTCATTCTCTCCCCGGCCCCCATTCACAAACATCACGGCGGTATGATTCAGGATTGCTACAGCAAACCGGGAAACCTCTACCCGATGCTGCTCCATCGCCTTAAACGCCCTTTTAATCTAATGCACTACTGGGGACCGATGGCTTCCCGAAAGGCCGGCGACTGGATCGCCGAAGCCACCTGCGAAGTCATGCGCCATCCCGATTTTTCACCGAATCTCTGCCTGACCTACCTGCCCACGCTTGATTACGATCTTCAGCGGTACGGCCCCTCCTCTCCACAAGCCCTTCGCGCGCTCACCGCTGTTTTCCAACAGTTGGAAAGGGTGCGCACCGCGGCAGAACAAAACGGATACCGGATGCTCATCATCGGTGATTATGCCATCGGAGAAGCGACGCGCCCCATCATGCCAAACCGCATCCTGCGCGAAAAGGGGCTGCTGAAGACACGCGCCATTCGCAAAATGACCTATCCGGATTTGTATGACAGCCCGGCCTTCGTTCTGACCGATCACGAAGTGGCCCAGGTTTTCGTTCGCAACCGACCGGACCTCCCGCGCGTCCTCGAACTGCTGGGCTCGCTCAATGGCATCGAGTCGGTGCAGCCCCTCTCCCTGCGCCGGACGTCCGAGTTGCCGGATGACAACACGCCGGACGCCATCCTGCAGGCCCGCCCCGGCAGCTGGTTTGCCTATTCCTGGTGGGACGAATCAAGCGAGGCTCCGGACTATGCACGGCATGTGGATATTCACAGCAAACCCGGCTACGATCCCTGCGAACTATTTTGGGGCTGGCCGCCCGGATCGGTAAGCCTGAACAACGGACGCATTCGCGGTTCTCACGGCCGGGCCGACCGCCCCGCCGCCCTGGCCACCGATCTTCCTGAACTTCAATCTTCCGACACGATGGAACTCGTCGAGGCCGTCACCCGGCTTCTTAACCGCTCCCTGCAGGTACGCCATGACGCATAATTCATCCCCTGATTCTTTTTCCATCCATCAGAAATTCCAGGTCACCTTTGACTACCCCGTACACTTCACCAAAGATCTTTTCCGCCCCTCTTCCCCCCTGCTGGCCGATACGATGAACCGCCTGCATGAAGACCGGCGGCACCGCGTTCTCCCTCTTATTGATGCCGGGCTCGCCGACGCCCAGCCGCAGTTGAGCGACCGAATCTTCACCTATTTGAAAGCTCATCCGCAACGCCTTGAACCGGTCGCCGCGCCCTGTCTCATCCCCGGCGGTGAAATAACAAAGACCGATCCGCATGCCCTGGATGCCCTGCTTAATCTCATCGGAAACGACTCATTTCGACTATGCCGCCAAAGTTTTGTGCTGGCAGTAGGCGGCGGCAGTTTTCTGGATCTGACGGGCCTGGCCACTGCGCTCGTTCATCGCGGCCTTCGCCTGATCCGCGTACCCAGCACCGTCCTGTCCCAAAATGATTCGGCCGTCGGCGTAAAAAACGGCATCGATCGAAACGGACAAAAAAATTTCCTCGGCACATTCGCCCCCCCTTTCGCCGTGCTTTGCGATTCAACGCTCCTCGGCACCCTGCCGGACAAATACTGGCGAGGAGGTATCGCTGAAGCCTTTAAAGTGGCCATTATCCGTGACGCCGCGTTCTTCGACTTCCTGTGCCGTAACGCATCGGCTCTGAAAGATCGTAACCCCGGGCTCATGGAAGAACTGATCCGACGCTGCGCCCTGCTGCATCTTGACCACATCCGCCTCGGCGGCGATCCCTTTGAAACCGGCGCAGCGCGTCCGCTCGATTTTGGACATTGGGCCGCCCACAAAATTGAAGGCATGTCGAATTGCACCTTCGGACACGGCCTGGCCGTTGCCGTGGGGCTCGCTCTCGATTCCTGCTATGCCGCCGAAATCAACCTGCTCGACACCTCGGAACGGGATCGGATTATCCAGGGATTACTGGATGCCGGCCTTCCAATCTGGACCCCTCTGCTGAACCGTCGCGACGGTAACGGCCGGCGGGAATTACTCAAAGGGCTCACCGACTTCCAGGAACACCTCGGCGGACGCCTCACCCTCACCATGCCGCAACACATCGGTCACCAAACCAGTATTCATGAAGTCGATCCATCGCTCATCGAATCCATTATCCTGCGTCTGGAACACCTCCAGCGCC
Source organism: uncultured Verrucomicrobiota bacterium (assembly GCA_964542025.1). Classification (GTDB taxonomy): domain Bacteria; phylum Verrucomicrobiota; class Kiritimatiellia; order RZYC01; family RZYC01; genus JAQVYB01. Next base: position 33,515 of record CAZISY010000015.1, read on the forward strand.
AACAGCCCTTTCCATGCACCTGAAACATCCTGACGCTCATCTGACGTACTGCCTGAATGTTCATCCCGGCGAAGCCTGGGCGGATCAGCTCCGGGCCATTGAGCAATCAGTCCTCCCGCTGAAAAAACAGCTGAGACCAAAGACTCCGTTCGGGCTCGGTCTTCGCCTTGGTGCCGTCGCCGCCCGCGAATTGGCGGCCCCCCAAACGCTGGAGGCATTTCGCCGCCTGCTGGACAAACATCAACTCTACGTCTTCACGATCAATGGATTTCCCTATGGGCGATTTCATGGCACCGCTGTGAAACAAAACGTCTACCGCCCGGACTGGACGTCACCGGAACGACTGGCCTACACATGTTGTCTCGCGGACCTGCTGGCTGCCCTGTTGCCCGAAGGGGTTCCGGGCAGCATCAGCACGGTTCCCGTGGCGTACCGATCCGAGGCACCAACAAATCTCGAACCCGCCATCCAACACATCATGAAAGCGGCTCAATACCTGCACGCGCTCCATGAAAAAACCGGACGTCTCATTCAGCTCGCCCTCGAACCGGAACCGGATTGCCTGCTCGAATCCACGGCTGATTGCATCCATTTTTTCAATCGGCTGCCTGCGGATGATATCACACGCCGGCATCTCGGTGTCTGTTTCGACACCTGTCATTTCGCGGTTGGGTTCGAAGACTTATCAATAAGTCTGCAACAACTCTGCAAGGCGGGCATTGTGATTCCCAAGCTCCAGATCAGCGCCGCGCTTAAAACGGATTCCGTCCATGCCGAACAGCTCCATCCCTTCTGCGACACCGTGTACCTGCATCAAACCAGAATCCGCCGAAACGATGAAACGATCATCCGATATCCGGACCTGCCTGATGCCCTTGCCCTTGAACCCCTCAACGGGTTGTCCGAATGGCGCACTCATTTTCATGTCCCTCTCTACTTCGAGCATCACAACCATCTTCAATCCACGGCCGATCTCCTCTCCCCCGATTTCTTTACGCTTGCCCTCGAATCCGGAATACGTCATTTCGAAATGGAAACCTACACGATGAATGTGCTGCCGGCCGCCATGCAAAAAATGAGCCTTGAAGAAAGCATTTTGCGTGAGTACCAATGGACGCTCGAAAGGATGAACCCATGAACCCGTCACTGATTACCGACATGGCCTGCGCCTTCTATGACTCCTGCGTGCTCTTCGCCGCTTCCGATGCCGGCCTTTTCAAGGCGCTCGCCGCACAACCACACGCCACGACACTCCAACTGGCCGAACGCTGCGCCCTGAACCCGCGCGGGACTTCGCTGCTTCTGGATGCCTGCGTCGCTCTGAAATTGCTGGTGAAAAACGGGGATACTTACGACAATACTCCCGAGAGCGCGCTCTTCCTTGTTCCCGGATCGCCCGCCGACCTGAGCGGCGCCATCCGCTACAACCGCGATGTGTATGCCGCCTGGGGCCGACTTGAAGAGCTGCTCCGCACCGGCGCGCCGGTGGAAAAACCGGCCATTCATCTGGGTGATGATCCGGAACGGACCCGAACCTTCGTGCTGTCCATGCACGGACGCGCCCGGGGCATCGGACGCAGTGTGATTCCGCTGCTCAATCTGTCGGGGTGCAAAAAACTGTTTGATGTCGGCGGCGGCCCCGGAACGTATTCGGTACTCTGCGCCCAGGCCTGGCCGGAACTTTCCTGTACCGTCCTCGACCTACCCGGCGTGATCCGCGTGGCCGATGAACTCATCGCGCAGACCGGCATGTCCCAACGCGTTAAAACCATACCCGGCGATTATCACACAGCTGAATTCCCGTGCGGGATGGATGCCATTCTCTTTTTCGGCATGCTGCATCAGGAGTCACCCGAGAGCATCTCCGCGCTGTTTTGCAAAGCCTTCGATGCTCTGAACCCCGGCGGCACAGTCTACATACTCGACATGATGACCGACGCCACTCACACCCAACCCGCTTTTTCAGCGCTCTTCGCCGTAAACATGGCCCTCACCACTGAAAACGGCTGGGTCTTTTCGGATCAGGAACTGAAAACCTGGCTGAACAAAGCGGAATTCACCGACTTTTCCTGCAAAGCATTGCCCCCGCCCATGCCGCACTGGCTCGCATCCGCCCGCAAACCCGCATAACACCCGGCAATGCGCTCCCGTTCACCCGCAGGCTTCCGAGAGTTGCCTGACCAGTTGACCAACGGCCGCCACACCGGCCTCCCTGTTTTTTTCGCCGTGCAGGGTTTTGATAATTTTACTGCCCACCACCACGGCATCCGCCTTGCCGCGCAAAGCGCGGACCATATCCGGGGAAGAAATTCCAAACCCCGCCGCGACGGGGATCGACGTGTTGTCGCGAATCAGGCGCAGGTGCTGTTCGACATCCGCAGGCAAATCCACACGCGCACCGGTGACGCCGGTTACCGTGATGTAGTAAATAAAGCCGCCCGCTTTTTTCAGAATTCGCTGGAGCCGGTCCTCGGGAGTCGTCGGCGCCACCAGGGCAATCCAATGCAACCCGTACGCATCAAGATGCGGCTTGACCTCCTCCACCTCCTCCACGGGCACATCCACCGTCAGCCAGGCGTCAATCCCCACCCCTTTGCAGTCACGGGCAAGCTTCTCCACTCCGTAATGATGAATGATGTTAAAGTAACTGAACAAAACAAACGGCGTCTGCACCCCGTGCCCGCGCAATCGGGCCACCAACTGCAGAATGGCATCCAGCCTGGTCCCTGACTTCAACGCCCGCTCGCAGGCATCCTGTATGGTCGGTCCATCCGCCATGGGATCGGAAAACGGAACACCCAGTTCGATAATGTCCGCGCCGTTCTGCACGAACTGCATGATGACCTGTTCCGTCACGTCCAGCGAGGGATCACCCGCTGTGATAAAAGGTATCAGCGCCGTCCGCCCGGAGGCCCGGCAACGTTCAAAAACCTGATCTATTCTATTCATCGTTCTCTCTCTATTCATTCGATGTTCACTGCTCACTGTTCGATGTTCACTCTCTTCGTCCCGCCAGATATTCCTGAACCGACTGCATATCCTTGTCGCCCCGACCTGAAAGATTGACGACCAGGAGATCCGTTCGTTTCATTTTCGCAGCACGCTTCATGGCCGCCGCCACGGCATGCGCTGATTCCAGCGCCGGGATGATGCCTTCATGCCGGCAGAGAATCTGAAAGGCCTGAATGGACTCCTCATCCGTGATGGGCACATACTCCGCACGCCCTGTATCGTGCAGCCAGGCGTGTTCCGGTCCAACGCCCGGGTAGTCCAGTCCGGCGGATATCGAATGCGTGATCTTCACCTGTCCATCATCATCCTGAAGCAGATAGGTTTTATTCCCGTGAAGAACGCCCACATGCCCCCCGCAGATACTGGCGGCATGCCTGCCGGTTTCAATGCCCGCCCCGGCAGCTTCCGCGCCGACCAGCCGCACGTCCGAATCATTCATGAACCCCGCAAAAAGCCCCATGGCATTGCTTCCGCCGCCCACACAGGCAATCACCTCATCCGGAAGCCGTCCCTTCTTTTTCAGGATCTGCTCACGGCATTCGATACCGATGACGGATTGGAACTCCTTAACCATCCAGGGATACGGATGAGGCCCCGCCACCGTTCCGATCACATAAAACGTATCCTGTACTGTAGAAACCCAATTACGCAGCGCCTCATTCATGGCGTCTTTCAGCGTCGCCGATCCACTGCGCACGGGAATCACAGTGGCGCCCAGCATCTCCATCCGCCCGACATTCGGCGCCTGCCGCCGGATATCTTCTTCACCCATAAACACATCACAGGACATACCAAAGAGTGCCGCGACTGTTGCCGTCGCCACCCCGTGCATGCCCGCCCCCGTTTCCGCAATCAGCCGCCGCTTGCCCATCCGCCGCGCCAGCAGCGCCTGTCCGAGTGTGTTATTCACTTTGTGCGCACCGGTGTGGTTCAAGTCTTCCCGCTTCAGCCAGATTTCCGCTCCACCGCAGTATTCCGTGAGGCGTTCTGCAAAATACAACGGACTTGGCCGGCCAATGTAATCTTCCAGGTAGCCGCGAAACTCCTTTTGAAAATGCACGTCCTGCCAGTAGCGCTCAAACGCCGCAGTCAGTTCTTCCAAAGCCGGCATCAGCGTTTCAGCCACATACTGTCCGCCATACGGCCCGTAATGTCCGTTATCCAGTCCGCTTGAAAACGCGGATTTATTCTTCAATTTCGCTTTCATCGGTTTGCCCGTATTCCCTTGTTGATTATTCCTCAAAAGCTCTGGCCCGCTCAATAAATGCCCGAATCTTCCCGTGGTCTTTGACTCCCGGCGCTTTTTCGACTCCGCTGCTGACATCCACCCCAAACGGTTTCACCCGACGTACCGCCTCGGCCACATTATCCGGATTCAACCCGCCAGCCAGCATGATCCTCCGCTGCGCGGACAGCCCGGCCGCCAGCGACCAATCGCACACCACGCCCGTGCCGCCGCGGCGTCCCTTCACGATCGAATCAGCCAACAGCATATCCGCGGGGCACCGCACCACGCCTTCAATCACCTGCGCCGTAGACACCGTAACCACCTTCCACACGCGCTCACGCCCGATTTGTTCAATCTCTTCCGGCTCCTCTTCACCGTGCAACTGCGCAATATTCAGTCCGGTTTCATCCAGCGATTGCATCACCCGGTCCGCGGGCTGGTTCATAAATACGCCAACGGTTTTTACCGACTTCGGCAGCTTGGAAATTATTTTCCGTATCTGAACAGGCGCCACGTACCGCGGTGTTTCCGGTACCAGCACAAAACCCAGATAATCCGCGCCGCACTGCATGGCAAAAAGCGCATCGTCATAATTGGTCAAACCGCATATTTTCACCGCCACCGTCATAACGCCTCCAGTATTTTCTGCAGCGCAAGTCCCGGATCGTCCTCGCACATGAGTACCTCGCCCATGAGAAAGGCGTCAGCGCCCGCTGCCCGCAAACGCTGCATGTCCGCAGCGTTTTTCACACCGCTTTCCGCCACACGCAGGCAGGAATCGGGAACGGCTTTCAGCACCCGTTCGGCCACGCCCAAATCCACCTCCAGCGTCTTCAGGTTTCGACTGTTTACCCCGATGATTTCCGCGCCGCCATCCAGTACCATGCGCAATTCGTCTTCATCATGCGTTTCGCAAAGAACATCCAATCCGAGTTTTTTTGCCTGATGATGGAGTCCGGTAAAAGTCTCGGGCGTCAGCGCCGCCGCAATCAGCAACACGGCCGATGCCCCCCAAATGCGCGCCTGATAAAGTTGATACTCATCCACAATAAAGTCTTTCCGCAAAATCGGTATTCGCACCCCGGTTGCGACTTGAACCAGGTATTCCGGCGCGCCCAAAAAGAAATCCGGTTCTGTCAGCACAGAGAGCGCGGCGGCGCCGTGCCGTTCCAAGCTGACCGCCAGTTCCAACACCGGGAAATCCTCCCGAATGACCCCGCGCGAAGGCGATCCCTTTTTTAACTCCGCGATAACGCCCGGTTTTCCGGCCGTCCGGCACTGATTGAGCGCATCGGCAAACGAAGGAGCCGCCGACATCCGCGCTGCGCGCCGCTTCAGAACATCCAGCGGAGTCTGATGTTTCTCGCCCGCCAACCGCTCCGTCACCCGGTTCACAATACGGTCCAGCACGGTTTCCCCAGTTTTCTTTTCAGACATCAGCATTGAGAAGCCTCCACCAACACCTTTAGTTTTTCAAGCGCAGCGCCGGAATCAATAGACTGTTCCGCCAGCCTCAGGCCGTCCTCCAGTCGATCCGCCTTTTCTCCAGCCACAATGGCTGCAGCGGCATTCAGCAGCACCACCCGCCGCGCGCCGTCCCGCCGCTCTCCGCTCAGCACGCCCCGCAGAATGGCCGCGTTCATCCGAGCGTCGCCTCCTGCAATTTCGGAAGCATCGGCGAGTCCCCCGCTGATCAGCAGGTCGGGATTCAGCTCATAGGTTTTGATCACGCCGTCGCGCAGCTCGCTCACGCGCGTAGGCCCGGTGATGGTTATTTCATCCAGACCATCGAGTCCATGCACCACAAAAGCGCGCCGGGTTCCCAGCTCACGCAGCACCTGAGCAAACATTTCCGTCAGGACCGGCGCGAAAACGCCCAGCACCTGACCGCTTGCCCCTGCCGGATTAGTCAGCGGACCCAGCATATTGAAAATGGTGCGTATCCCCAGTTCGCGGCGCGGACCAATGGCATGTTTCATGGCCGGGTGCATTTTCGGCGCGAACAAAAAACCGATGCCGTGCTCCTGTATGCACTGTTCCATCACCTCGGGTTCCGCTTGAATATTCACGCCCAGCTCCTGCAGCACATCGGCGGAGCCGCATAAACTCGATACCGCCTTATTGCCGTGCTTCGCCACGCAAATTCCGGCCCCGGCCGCCGCGAAGGCCGTGGTGGTGGATATATTGAAGGTGCCTGCGCAGTCGCCGCCGGTTCCGCAAGTGTCGATCACCGTCTTGACTCCGGCATGGATAAAGGCGGCATGTTTGCGCATTCCGGTGGCCGCACCAAGCACCTCGGCCGTGGTTTCCCCCTTCATTCGCAGCGCTACGATAAATCCGGCGATCTGCGCGGGGGTGGCACGACCGGTCATAATTTCATCCATCACGCCGGTCATTTCATCCGCAGTTAAGTCCACCCGGTCCGCTGTTTTTTTCAAAGCATCCTGAATCATCGTCTTCTCCTTCTCCGCTTCCCGGCGTTGCTATTCGTTATTTGCGGATCCGGCAGGATCCACTTGCTTCATGAAGTTTTTCATCATCCGCTTCCCGCAGGTGGTCAGCACAGATTCCGGATGGAACTGAACCCCTTCCACCGGCAGGCTGGCATGCCGAACGCCCATAATTTCCCCGTCCTCCGATTCGGCGGTAATGCGCAGGCACTCCGGCAGACTCTCCCGTTCCACCGCCAGGGAATGATAGCGCGTCGCCTTAAACGGTGACTTGATTCCGGCAAAGATTCCGAGGCCGTCATGCGACACGTCCGACACTTTTCCGTGCATGATGCGTTTGGCGTGGACGATTTTTCCTCCATAAGCCATGCCGATGCTCTGCATGCCCAGGCAAATTCCAAGCAGCGGCACGCGGCCTTCCAGCGCCTGAATCAATGCCACGGAAATTCCGGCCTCGCTCGGTGAACAGGGTCCGGGGGAAATGACAATACCCTGCGGACGCAGCGCCAGCGCCTGCTCCACCGTCAGTTCGTCGTTGCGTTTCACCAGCACTTCCGCGCCCATACCACGCAGGTACTGCACCAGATTGAACGTAAAGGAATCATAATTATCGATCATCAAAATCATAACGAAGCTCCTCTCTCACCCGCCCAATAGTCATTTAAGGGTCTATCTCAATCTGTGAAAATCTGTGCAATCTGTGGACCTGTTACGCTTTACAAATCTTTGATCCCAGCCGGATCAAGCCCGTTCACCGCCACTTCCAGCGCCCGCACAACGGCCCTGGCCTTGTGTTCCGTCTCGCGTAATTCGACTTCGGGATTGGAGTCGTAGACAATTCCCGCGCCGGCTTGAATACTGACCCGATCCCCGAGAATCTGGAGTGTCCGAATGGTTATGCAGAGATCCATATTGCCATCATAACCAATATAGCCCACGGCCCCGCCGTAGGGCCCGCGCCGATCTTTTTCCAATTCGTGAATGATTTCCATGGCCCGTATTTTAGGTGCGCCGGAAAGCGTACCCGCCGGGAAAACGGAGCGAATGACGTCAAAGGCATCATATCCTTCCTCCAGTACCGACTGCACATGGGAAACCAGGTGCATCACATGCGAATAGCGCTCAACCGTCATGAATTCGCGCACCTGCACACTGCCCGGTTTGGAAAGACGCCCCAGGTCGTTGCGCCCCAGATCAACCAGCATTACATGTTCGGCGCGTTCCTTTTCATCGGCCAGCAATTCATCCGCGAGGGCCCGATCTTCCTGTTCTGTTTTTCCGCGCGGCCGGGTCCCGGCGATCGGACGCAGCTCCATCTCGCTTCCCGTCAGACGCACCATGACTTCCGGCGATGACCCCACGAGCATCCGGTGCCCAAATTTGAGGAAGAAGGTATACGGCGAGGGATTCACCAGGCGCAAAGCCCGATACACATGAAACGGCTGCACCGGCAGTTCCGTAGTGAACCGCTGGGAAAGCACTGTCTGAATGATGTCGCCTTCCACAATATACTGCTTCGCCTTTTCAACCATGGCGATAAACTCGGCATGCGTCATGTTGGATTCCAGCCGAATCGGGTGCGCCCGCTCGGGCAGATAGGTTTTCGGGCATGGTTTTTTCAGCCGCGCCACAACGGATTTAAGCCGACGCTGAGCATCCGCATAGGCGCATTCCAGGGTTTCATAATGCTCCGGACGCACACAAACCACGGCAGTCATCGTGTGGCGCACCGCATCAAATATCACCATTTGATCCGTCAGCATCATGCACGCATCGGGCCATTCCGCCGGCGTCTTCGGTTCGGGCAGCCGCTCGAATTCCCGGGCCAGATCGTACCCCAGATAGCCCACGGCCCCGCCGTAGAATCGCGGGAGCCCCGGCACCGGAACGGGATGGGTTTCCGCCAGCAGCTTTCGCAGCACATTCAACGCCGGTTCCGGGTCCGAAGCATCAATCTTCAAACAGGATTCTTTTTCGCCATGCCGCACCAGGGTGGCTTTGCCGTCGGCGATGGAAAATACCGCATACGGATCGATGCCGATGAAGGAATACCGCCCCCAGCGCTCTCCGCCTTCCACGGATTCGAGCAGAAACGCATATTCATTATCCGCCACCCGGCTGAACACGGAAACAGGCGTTTCCATATCCGCCAGCAATTCCTGAAAGACCGGGATCAAATTGCCCTTCCCCGCACACTCCCTGAAACTTTCATAAGTCGGTTGAATCATCACACACCATCCTTTGCAGCCTGTCCCGCCAATAAAAAAAGCGGCTTTTTGTCCTTAAAGCCGCCCGTACGCTCATCCGAAAGAAACACCGCGTCCGTCACGGCCATCGCCTCCGCCACCAACTGTTTCTTTCGCATGCTGCATTCACATTCATGTTCCGCCGCCCCGCTGTTGTTCTTATTGATAGAAACATTAACCGGAAGCCTTCGCCGTGTCAACCTCTTATTTATGTTCAGCGCGAACGGATATATTTCCCGGTAAGCCCTTTGGCGCCCGCCCACTCCACGACCAACCCCGCAGTGTGAAGCCGCGCGTACGCGCCATCCGCCTCAATCCGTATTTCGGCCCCGGGGTTCCGCCGTTCCAGAATGGCCGCCAGACATATCACCCGTTCGAGTCCATCCCCCCTGCCGTAATTCCACACTTCATCCGGCTGGGCGGCACGGGTTCCGTCATAGATGGATTCATTCGGCATGGATTCGAGCGTCTGGACAATCCGTTCCAGCGGCCAGTCTTTGACGGCCTCGGCACACACCGGATTCCGCTGGAGCGCCGCGCTGATAAACGGATGCCAATCCGTAACGGCCAGATCACGATAGGCATAAAACGCCAGGTCGGCCACCGAAGACCGTTCGCGCATTCCGGACAGATACGCCATTACCGCTTCGCGGGTCATACCGGACTCCAGGTGAATGGGCTCGGAAGGCACCCAGCGCTCACCAACCGGCAAGCGCGGTTTCAAATGCACAAAGGCGAGCAGTTTTTCCAGAATGATCGGGGCATTTTCATTGCGGCAGTTGAATTCTTTGAGGAGGTTTTCATGCCCGGCCCGGTCATCCAGCGCAATGCGCCGACCTGCGAAAAATTCCTCCAGTTTGGTCAGCAGGACGCGCCCTTCAAACGGTTCGCAGCTCCATTGATACTCATCAATTTCGTCCAGCAAACGATCACGGGTGTCTGCATTGACCAGAAACGTGCTGGAATGTTCATAGTGAAACGCCACTTCCAGCGGCAGATAACGCATATGCCCGTGGCAGGGCTGGGAAAGCTGAAAACACTTTTGCAAGACGCTGTTGTTACGCAGGAAATTGACCACAATTTCCCGATCAATCTCTGCGGTGGTAAACGCTTCAATTTTTTGGACGAAGCGCTGATACTCGGCGGGGTTCATCGTGGCGTCGGGATACATCGTATGCACATAGCCCGAACAGTGCGCCACCACGGTCACCCGTTCGTGCCGCAATGCGCGCTGGGCCTTATCGGTCAGTTCCGTGCCATTGAACCACATGGCTTTGGTCACGATGCGCCGGTTATTGGTAAGCACCCCGTCCTTCACATCAATGAAGTTCTGTGAGTGAAGCGGCGTGGCCATCAGAAAAATATCTTCGAGCGGAATTCCGCAGACAATGTAAAGGGCCGCCGCATAGAGGGCCGCCAGCGAAACGCATTCTCCGGCGCCATGCGCATAGCCCGCCTTGTAACGAAAGGCATCCATGGCTTCCACGGTTTCAGTCTTCCAGTACGGAATGACATTGGAGGTATATTTATCCAGTCCGAAGTGACGGCGGATATCGATGTCGAAGTAATACTTATCCCCCTCATAGCCGAAAAGCGCGTTGCTTTGGCGAAGGGTCGCTTCATCGATGTGCCCCCGAAAGCGGGTCATTTCCTGCTCCTGGGTGGTCAGGCCCCAGGTTTCCAAATCCAAATTGAAATCGTACTGATCAATGATGAATTGCTTCAGGCGCAGGATTTTTCGGTACGTCGACAGCTTGTCCAGTTTTTTAAACCAGGAATGATCCCGCCAGGTCCATATGCGCGGCGACATAATATTCGCCAGCACCAGGCTGTACATCAGCTCCGGGAAGATGAATATCTCCATATCCGAAAGCGTAACGGCGGAAGAGTATTTTTCCAGACGCTCGGCGGGCACACGCGTCGGCTCTCGGCTGGATGAATCGGTCATGATCAGAAGGCCGCGTTAATCACCGGAAGAACCGGCAATATTTCCTTATCCGAAATGATATTGATCAAGCCGATTTGAACGCCGTACATCACCTGAACGGCATTAAAGAGACCGATCTGAAGGCCGCTCATGTCCCGCGCATAATTCACGGCGCCGATTTGTACGCCGCGAACCCCGGTCAGACCCATATTCATGGGGCCGGTTTGCAAACCATGCACGTCAGCGTTTACCATGTTGAAGATGCCGCCCTGCCACCCCTTCATTGATTCATTCACAAGGTTGACCACCCCATACTGCAACCCGACGCATTCGCTGCCGACCACGTTCACGCCACCCAACTGCACCCCATGCTGCGAACCGATCGTCTCATTCCAAAGACCAATATCCAATCCACTGACATTCTCATTGGCACCGTAAATGAAATCCAACCGGAGCCCCACCACATCGCGATCCACGGAAAACAGCTGAACCGGCGACCAGAGAGAGAGCTGTATCGGCACGGCTTCATAGAAAGCCCGAGACCACGCCGCCGACGCCAAAAACACAATTAAACCCACGATGTGTAACGCCTTGACCGAACAACGATTCATGCTGATGACCTCCTTAGCCCAAAACCAGTATCACGAATGACACCGCATCCTATACACTATGTCTTACCCCTTGAAAAGCACCTTCCCTTTTATTTTCAGAATACCGGAATGACCGCCGCGCAGACCCATCGGGTCGTTTACGGCATCATGGTGTGGTGCGCACCAATTGTTCGGATGCATCGCGGGCGGCATCCCGGATCAATTCCGGCAGTGCCGGGTGGATATACACGGTCTGCAAAAGCTGTTGCAGCACCCCATCCTGATACATCAGCGGCAAAACACCCTGAATCAGGGTACAGGCATCTTCCCCGATGATATGAACCCCGAGAATTTTCGCCGTTATCCGGTGTACCAGAATTTTTACAAACCCTTCACTCGTCTGCCGCGCCAGCCCGGCATTGCTGTCGCGATAAAAAGCCCGTCCCGCCACATACGGAATCTGCCGCGACTGCAGCATTTCCTCCGTATCGCCGGCCGCCGCAATTTCCGGCACCGTGAACACACCGTGCGGCATGGGCCCATAGTCCATCGGGACCTGTTTTTCACCGTGCAACACGGTCCTCACGAGATACTCCCCTTCGCGGTTCACAGAATGGCGAAACAAATAACGCCCAACGCAGTCGCCCAACGCGTACACCCCCTTCGCCGAAGTCCGCAGGCAGTCATCCACCTGAATAAAGCCCCGATCATCGGTGCCAATCCCGGCCGCGCTCAGGTTCAGCGCCGCAGTGTTCGGCGTGACGCCCGATGCCGCAAGCAGCGCATCAGCGGTCAACTCTTCTGTGGTTCCGTCCGCTTTGCCGAGCAACACGCGGAATTGACCCCCGCTATACCTCACGGAAACCGGCACTCCGTGATGAACCTTGTGGCGGCGGGAAAAAGACTCCTGAAACAGGCGCTGCACCTCGTTATCCTCAGGGCGCAAAAAACGGCTGCGAACCAGGTAATGGACCTCTGTTCCAAACGCGGAAAACGCATGCCCCAGTTCGCAGGCGATATATCCGGCGCCCAGAATCAACAGTTTTTTCGGTAGCGTCTTTAAGGAAAGTGCATCGGTACTCGTCATATACGGTGTCTGGGCGAGACCGGGAATCGGCGGGATTGCAGGTATTGACCCCGTTGCAATAAAAATACGATCAGCGGTTATGCACCCGGATCCATCCAGCTCCAGCACCCGGGGTTCGATGAAGCGGGCGTTCTGCCGAAACCACGTCAGATTTTGAGCGGAACCGATGCGCTGTTCCAGCTGATCGACCATGAGCCGCACATCCGTTTGCATCCGTTGCATGAGGGCGCCAAAATCAATAATCGGCTCCGCCGCACGGATGTTCAGCCGTCCGGCCTCCCGAAAACGCATCAGCACATCCGCCGGATGGATCAATATTTTGGAGGGAATGCAGCCCCGATTCAGGCAGGTCCCACCGAGCGGACCGGGGTCAATCAGCGCCGTTTTCAATCCCATGCCCGCAGCTGGCAAAGCCGGCTTGAGCCCGCCACCGGAACCAATCACCGCCACATCGAAGTGCTCCATAGTGACGCCAGGTCCTTCCGATCAGGATTTCAACAAAACAGAGAGCACGGTGGTTTTATTGAAGAGCCGCGGCTCCGCCTGATCGTAGGAAGCCACCTCGCCCAGCGTCAAAACGCCCATCGGTTCCGGCCGCCCCACTGCCAACGCCAGCCGACTGTTAATCACATCCACTTCCCGTTCAAAATAATCTCCCAGAAAATGTACACGGGAAATGCAATCAAAGATCAACGCATGTGTTACGGATCGCCCTGCCGCCCGACTCAAACAGTCATCCGCAGCATGTTCCGCCGCATGGATCAAATCCATGGAATCTCCCTTCAAAATACTGATTACGGTATTTTCGGGAATATCCCCGCAGCACACCGGATAGCCATCCCCGTTCAGCATCAGGGGATCGCGCACAATATCTTCCTGATCCTCCACATGAATGCCCAGCGGATAGCGCATGGCCAATTGATAAAAACGATCAGCCGTCAGACATTCCCCGGAATCCCGCTCCACGATCTGCCGATAAAACGGAAAAGCCTCTTTGAAATTCAGCTCCTGTATGACATTCCCCTGCGTTTTATTGGCCACAAAGGGACCGGCCAACCGCTTCCAGCCGTGCCGAATGCCCAGCGAACATTCGACGGCCAGCGGTACAACCACCGCTGCATCCTGAAAAACTCCGTCCTGGGTAAAAACCACAGGGAAACGCCGGAGCGAGATGGACCCCGCGCCTCCGCCAATGAAACGAACCTCCGGACCAAACGCGCGTTGAAGACGGCTCAACAGCATGGAAATGTTGGGGGAAAGGCCATCCACCAGAATCATCGCGGTTTTGATCAGGGACAAATCCTGCGCGCCGACCAGTTCCGGCAAATTATAGGTGCCTGAACTGATGGAAGGGATGATGATTGGCGTTCCGGCTTCCGGCAGGCAGGTCGCCACGCACCCATTTTCATATTTCCGCCCGCCCCAGATAACGCCAGGAAACACTCCGCCGAAGAAACGCCGCCCCGTTTTACGAAGCGCTTCCACCAACTGCGGGGCTTCCACCCAGCATTGTTCCCCTATGGCGATAAAAAGGATATCCCCTTCCCGATAAGGCAGCGACAGTACCTGACTGATCACACCGCTCGCGGTTTCCGCTCGTATCAACATGACGCCTCACAGCCTCCATGTGCCTGTTCACCATGTCTGCACTGAGATTCACCTTACCGACGAAGCGTTTTGCTGGCAAGGAATAATCTTTAGATCGTATGACGCACCCGCAGGTGTTCCAGAAATTCATTACGGGTGGCCGCCGAACGCCTGAAATTTCCAAGCATCGCCGACGTAATCATACAGGAATTTTGTTTTTCCACGCCGCGCATCATCATGCACAAATGCTTGGCCTCAATGACGACGCCGACACCGACCGGCTCCAGCTTATTCATGATCACATCGGCAATCTGGTTGGTCAGCCGCTCCTGAATTTGCAGCCTCCGGGCGAACATATCGGCGAGGCGCGCCAACTTGCTCACCCCCAGCACCCGCCCGTTCGGAATATAGCCAATGTGACACTTCCCGAAAAACGGGAGCATGTGATGCTCGCACACACTGTAAATTTCGATGTCCTTCACGATGATCATGTGGTTTTCTTCCACATGAAAAATCGCATCATTCAGCACGGCGTCCACATCCTGCGTATACCCCCGCGTCAGATATTTCCACGCCTCAGTCACCCGTTCCGGCGTATCCGTCAGCCCCTCGCGGGTGGGATCCTCGCCGATTTTCTTCAACCATTCCCGCACCAACTCCTGCATGAATCCACTTACCTTTCCCATGCTGACGCCCGCCCAGCGGCATCAGACGCATAACCGGCACGAAGTCCGTCTCCTCATCACCCGACATTCAGAAGAAGGGTTGACTTTCCATCCCTGATCCGCCATATACGGGCGCGTTTCAAGCAAAGGCTGTCCGGGGCGTAGCTCAGCCTGGTAGAGCGCCAGCTTTGGGAGCTGGACGTCGCACGTTCGAATCGTGTCGCCCCGACCACTTTAACTCTGTTTCGCTCCTCCCTGAACACTGCGGCGGATCATTTTAATCCGATCCACACGCTGATCCTGGAGCGTTTTTAAATACAGGTAATTATCGCGCGCCTCCAGAAAAGCAATTTCCGTTTTCAGCAGCGGAACCATCTTTTCCATCTTGGCCACGCTTTCTTTTTCATAATTGTTCTTCTGCAAAACGCGCACAATGAAATCCAGGGAGGAATATCCCGCCGGAATACGCCCGTTCAAAATCACATCCACCTGTTCCCAGAATTGATTTTCGAACCCCTTCAGGCGCCCGATGCGCTTATCCTGCGTATCCAGCCATTTCTGTATGAGTTCAACAAAAACCTGCGGCTTGAACGGCTTTTGAACGAACTCGTTCACACCAATCCCGCTGGCTTCCTCATACGCCTTTTCAGAAGAAAACGCCGTCAACATGATGATCGGCAGATTTTCCCGTTCCTGCTTAATGCAGCGGCTTAATTGCACGCCATCCATTTTCGGCATATTCAGATCACACAACACCAAACTGTAGGATTCCCGGTCTTTTTGAAATTTCTGCAAAGCGATTTCCGGATCGCTGAACGCATCTACCTCGCAATCGAAATGATGCGTTAACAGCTCCGTCGCCACACGGATCACCACGGCATCGTCATCCACCACTAAAAAACGATGTTTCATCCGCCATCCTGTTCTTTTTTTACCTGAATCGGTACAGCGCGGACGCATCACGCAACCGCCCGTCACACCACACAACACCCTCAGCCTCCAGCAGGGCCAACTTGCGGCAAACAGCTCCCCCATCTGTCTCTCCGCAAAAACCGCCCACACTTAAATCAGATTTAATCACCCGATGGCAAGGCACTTCCGGTGCGAACGGATTCTTTTTCAACGCCTGCCCCACGGCCTGCGCGGAACGGCACCCGACGGCGCGCGCCAGTTCACGATACGTGATCACACGCCCCCGCGGAACCTGCCGCAGGCAGTCATATACGCGTTGCTGAAATGGTGTCACCCGGTCCATCAAAAACGTTTCCAGAATTTCGCGGCCAACCGCCGGGACTCCTGCATCAGCGCGGCTTCGTTCAGCCCTTTCAGCTCGCGGTCTTCCATCAGCACCCGACCCTGCGCCACGGTCGTTTCCACCGTCGCACCGCACAGGCCGAACATAAAATGCCCCAAAAACGTCTGTTCATTCATCGGCGTCGGCGGATCATAATCCAACACAATGGCATCCCCGCAGGCGCCCGGCTCCAGCACCCCGATCGGCCGGTGGAAATACCGCCCGGCAATCTGCCGATTGTTGCTCAGCAGCAATTGGCAGGCCTCCACAAAAAAAGCGCACGGATCGTTCTGCCGCAGGCGCTGACCAATCACCGCCACACGCACTTCATCGCGCATATTACTGGTCATCCCGTCGCTGCCCAATCCCACTAAAATTCCCGCCTTCAGCATCTCGTCCACCCGCGCAACCCCCACCGCATTATTCATATTCGACTGCGGATTATGCACCAGCGCCGTCCCCGTGGCCGCCAGTTTTTTCATGTCCGATTTACTGATATGCACCCCATGCACCGCGATGGTCTGCCTACCCAGCGCTCCGGCCTCCTCAAGCCGTTCCACCGGCGTCTTCTTGTACCGCTTCACATTAAATTCCTGATCCGACCGCGCTTCCGCCACATGCACATGAAAGCCGACGCCCAATTCGCGAGCCGCCTCCGCTGATTGTTTCAGCGTGTCCGGATTCACCGTGAACAGCGCATGCAGCCCGAACATCGCAGCCACCAAATCATCGCCGGACGCCTGGGCCGCCTGAATCTTTTTTACAAACCGGATATTTTCCTCAATGCCTTCCACGCCCCGCCCATACCGATCCGAAGTGCCCAGACAAAATACCGACCGAATACCCGTTTCACGCGCCGCCGCCTCCAATACGTCCAGCACTCCCTTTTGAACACCCTGGCTTTCATGATGATCAATAATCGTCGTCACCCCATTGCGAATACAATCGATATACGGCGCCAGCGCGCTGAAACGCATGTCGGGTTTCGTCAGGGCCATATCCAGCGGGAACCAAAGCCGCTCAAGCACCTCCACAAAATTGGTGGCCGGCGGTTGTTTTGGGGAAATGCCGCGCGCAAACGTGGAATACAGGTGCATGTGCGCATTGATCAATCCAGGCATGATCACCCGCCCATCCGCTCGAATCACCCGCGCTCCGGACGCCTTACGCGCCACAACGTCTGCCTTACCCACCGCCTCAATCACGCCATCCCGTATCAACACCGCACCGTCCGGAATAATCCGTCCCTTGGGGTCCAGCGTTATCACCGTGCCGCCCGTAATCAGCAAATCCTTCTTCATGTGATCCTCCAGGTTCTCAATTGCCCGTTACTATACCGCTGCGCCCCGCCCTTGTATATGAATCGCTGCTCAAAAGGACGCGCCGGCTCTTGCAAGTCGCCCCGAATCCTGTTACATCTCGCCCCACATCAGATTGAGGATTCAGCCCATGTCAAACAGCTTTGGAACCTGCTTTCGCGTCACCACCTTCGGGGAATCACACGCCCCCGCGCTCGGCGCCGTTATTGACGGATGCCCCGCCGGACTTCCCCTCTCCGAAGCCGACATCCAGCCCCAACTCGACCGCCGCCGCCCCGGACAAAGCCCCCTCACCACCCCCCGCCGCGAGGCCGATCAGGTGCAGATTCTTTCCGGTGTTTCCGCCGGCCTGACCCTGGGTACCCCGCTCTCACTCGTCATTCACAACACCGATCAGCGCCCCGGCGACTACAAAGAATTTCTGGACGCCCCCCGTCCCTCCCACGCCGATTTCACCTATCAATCCAAATACGGCATTCGCGCAAGCAGCGGCGGAGGCCGCGCCAGTGCCCGCGAAACCGCCGCACGCGTCGCGGCCGGCGCCGTGGCGGAACACCTTCTCAGCCGGCTTCACGGCGTGGAAATTGTCGCCTGGGTCAGCGCCATCGGCCCCATTACCGCGCCCGACACGCTCCAAAACACCGCGACCCGCGCCGAAGTCGATGCCCAGGCCGTGCGATGCCCCCATCCCGAAATCGCCCGCGAAATGGAGTCGCTCATCCTTTCACTCAAAGACGCGCGCGACTCCATCGGCGGCATCATCACCTGCGTGTGCCGCAACGTACCCATCGGCCTTGGCGAACCCGTCTTCGGAAAAGCCAGCGCCCTTCTTGCGCAGGCCATGCTCTCCATCCCCGCCGCCAAAGGCTTTGAATACGGAACCGGTTTCGCCGGCACCCGTCTGAAAGGCTCCGAACACAACGACGTCTTTCTCGCGCGCCCCGACGGCGGCATCATCCCCGCCTCCAACCGCAGCGGAGGCCTGCAGGGCGGCATCACCAACGGCGAACCCATCTTCTTCCGCGTCGCCTTCAAACCCACCGCCACCATCGGGCAACCCCAGCAGAGCGTCGACTTCCAGGGAAGCCCCGCCACCATCGAAGGCAAAGGTCGTCACGATCCCTGCGTACTCCCGCGCGCCGTACCCATCGTGGAAAGCATGGCCGCGCTCGTCCTGGCCGACCTCGCACTGCTCAACAGGAGTTCACGCTTATGACCGACCATTCGCCCTCCGCCCCCGCATCCCGCGCCGCCGAACCGCACGCCGAACCCGTAGACTGCGTGGAAATCATCCGCGAAGAAAGCGCACACGCCCATACCGCCGGACGCCGCAACTGGCTCTTCTTCTGGCGCACCCCTTCCCGACGCGAACGTCAAATCGCCGCCCTCCAGGAAGGCTACGCCGAAATGATCACCCTCATGCGCGCCATCCGCCTGCACCTCGAACAGCAAACCGGCAACCAGAAAATCCTCTTCGACCACATCCCCGACGCCGTCGAAGGACTCAAAAACATGGGCGCCAACGCCATTCAGCAAACCCGCATCCTCGAACTCATGCAGAAACAATCCGAAGTCTCCCTGCAATACGGAAAAGACATGGCCTCCAGCCTCAACCACTTCAACGACACCCTCAGCACCATGGACGCCACCAACCGCCAAACCGCCACCATCATCACCGAACTCGCCCAGCGCACCGAAGACGCCGAAGACCTCGTCCGCACCATGCTCATCCGCTCCCAGCACCGCCTGATGATCATGGCCGTCGTACTCCTGCTCACCACCCTCGCCGTAACCGCCGCCGCCATCTTCCTGCTGCTTCACTGAAACAGCTTTTCCAATTGGAATTCTTCCAGCAAAGCGACGTCGCGGGATTACCTTTACCGCCGCACGCCATAGCGTTCCTCATTCCGCGTTTCCCGCATCATGGCAGCGTCCTGGACAGGCGGAAGCCGAAGTCGCTGAACCGATAGTACGGGCCGTGGCTGCCGCGATTGGCGGAGCGACAGTACCTGGCGCTGCCGAACCAGCCCCCGCCCCGCGTCACGCGGAACGACCCCGAAGCCGCACCGACGGGATCCTCCAACGCAGTGGGCTCCGCATCGTACCAATCCAAACACCATTCCCACACGTTCCCGTGCATATCGTATAAACCCCAGTAATTCGGCAGGTACGAACCCACCGTCGCAGTTCCACCCGAGGGGGTCCCTCCCTGGCTGTATGATGAACCGCCATTGTACCAATACCGCCCGACCTCAGACAAGTTCGTGCAGGAATCGGTGTCCGTCAGATTCTTTCCGCTGTTCAGCGCCGTGGTCGTCCGTGCCCGGCAGGCGTATTCCCACTGCGCATCAGTCGGAAGGTCCAGTGTGCCGAGTGCCGTTTTCGCCCGCAATTTGCCCATGAACGAATCCGCATGAACCGCATTGGTCTGTGGCCAATTCGGGCTGATCGAAGAATTCGCCGGATTCTCCCGAATATCGTAATAACTCACCTGCTCCACCGGGCGCGAGGCATAATAGGTCGCGTTAGTGAAATAGCTCGGACGGTTCCCCATCACCAGTTCCCACTGCTGCTGCGTTACCTCGAACACCCCGATGTAGAAATCCTTCGTCAGCGTGACATCGCGCTGCGCTTCTCCTTCTGGCAGTCTCCCCACCTCGTCCGTCGGGCTGCCCATCGTGAAGGTCCCCGCCGGGATGCGGCGCATGACCAGCTTGCTGGTCTTGTATTCCTCCGTCCAGCCGCCTTCGGGCACGGCTGAGAGATAGGCCACTGGATAACTCGACGCCGCCGGACCGCCGGATAGGTCAATGACCAGGTATTCGCCGCCCATCACTGCGGTGCGCACGGGACGAAAGCCCCGTGTTTCATGGGCCTCCTCCGGCGCGGCACTCGCCCGTGTAGCCGCCCGGGCGTAGTAGGCAAAATCATCCCACGAGCCGCCACGGACCACGCGAACCGTGCCCGTTTCGGGCGGGGACGAGGTGTGGGCCCCCGGGGCATACCAGTCCCAGCACCATTCCGACACATTGCCCACCATTTCGCAAAGCCCATAGTCGTTAGGCGCGAAACTTCCCGCCGGGGCGGTGTAGGG
>CAZISY010000016.1:0-26144 GCA_964542025.1 uncultured Verrucomicrobiota bacterium
GAAGAAGGCGCGCACTGGGTGATTCCCACCGACGATGAATGGTACAAAGCCGCTTATTACGATCCCGACACGGAAACCTACTATGATTATCCCAACAGCAGCAGTGAGGTCCCCGCCGAACCCACGGATGAAACCACCTCGCGCGAAATGAATTTTGGTAATGATCCCTATTGGCATGGCGTCGGTGTAGTTTATACCTCCGCTGGAGAAACCACGGGACAAAGTCCGTATGGCGTTTATGATTTGGGCGGCAACGTGGAAGAATGGACCGAAACGCTATCCTATGGCGGGGGCGAATTCCGCATTGTGCGTGGAGGATGTTATTCCGATGACGAAGACTATCTTCGCGCTCTTTCCAATTTGGCGCGTGATCCGGATGTTGATTCTGATGGCCGTGGATTCCGCGTGGCATACCTGACTGCCGTCCCCGAACCCGCCACCATCGGACTAACCCTGCTGGGGTTTATTTCTGTGTGGGCCTGGCGTCGGCGAGGGAGGCGATGAAACCTTTTCCAATGATTGATTCCACCGAGACCATACTTTTTGAAAACTCCGGCTCGCAGGGACGCTCGCCCTCCACTTCGAGCGTTTTCAGTATTCAAGTTGGAGGGCGAGCGTCCCCGCGAGCCGTCTTTGGCATTTTGTCGTCGGCACCCGTGATTTTCCACCCGATTTTCCAGCCGTTGGAAACCCTTCTTCACGTACCGCCTGCGCTGCGAGCGTGCGTGCGGTCAGGGTTCATCCATGAAGATCACGGCGGTCAGGCCGGGTACGTTCAGTGCAGCATTTTTCGGCCCCTGGACATCGGTGGCTTTTCTAAAGCCCTGCATGTCGATTTGTTTGCCGTTGCCAATCATTCGCCAGCGTCCGGACGGGAAGGGGACTTGTATGGCGGAGGGATCGTACGAAGCGTTGAGCAGCACAATAAAACGGCGTCCGGGCATGCGGCCATCGGCATTGATGATGTAGCCGAGTGCGCGGGGATCCGAGGGTTCTATCCATCGGTAATAATCTTTGGGGGGGCGTTCCGTGAGGCGAAGCGAAGCGCCTTCCGGGCTTGTGCGCAGTTGGATAAGGCCCCGATAGTACTCCATCGTTTGCGAGGCCAGTGGGCGTTTTCGCAATTCCCAGTCGATGGCGTTAATGCGGTCGCCGGCATCATAGGTGTTGCGGAGTCCTTCTTTGTGGCGGATGAACTCCTGACCTTCGGCAATCATGGGAATGCCGAGTGATGTGAATAGAACGGCGGCACCGAGGCGATTGGCGTCCGCATCTTCTTTGATCAGCAATTTGCCGTTGCGGTCCGGGTGGCTGCACAGTTCGTCGGCCAGGGTCATGTCATCGTGGCTTTCGAGATAATTGATGGACTGAAGGGGGGATGCGGCCCAGGAATTCATGGAGCCGAAAATGCAGTTCTTGAGCCATTCGCGGTTGTGTTTTCCCTTGATGAAATCTTTGGCCGCATAACGGAATTCGTTATTCCAGGCCGCCCATCCGGTGCCGGTCAGTTCGTGTTTGTTTTCGCCGCGAAGGCTCCAGGGTTCGGATATGAGCAGGACATCGGGATTGATGGCGCGCGCGGCCTTTTCGATGGCGTGCATGGTATCCATGTCAATCAGTTCGGCGAGGTCGAAGCGAAAGCCGTCGATGTGAAATTCTTTCATCCAGTAGAGAATGTTATCCACGATGAGCCGGCGCATCATGGGTGCTTCGGTGCGCACGTCGTTGCCGCATCCGCTGAAATTGCTGAACGTGAAATCGTCATTCAGCCGGAAGAAATATTTTCGATCAATGAGCGAGAAAATGTTGGGCCAGCCGACGTGGTTGTAGACCACATCCATGATGACGCCGAAGCCTTTGTTGTGCAGCTGATTGACGAGCGTTTTGTATTCAAAGTACTGGGATCCCTGAAGCGGGTAATGGGCGTAACTGGCCTCCGGGGCGAAATAGAAGACGGTGGTATATCCCCAGTTGTGTCCGCCGGTGTCGTTGTTGAACTCGTTCAGGGGAAGCAGCTCGATGGTGTTGATCCCCATGCGGCGCATATGATTCAGGCCGGTGTCTGTGGTTTCGGATACGGTGATGCCGTCGTATTTTCCGCGCAGTCCGACAGGCACGCCGGAGGAAGGATGAATCGTCAGATGGCGGACGTGGGTCTCATAAATGACCGCATCCTGGCGGGGAATGGTTTTGTGATTCTGGTCGGTCCATCCGGTGAACCACTCGTTGGTTTCGTCAGGATCAATGACGATGGCATTGTTTTCCGCATGGGCGGCGGCACGGGCATATGGGTCGCCGATCTGCTCCGAGAAGGAAAACCCTTCGCCTTCCCCGGAAGGGCCGTCGACGTTGAATGAGTAATAGGCACCCTTATCAAGCCCGACCAGTGAAATTTCCCATACGCCGTCGGAAGGATCTTTCCACATGCGGTAGCGCTCTTTAGGGGTGTGGCGTGAAAAGGATGGTTTGAACACCTGGTAGGCCGGGGTATCAAACAGGCATAGCCAGACATCCGAGGCCCGCGGCGCAAAGAGGCGGTAGGTGGTGGCGTTTTCCGATTTTTGAAGTATCACGCCCAGCTCTTTTTCGGAGGGGGGGGCATTCAGTAGGCAGGAGGGAGTCGTCATGTGATGAATCGGCCGCTCACCCAGGCCGTGGATGGTGACCACGTAATTGCGGGCGGGATCCAGCGGCTCCAGCGTATTGATCACAATGGATGCAGAGCCACTCAGCGAAGGGTCGAGGCGGAGATTGGCATTTTTGGCGCCGTCCGGCGTGTAATTGAGTGCGTTGCGGGGAGGAAACAGCCATTGTTTTCCGTTTACAACAAACTTAAAGAGAAGCTGCTTTTCTCCGGGCGGGGTGCGCAGGGCCTGAAAGGGAACGGAAAGCTCCCGTACGCCGTCGCGGTCGGCATCCCGAAGCGTCCATTGCGGTCCGGCCTGACTGTTCCAGCCATTGAAATTACCTGCCACGGTGACCGTGTCTGCCGGGGTCAGTTTCAGTCCATACGTTTTTTCAGCCATGCGGAAGGTGATGGTTCCGTGGAGTACGGTGTAGCCTTCCGGATAGCCCTGGTCACCGGCCGTAAGCAGTTTCCAGCCGGCTACGGCCATTTCGGGAGAGACGTAAACATTCAGCGGCGCCGTCGGCGTCACCGGTTTGCTGAAAAAGACCTGAATTTGATTGGTCCCGGTGACGAGGCTTTGGGCGATGAGGGGAGAGGGCGTTTCCAATTCCGATTCCATATTTGCATAGAGAACGCGGTTTGCGCCGGTTTCCCACTGTCCATTGACGATGAATTTGTACTCGTAGCGGCCGAACGGAACGGCCAGGGTGCGGGCATCAAAAGCCCACCTGTTTTCTTTGCGCTGCATGGGGTGCTGCACGGACCATTTATTCCAGGAGCCGGCAACAAAAACGTTCGTGGCGGCGGGGTTTTGGTAAAGCAGCCAGGCGGTGGGTTGTTCCCGTCCGGGCATATCGAATACGCGGGGGGTGAGAATCAGTGGTTCGGCCGCTTCTGTGTATAGAAATGAAAGGCCGGCCAGCCAAAGAATCAGCAATCCCTTTTTCAACATAAAAAACTCCGTGGTTGCATGAGCGACCATGACAAAGAAAATCCGCAGTCAAGTCAAGCGCTTTAGCCCGCTTTCGGGCAGTTTCCGTGGAGAGGGCACCCATCTATTCGCTTGCCTTGGCGCCTTCCGGACGGTATCCTGAGCGCATGAAAACAGAAGACATTAACGAGGCCGTCGGATCCCGGAGAACTGTTCTAACTATTGCCGGTTCGGATTCGGGTGGCGGCGCGGGAATCCAGGCTGATCTGAAAACATTCAGCTCACTGGGTTTGTTTGGAACCTCTGTAGTGACCTGCTTAACGGCGCAGAATCCGGATGCCGTCCTCGGGATATTGCCTGTAGACGCCTCCTTTGTGGCCAAACAGATCGAGGCGGTGTGTGACAGTTTCCCTGTTTTCGCCATGAAAACCGGCATGCTTTATTCGCCCGAGATCGTCCAGGTGGTGGCGGACGAGGATATCCACGAAGGGATTGCGGTTTTAGTGGTCGATCCCGTCATGGTTTCCGCCTCTGGCGCCTCTCTGCAGATGGATGAAACGATGAAGGCGATTTGTGATGAACTGCTTCCGCTGGCCCGTGTGGTGACCCCGAATATTCCGGAAGCCGAGCGGTTGTGGGGCCATGCCATATCCAATTTGGACGACGCCCGCCGCGCCGCCTGCGACATCGGGGACCGCTATGATGTGGCCTGCGTGGTCAAGGGTGGGCATCTATCCGGCGACGAGGTGGTGGATATTCTGTACGATGAGGGGGAAGAGTATATTTATAACTCCCGCCGCATTCAGGCGAAGCAAACGCATGGCGCCGGTTGTGCCTTTTCGGCGGCACTGACGGCTTTTCTCGCTCAACGCCGGCTGCTCTGCGATGCGGTGGAAATGGCCAAGGAATATGTGGTGTTGGCGCTTGAACAGGCCAAACCGGTCGGCCCCCATTATCCGCTGAATTTTGCCGCGGCCGGCGCACTGCTTACCGCGTTGAGATCATAAACGGGATAATGCACGATGGAGGCGTTGACCGAGACCCCGGGGCGTCCCGCCGATCAGGAAAGAAGGCGCCCGCTGATGGGCATCAGTCTTTTTTTCATCACGGGTGTTTTTTTCGGTTTGCAGCGTTCGCCGGCGTGGGGTCCGGTGTCCGGTTTTGCCGCACTGGCGCTGCTGATCCCCCTTTGTTTCCCAAAACGAACCTGGTCGCAGGGGGTGCTGTGTGTTGGGTTGTGTCTGCTCGGAATGCTGTATGGGATGCTGGCCCATGTGGATATTGCACCGAACTACATGGGTCACCAAATCACGGCGCCCCGCTGCCATATCAGCCTGGAGGGATGGGTTGATGATGATCCGGTTTATACCGCGATGACGGGTGGTGGCGGTACGGGGCGGTGTGAGTTGCCGATTCGATTGCGGGGCATACAGCAGGGCACCCAGTGGCATACGGCGGAAGGGACGGTTCGTGTATACGTCCGTGATGTATCGACGGGAGTCTTTGAATATGGCGAGCGCTGGATGATGGAAGGATTGATGATCCGGTCATCGCGCGCCGGTGCGCCGGACCGTTTTTCCTTTTATGCAGAAACCAATCAGATCCGAAAAATCACCGGTCGCCCGCCGTGGAGCATTCCCGCGCTTTGCTTTACCGCCCGCCGGGCCTGTGCGGAAATCTTAAGCCGCGGCATTGGGGAGCAATCAACCGCCGCGCTGCTGGTCAACGCGCTCCTGCTGGGTTACCGCAGTGATCTCTCTGATGAATTGCGGAATATGTTCGCCACCACGGGAACCCTCCATGTGTTCGCCATTTCGGGGCTGCATGTGTGCATTATGGCGGTGATGCTGAACGGGCTGCTGATTATTTTCGGGATATCGCGCGAACGCTGGTTTTATTTGCTGTTGCCCGCGCTGATTCTCTATACGCTGGGAACCGGCGGTCGGGCCAGCGCGGTCCGCGCCTGCATCATGGCGCTGATTTTCTGGGGGGCGCCGGTATTGGGGCGAAGGCCGGACAGTTTGAGCGGATTGGCGCTGGCCGCCCTGGTCATTCTGGCGGCGGATGCCTCGCAGCTGGTGGACCCGGGATTCGTACTGAGCTTTATTGTGGTGGCAGGACTTGTGCTGATCTACCCGTTATTTTCCCGCCGCTGGCACGATTGGATTCAGCCGGATCCGTGGATGCTGCAACCGGAATCGCGGATGCGTCAGCTGGTTCGGCGCGGTATACGAAACCTGGGGGATCTGTTTTGTGTATCGGCGGCAGCCTGGTTGGTTTCGGCGCCGGTGACCGTGTATTATTTCAACCTGATTTCGCCGATTTCGCTGCCGGGCAACATGGTCGTTGTTCCGGGAACAACCCTGGTGATGTTTACCGGTTGTCTTTCGCTGGTTTTTGGCGCCGTGTTTCCACCCCTGGCGGAGTTGTGCAACTACGCCAATCAATGGTTCATCGATCTTTTACTTTGGTTTGTGCAGCGGATGCAGGAAGCGCCGGGCGGGCATTGGTTTGTGCAGTCGCCTCCGCCATGGACGGTGATGGGATGGTATGCCGGCCTGGCCATTCTGTTTTTCGGAACGCCGCGGTTGAGGCGTATCCTGGCGCTGGTTGCTGCACTGTCGCTTTCCGGGTATCTGTGGTTTTGGGTGCATGATGATTCCATGACGGTGGACATGATGGATGCCGGGCAGGGCAATGCCGCGCTGGTGAATCTTCCGGGGGAAACGCATGACTTGCTGGTGGATACGGGCGCCGGGAAGAATGCGTGGTTTCTGATTCGTCATCTGCGTCGTTGCGGCGTGGATCGTCTTCGTGTTTTGGTGCTCACTTATCCCGGAGAGGACGTACTCGCCGGAGCGGAACAGGTGCTGAAAACCATACCCGTCCGAGAACTCTGGTGCGTGAATCCGGCTTCTTTTTCCGAAACGCTGCGTCTGAAACCGGATGCCGTGCGTTACGAAGCGCTGATCAGCCTGGCGCGCGAAAAAGGGACGGTGATTCGGCATCCGGTGTCCGGCGATCACGGGTTCGCGCGGGGGGCGGAATGGGATGTGTTCTGGCCGGAGACCAACGGCCCATATACAGCTGCCCAGGATGCCTCACTGGTGTTTCGTGTGGCCCGGGATGGTGCAGGGGTTTTGTTCATGAATGGCACCCGGCAGCATGTGGAACGCACATTGGCGCGAGGCGAAAACGCCCCGTCCGCGCCCGTGCTGGCCGTGGGGGCGCATGGGGCCGCAGGGACCTGCTCATCGTCTTTCCTGTCCCGCGTTGATCCTGAATGGGCTCTGTTGAGCGTGGGGCCGTATAATGTTTTCGGCGACCCGCACCATGAAACGCTCGGACGGTTGCAACAGCGCGGCGTTCGGCTATGGCGCACGGATTTGCAGGGCGGCGTTCGGGTCCGCTGGACGGATGCACCGTCCGGCCATTACGCCGTGGAAGCGCTGGAAGGGGATTAGCCGCATCGGCTCCGCCGGAGGAGCAAATGCTGTAAGCGTCAAGTCGTCGCTCAGGGGACTTTTTCAGCCGGCGGGTTAATGAAGCGCAATGGCTGCCCCGTTGCCTCATAGACGGCAATCCACTCTTCGCCTTCCGGGTCCACTTTTTTCTTCGCGCCAACAGCCAGCGGAATGGGCAGGTGAATGAAGGCACCATCCCACATGCCGATCAGCACCTGGGTTTTTCCGGACATGCCGGCATCCACGGCGCGGCGGGCCAGCTGGTCGCACAGCAACGCGTCCACCGTATTGGCCGGCACACTGCGAATGATATAGCTGGGATCAATGTACTTCAAATTGACCGGCATTTTTTCGCGTTTGAAATAGGCCTGAATTTTGTCTTTCAGGAAAATGCCGATATCGAGGCGCATTTTATTCCCGGACGCGTCCGAGCCCAGCGATGATTCCGGCATCAGGTTTTCTCCCGCGCCTTCAGCCACGACGATGACCGCATGGCGTTTGCGCTGAAGTCTCGCCTTAAGCAGCGGAAGGAATCCGTCGTCACCTTCCAATTCAAACGGAACTTCGGGAATGAGTGTGAAATTCACTTCCTGGCTGGCGAGTGTGGCATGCACCGCGATAAAGCCGGATTCGCGCCCCATCACTTTGACCAGTCCAATGCCGTTCGGGGCGCCGTTGGCTTCCGTATGCGCACAATCGAGTACGGCTTTAGCCTGTTCAATGGCCGTGGTGAAGCCGAACGAGCGGGAGATGTACATGATATCGTTATCAATAGTCTTGGGTATGCCGACGATCGCAATTTCTTCCCTGCGTTTTTCAATTTCATCCGCCAGGGCGCGGGCACCGCGCAGGGTGCCGTCACCCCCGATGCAGATCAGGATGCGGATTCGGCGGGCCAGCAGAAAATCCACCATTTTACCGACATCCTGCGAACCGCGTGAGGAGCCCAGCATGGTTCCGCCTTCGCGGTGTATGTCTTCCACCATTTCATCTTCCAGCTCCATGGGGGGGAGGCCCACATCGGGGTTGAGCCCTTCATAGCCGTAGCGGATGCCGAGAATTTTTCGGACTCCGTATTTGCGCAGTTGCCGGAAGGCGGATCGGATCACGTTGTTCAGGCCGGGGCAAAGACCTCCGCAGGTCACAATGGCTGCGGTGATTTGGCCCGGGTCAAAATAAATCAACTCGCGGGAGCCGGCTTTTTCGAAAAAAAGATCCGGATATTCCGGGGCCCCCGTGTTGAATTCATTTTGGAAGCTGATTCGGGCATTGTCGGGCGTAAAATTGCCTACACCGTCGCCTGCGCGAACCGAGAGAGGCAGTGGCGACCGAACCGTGCATGGACCGAGATTTTTCACCTTGAATTGTTCCGGTGTAATCATGATCCGCTCCTTCACATGGGGGAACATTGCGTGCTCCGCTTCTATAGTTACTGCAGAATAATTTCGATGGCTGCCATCTCGCCGTTCCGGATGGCGGCGGCAAGTTTGGCATCCAACGTGGCGCCTGACACTTCACGGCAAGCGCCCTGCCTGTCGATCAGGCGGAAGGCCGACGGTCTGACCGCACGGCTTCCGAACGTATCCAGACGCTTCGGGTTCACATAAGTAATCAGCGTATGACCCGCAAACATGAAACTGAATGTGTTTTTGGCGAAATGGCACGTCACTTCCGAACCGTCACGCCAAAGTTTCTTCTCGATTTCTTTTTCTGTGAAGAGCCAGCCCGGAAGCGTGGGGACGGGGGCGAATTGGAGCTTTCCGTTTTCATCCAAAGTGAACGGAGCGGCCCCGACGGTCATCAGCGAAAGCATATGAGCGAATTCGGCCGTGGATCCGCTGAGACGGGCGAAAAACCCGCCGCCGTGGATGTGGGGATCCGGATTGACACTGCTCGCAATGAACGAGGAGTTTTCCAGAATGCTGCGTCCGTAGACGGCCGGATCCTGGAAGGGGATGAGTACATTTTTAAAGTTGGCGAAGAACTCCTCGGTATGGCCGCCGCGCAGCAGTTCCAGCATGTACTTGTATTCCATGTGAAGCCAAACGGATTCATTTTCCAGCCAGCCGCGCGCGAAGGTCCTGCACCGCCCGATTTCCATGGCTTCACCGCTCAAATCACCGTTCACCTTGAACATGTTCAATTTCCTGTCGAACAGATCGCTCTGGCGCACCCGCTGAATCAGCGAACGGGCTTTCGCTGAGCCGCCTTCCACGCGCAGGAAGTGAACCGGTCCTTCCAGGAAAAGCGGAAGAGCAATCTGACGAACCTTCAGCGGAATGAAGCAGGGCAGCCCCTTGGCGTTTGTTTTCACAACCCGCTTGCCGCTTTCCAGCCGGACGAATACAGGTTTGTACTTCTGAATCTCTATGCGGAAGTACGTTTTAATAACGCCGGTTTTGCGGTCCATCGCCTTACTGACCGCCCGATTCAATTTCTGCTCAAAGCGATCCAGCATGGCTGAGAATTGCTGCATGGGCAGGAGCTTCTCGGAGCCGTCAATTCCGTAGACGATGGATTTCCGATACGTTTCTTTCAGGGAGGCGGAGGCATCCCAGAAACGGAAATCGGCGGCTTCGCCTTTAGCCTTCAGGTTTCCGGCCACCAGCTTGTCCAGCCCGGTCAGGAAGTCGTACAGTTCCTTCGGCAGCGGCATGGTGTAGTCCGGCGCGAGTTGGAGGGTGCGTATGGATGCCTGGAGGAAGCGGACAAAGCGGAGCAGTTCCAGCGTTTCCGAAATGCTGGAACCGAACATGCCCGGCAGGCCGTTCAGTGCGTCGTACCAGTTGGGGCGTTCCGATTCCATCTCGATGCCGACGCCGGCCATGTCAAGCGAGGCCATCTTGCAGGTGATGATGGTTGTCAGCTTAACGAGCAGGCTGGAGTGGTAAACGTCGCCCATGCCGTTTTGGGTCCGTACGCAGTGTTTGTCTTTTTTGCGCGCCTGAATCATTTTTTCTTTGTCGTGGTCGAAGGCCACAGCGTCCAGCTGCATCGGTACACCATCCCACAGCACATACTTGTCCTGCCGCGGGCGAACGATGTGGCTGTTGTCGTAGTAGGTGAAATGGCGGTTTTCGAGCAGGAGCTCACGGAGTTTTTCAGGATATACAGAAAGATAGTTATCAATCAGGTCAAAGCTGTAGTGCCAGTGATCCGACCAATAGCTGTGTCCATAGAGGGTTTCTTCGCTGCGTTCGCAAAGAGGAAGCAGTTCGGCAAGAAACTCGTCTGTGCCCATCTTGAGGGTAATGCCGGCTGCGCGGAGTTTCATGCACAATTCGCCGGGCCGGAAGGGCTCTGTAACCAGCTCTTCCGTCTGAGCGGACTGCCGGGCGCCGACGCTGTTTTTCAGCAGCGCGGAAAGGGCCGCGCCTTTTCGGGCGGAAAAGGAAGACGGCATGACGGTGAGCGGGTTGAATCCGTCCAGCTGATTCAGGCTGAAGAAATGCAGAATGTTGTTCATGCCGACCTGTGGATTCAGGAGCACATCCATGCGGCGGTTCTGATTGATGTCGCGATAGGCCCCGTTGCCCTGAGAATAGGGCGTCGGGTCAATGAAGTAGGAGTTATAATCGCGCTCCAGGTCGCCGTGTGCCCGGGAATAGACGTGAAACGTGGTCTTCTTCCCGTTTTTCGCGGTGAACGTGACCGGCAAGCCGCCGCGCAGCGCGTTGTCGAGGAAGTTCTGGCGGCAGTAATAATCAAACGCCGGATTGCTGCTGCCGGTGAAGTTGTACTGGGAGAGCTGTTCCACGACCTGTCGGCTGAGTTCCTGCTGGCGCGCGAAAAATTCCGCACGGGCGATGCGCGGGATCAGTCCGTTCAGCATTTCCCGATTAGCGCAATGGCCGGCGATGGCATAAACCGTTGATGATTTGCCCGCGCCGATATTCAGCTCAAAGCGGGAGAGGGCGCAGGGCAGCACATTTTCCAGACGCTGATCACCGGCTTTGAAGGGGCCTTCCGCCTGCAGAAGGACTTCGGGATACGAAAGATCATGGCGGTTGCCGAATACAGCGATCGGATCAACAATGGTTTCGGCCAGCCGCGTAACGCCGCGGTTTTCCGTGAAGCCTGCGTAGAAATTACCTTTGGTGATACGATGGACTTGCGGGGTATCGGTCTGCTGAACCTTGCCTTTGAAAAACGGCACCTTGTTTTCGACATTGACGCATTCCACGAAGGATTGCACCAGATAGCGCATGTCCTTCAGGTTGCAGTTATCCACGCCGTAGGGAACGATTAAGGCCAGGCCATCCAGCATTTCGATTTGAACGCCGGCTTTCCCGGTGTTCTGAATTTCCACGGTGCGCAGCAGGGCCGAGAACGGTTCTTCAGCCACCGGATAGAAACGGACGCGAAACGTCAGTTCCAGCGTATTGTTTATTTCTTCCAGCATCAGCGCGTTGGCCTCAATGGTCAAACGCTGAGTGCGTTTCATGCCAATGCCCGTGATCTGATTTTGAAACGGTTCGTAGTATTCGGTTTCGCCGTTGCGCGTGATTTTCAGCAGTGTGCGAAATCCCTGGGTGGGAACCAGCTGGTAGGCGCGGTTGGCCGAAAGAAATTCCATCATGGATTGATGTTTATCCCCGACGCCGGCGCTGATAATGCACTGTCCGCGGTTAACATAAAACGTCCACATCGGGATGCCGTGCATGCCGGCCACGCCGGGGAAGAAACTGGCAAACGGTTTGGCGTCGTTATATTGATCAATGACAAATTCTCCCCGATCGCCCAGTTGATACCCTGCTGGCTTCTCCGACATACTATCCTCCACGCACCTTGAACGGCTCATTGTTAACGTAGTGTTGCATGATAACAGCAACACGTTTTGGTTAAATAAAAACGGTGGCATAGTAAGGTATGATGGATAAAATGTATAGAAAGGAGATTTGGAAAAATACATATTCGATCATGGATGGAGCTTGTTCCGGGTTAAATCTGGCCGGAGTTGCCCGGATTCAAACAAGCGGGGACCGGTGCGCGGGGTTGCAGGGGCGCCGTTCATGGCGGATCGGCGGGAGATGAACGTTGCGGTCATCCCAGAAAACTGTTTAAAACAGGAGAAGAATTGATTAAGCTGCGGGCATGTAAAGGGAATGCTTATGCGTGCTGCAGAATGTACCTGCAAAGATTTTTTAGAAGGGAACATTCAATACATTGTGCCTTCTTTTCAGCGACCCTATCGATGGAAAAAGGAGCGCTGGCAAACCTTTCTGGAGGGCGTGCTGGCGCTCTGTGAAAAAGAGAATCACGCCGAAATCTTTCTGGGCGCCATTGCCATTATGCCGATTGATTCCACGCCGAAGGGACTCCAAAAATACCTGTTGGTAGATGGACAGCAGCGCCTGATCACCATGCTGGCCCTATTGGCCGCCCTTAGGAATTGCGCGCGGGACGCCGGACTGGAGCTGGCTGATCAGATCACGCGCCAATGTCTGATCAATGACGATGAAGAGTGGAACTATCGCTACAAGCTGCTTCCCAAGGAACCGAATCGAAAGATTTTTTTCCACACGCTGGAAAACGGAGAGTTGCCTGAAGGCGAACCCATGTTTGCCGCCACCGAGTTTTTCATGGACCAGCTGTGCCTGTCGGAACGGCCGGTCAATTACCATCAGCTGTACGAACTGCTTCTGCATCATTTTATGATTGTGCGCATTGTTTTGGATAAGGATGAGAACCCGTATCCGATTTTTAAGAGCTTAAACATGACGGATGATCCAGAGCCGACGGCCGAGCTGGAGGAGTATTACCGGTTCGCCTCGGATCCCGAGATCATGGCGCTGATTGCCGGCGGCGAATCCCAACAGCTGGAATTCAAGGAGGCGGTTTCAAATTACAGCACCGACACGCGGGAAACCGAACGACATGGAGCAACGATTGTTCGTGCGGTGGCCGCGTTTATGAACAGCGCCACGGGCGGTTCACTGCTGATCGGGGTGGCGGATGACGGGCGCGTGAGCGGAATCAATGCCGAATACGAGCGGGCGGATAAGAGCAAGCCTCATTGGGATGGCTATCATCTTCATTTGCGTAATATGCTGCGGTCGCGCATTTCCATTGAAAATCCATTCAAGTATTACAGCATCACTAAACATGTGGTGGACGGGCGCGACATCTGCCGAATCACGGTGAAGCCTTCCCCTGCGCCCGTATATATCGACAAGCATCTCTACGTTCGTTCCGGCAACCAAACGCTGGAAATGCGGGGGCCGGATTTGGTGGAGTATGTCCGCACCCGCTGGCCGTGAAGGGGTGCGTGTTTTTTTCTTTTCATCGGGAGCGCATTCGGGTAGCTCGGGTGTCGTCATTCTGGAGAACGGGCGAGTGGTGAAATTGGCAGACACGCCAGACTTAGGATCTGGTGCCTTACGGCTTGCGGGTTCGAGTCCCGCCCCGCCCACCAGTTTTCAAAATATCTCGGGTGATTGCGTTCGTCAATAAATGCGAAGCGGCCCGCAAACCGGTTTGATTCGCGGGCCGCTCGGGATGGGGAATCGCCCGGTTCATTTTGCGGTATACGCGACGGTTCCTCCCACGGTCAATGAACAGCTGTCGATCTGTTCTTTGGCCACGTCGTAATCCGTGACATCCGTGTCACGAAGATATACGGCGATGTTTTCCCATGTAACGGGCTGATCATTGGTGCAGCCTGCCTCCATGGCATACTGCGCAATGGCGCCTTCAATCTGTCGGCAGTTCGATATTCTAGTGTTGGTCAGTGATTTGTCTCTGGCCTTCATGAACGACGGGATCCCGATCGCGGCCAGGAGGCCAATGATCGCAACGACGATCATGATTTCCACAAGGGTAAACCCCTGTGTTTTTGGGTGGATGGTTGTTTTCATGATGGACGGTTCTTTTCATGTTTTTATTGTTTTTCAAGGCTGCGCCGCCCCGACGGCAGGCCATGTGCTAATCGTATGGCACACCATCGGGAAACGCAAGCGAACGGATTAAAGAGCAGAAAATATGCCAGTAAATGGAGGGTGAATGAGTGTTTCCCGATCACTGCCCCGGGTGTATTTCATGCGTAGAAAGAATCCAAACACAAAAAAACCCCGGAGGATTTTCCTCCGGGGTTTATACATCCTGTTGGTTCAATTACTCACTGTATTCAACGCCTTCTGCTCTGCCGACGACCAGCGTAGCCTCGTCCACAGCTTTCTTGGCGACTGTGTAACTGGTGATGTCCTGGTCTTTCAGGTACTGAGCGAGGTCGGCCCACGCCACCGTCTGACCGTTCGTCAGGCTGTTATCCAGCGCATACTGCTCAATCGCGCCTTCAATCTGCTTGATGTTGGCTTCCTTGGTGTTGGTCAGCGATTTATCTCTGGCTTTCATGAAGGACGGAATTCCGATGGCGGCCAACAGACCGATAATCGCTACGACGATCATAATTTCGACCAACGTAAAACCAGCCTTGCTCTTGATCATCTTTTTCATTGTTCCATGCTCCTTAGCTTCTTTTTATTTTTTATTTGTTTTAGTAGTCCCCGCAGTCTCCTGCGAAGCACCCACTCCCTTGGACGGAAGCCTCTGCCCTCCGTCGCCTCGCCGGATCCCCGGAACAGAGTGCTTATTCAGCAGGAGGTGTGCCAACGCAACATCAAGCCTGCCGAATGCGTGCCATTATAGGGGAAAGACGCGCATGTTCAAGGTGAAAAGTCCGGATTTGCCTGAAACAGTGTTCTCATTGGTGAGAATTTATCAATCCTGAGAGATGCGCTGGTCCGGATTCTAGAAACTATTATTTGTCAGAAAGCTTCCGGTAGAGCGTAGCTACGCTGATATCCAGTGCCTGAGCCGCCTTTTCCTTGTCGCCATTGAGGTTGTTCATGACGTTGGAAAGGTATTCTTTTTCTTTGGCGCGCAGAAAGGCCTTGAGTGATTTGCCTTTGAACTCAGCCGCCTGGCTGGGGGTTGCTGTTACCGGTGTCGGTACGGAGGAAGGAGGAGGCAGATTGCCGACTGATTCCACGATTTTCGGCGGAAGGGAGTCCCGGGTGACGGTGTTGTTCTCTGCGAAGGTGATGGCATGCTGAATGACATTCTCCAGCTCGCGTACATTGCCCGGCCACGTATGCCGCTCGAGAATGGTTTCGGCATCGTGGTCGATGGAAATATTCTGATCCGGGCGGGCGCGGATTTTCAGGAAGTGCTGGACCAGCGGGAGGATGTCGGTGACGCGTTCCCGCAGGGGCGGGATGTCAATGGTGATGACGCTCAGGCGATAGAAAAGGTCTTCGCGGAAGCGTCCTTCTTTAATGAGTACTTCCAGACGCTCGTTGGATGCGGCGATCAGGCGGACATCGACGGCAATGTTTTGAGTGCCGCCCACTTTGCGGATTTGCATGTCCTGCAGGACCCGCAGCAGTTTAGACTGAATGGACAGCGGCATGGAGCCGATTTCGTCCAGGAAAAGGGTTCCGCCGTTGGCCGATTCGAACAATCCCTCCTTATTGGAGGTGGCGCCGGTGAACGCGCCTTTAACGTGCCCGAACATTTCCGATTCCAGCAGGGGTTCCGGCAGGGCGGCGCAGTTGACGGCCACGAATTCCTGCTTTTTGCGGTTGCTGTATTGATGCAGCGCACGCGCGACCAGTTCCTTGCCCGTTCCGCTTTCTCCGTAGATCAGCACGGTGGCATCGGTGGGGGCCACGCGTTCCACCATGTCGCACACCTGTTTCATCCCGGCACTCTCCGAGACAATATTGTCGAGGCGGCTGGTGGATTGCAGGCGTTCCTTCAGGCCTTTGTTTTCGGCCAGGACACTTTGATATTCCAGGGCGCGCTGCACGGTGATCTGCAGTTCATCCAGTTTGAAGGGTTTCGTGATGTAATCGTAGGCGCCGCACTTCATGGCTTCGACCGCCGTGGAGACGGTGCCGAAGGCGGTGAGCATGATGACCTGGGTGTCCGGCGATTTTTCACGCGCAAAGCGCAGCACTTCCATCCCGTTCACCGGTTCCATATTGATATCCGAGATCAAAAGATCGAAATGTTCTTTTTCCAGCAGGCGCTTGGCCTCCTCGCCATTTTTGGCCGGGGCCACATCATAGCCGTTGGAGATTAGAATTTTGTTCAGAATGTTCAGGATGACCGGTTCGTCATCCACGGTGAGAATACGTGCCATGAACGGTGCTCCTCTTTACATATTAATAATTTCGCTCATTTTGAAAATCGGAAGGAACATGCAAACCACAATACTGCCGATGAGAAGGCCCACAAAAACCATCAGCAGCGGTTCGATCATGGAGGTGAGCCCGGCCACCATGGATTCGACTTCGTCTTCATAAAATTCGGCGGTTTTATCCAGCATTTCTTCGACCTTTCCGGTTTTTTCCCCGGCGGCCAGCATGTGGATCAGCATGCGCGGATAGTATTTATTTTTTTGCAGGGCGGAAGAGAGCGGTTCGCCGCGCTCCACCGTGGCTTTGGCGTCGGTGAGCACTTTGCCGATCACCAGATTGCCGGTGGCCAGTCCGACGATTTCCAGCGCCTGGAGGATCGGTACGCCGCTGTGCATGAGCTGGCTGAAGGTGGAGGCGAAACGGCTGATGGCCAACCCCTGAGCGAGCTTGCCGAGGAGGGGGAAGCGCAACTTCATTTCATCCACGATATACGCGCCTTTTTCGGTGCGCTTGAAGCGGATGAACCCATAGACGAGCGCCGTAATAATGCCGATGGTGAGTATGGCGTTGTTGCGGACGGCATTGCTCAAGTTCAGCAGGGCCTGGGTGGGGCCGGGCAGTTTCGCGCCGAAATCAGCAAACATGCCGACAAATGTGGGCAGCACAAAAACGATCAGCGCCGAGGCCAGGACGATAGCCGCCAGCAACACCACGGTGGGATACATCATGGCCGACTTCACCTTGCGGCGCAACTTTCCGCTGGCTTCCAAAAAGGTGGCCACGCGGGCGGAGGTTTCTGCCAGAATACCGCCCATTTCGCCGGCGCGCATCATGTTCACATACAGCCCGTCGAAGATGGAGGGAAACGCAGCGAGCGCCTCGGAATACATCGCGCCGCCTTCCACGCGCATGCGGACGGAGGCAATGACCGGGCGGAAATTGACATCTTCGCTTTGTTCCTCCAGCGCCATCAGACACTGCACCAGCGGCATGCCGGAACTCAGCATGGCGGAGAGCTGGCGGGTAAAAATCGGCAGGGCCTTGTTACGGATTTTTCCCGCGCCGCGCACTTTGGTGCCGGGTTTCTTTTTTTTCTTTGGGGTTTTTGGGGGTTGGGTGAGATCCTGCATGGTGGTATTACTCCGAGGTGGTGACGCGAAGGATTTCCTCAATCGTGGAGATGCCGTTTTCCGCCTGAATCAGGCCCACATCCCGCAGCGTGGCCATGCCTTCTTTGATGGCTTCCGCGCGAATGACATTGGCGTCCGTACTTTCCAGGATGGTATGGCGCAGGTGCTCGGTAAGCAGCAGAATTTCCATCAGCGCGCCGCGTCCTTTATAGCCCATGTTGGCGCATTTCGGGCAACCGACGGCCTCGTGAAAGGTGGCGTGCCTGAATTTTTCGGGATCCAGCCGATTTTTGATCAGGGTTTCTTCCGGGAACGCGGTGACCCGTTTACAGATTGGGCAGAGTTTGCGGTAGAGGCGCTGGGCCTGAGTCATGATCAGCGAAGAGGCCAGCAAAAAGGGCTCAATACCCATGTATGCCAGACGGGCCACGGCACCGGCGGCATCGTTGGTGTGCAGGGTGCTGAGCACCAAATGTCCGGTGAGCGCGGCCTGTACGGCGATGGATCCGGTTTCATTGTCACGGATTTCTCCGATCAGCACGATGTCGGGATCCTGACGCAGAATGGAGCGAAGGCCCGCGGCGAAAGTGAGGCCGACTTCGGCATGGGCCTGTACCTGGTTGATGCCGGGAAGCTGGTATTCCACCGGATCTTCCACGGTGATGATATTGACGTCCGGCTGGTTAAGTTCCTGCAGGGCGGAATACAGGGTGGTGGTTTTTCCGCTTCCGGTGGGGCCGGTGACCAGGATCATGCCGTGCGGCTGATTGATGGCGTACATCAGTTTTTCATAATCCGACTCCCGCAGATGGAGCGCCGCCAGATTCGGCGCCAGCGAGGATTTGTCGAGCGTACGCATAACGATTTTTTCCCCATGCACCGTGGGCAGTATGCTGACACGCAGGTCCACTTCCTTGCCGAGGGCCTTGATTTTAAAGCGTCCATCCTGGGGGACGCGCCGTTCGGCAATGTTCAGGTTCGACATAATTTTGATACGCGAGATGATGGCATTCTGAAGGCTTTTAGGCGGTTTCGGATTTTCGTAGAGGATGCCGTCAATGCGGTAACGCAGTCGGAGGGATTTTTCCATCGGCTCAATGTGAATATCGCTGGCCTTTTTTCTCAGCGCTTCAATCAGAATGGAATTCACGATGCGGATCACCGGTGCGTCTTCGGCGCTTTCCATCATCTCATCCAGGCTGACATCCTCGGAGGCTTTCGCGCCGACTTCAATTTCGTCATCGCTGGCCATGTCCTTCAAAATATCTTCCAGGGCCTGGACCGGCTCTTTGGTAAATCCATCCAGCACCCGGTTGATCTCTTTTTCCGAGGCGACCAGGACTACGACGTCGAGTCCGGTCTGAGCCTGCACCTTTTCCAAATCCGGCACGTTAAAGGGATCGCTGGCGGCGACGGTCAGCATTTTTCCGATGCGTGCCACGGGTAGCATTTTGAGCTGCTTCCAGGTGGGTTTCGGGAGGAGTTCCATCAACGTGTCATGGGGCGTGAAATCTTCGAGGGTGATCGGGCGGATGTCCAGGTATTCCGCCGTGCTGAGAATCAAATCCTGATCCGTGATCAGCTGTTTTTCCAGCAGGAGTGTTTCGAGGGCGACGCCCGCCTGTTCCGCCTGGGCCTGCAAAGGGGCAAGCAGCTCCGGACTCAGCGAAGTTCTTTTTATCAGAGCCTTGACCAGTTGATTGTGGGAAGCCGTAACCATAAAAGCCGCTTTATCCCGGCTCAGCACGGCATCGCGCTGTTGCTGAGCACGGGGCAATGTACTACACGCGATTCTCATTTTTATCAAACATTATTCTCAAAAATGAGATTCCTTTTTTGTTGAGTTCAGTATTCCCGCCTTTTATAAGCAGGGCATGAGCGAGCAGGAACGCGATGGGGAAAACAACCGTATGGCCGCCGAATTGAGCGGTACCATCACGATGTTTGAGCAGATTCTGGAAGTGATGCCTGACGACGAAATGGCATTACGGACGCTGTATGATGCCTACAAGCAGGCGGGTATGGCAGATAAAGCCTTCGCGATGCTGAAGCGATTGACGACCGTGGTGCTGACGGAAGGGGATCGCGATTTGGCGGTCTTTCTGCTGGATCAGTTTAATCAGTACGAAGCGCTGCTTGACGATGAAAGCGTACCCCTGTTGGAGCGCCTGCAGCATTCCATGGATGCCACCTCTTCCGGGGAAGCCGCCGGGGGTGTAAAAGAGGCGGCCCCGCAGGAGGATGAACTGGCCTTGCGCCCGGTGGAGATCGGCGAAGAGGACCGTAAAGATGCCGAGGTGGCGCTGGCGTATAATCTTTTTCAGGATGGTATCATCACCCAGGATGATTATTCGCTGATACTAAAAGACTTAACCGAGACGGGGTCAAAAAAAGGAGACGTCCCAAGCACCGTCTTGCATGTATTGGCCGATCGAAGCTACACGCATTTTTCGTCCGTGGTCACCTATATGGCCAAACAGTCCGGCGTTCCGTTTATTTCGCTGGCTAATTTTGATGTGCCCGCCGAGTTGTGTACCCTGCTTACCGCTGAGTTTGTTTACAGCAATGCGGCCATGGTCTTTAAGAAAATCCAGCGTGAGTTGCTCGTGGCGGTGCTTAACCCCTTCGACCGAAAATTGCGCCTGGCCGTGGAGGAAATGACCGGGCGAACCTGCCATTTCTATCTGATCACGGCGGAAGAATACGATGGCCTGCTGAAAAAAATGAAGGAAACCCTTCAATCCCGCTGATGGGGACAGGAATGAAAAATAGGAATACCAGTGTCGCCTTTATCGCCTGGGGTATGCTCGCATTTCTTTTACTGATTATTATGTCGCCTCTGGGAGATATACTCCCCGTTTGTGTTGCGCTTGTAGTAATTCCTGTTTACCCAATCATCGTTGGGAAGAAATTATCCAAAATATCTGCTGTTTTATTGTTGATCTGCTCCATCGCTCTTTTGTGTATGGGTGTATATGAAAAAATGGAGAGAAAGGAGCGCTTCCAGCTCATGAGTGACCGCTGGGAGAAGCAGTTGGAAACTTCGAAACAGAGTGTTAAGAACACGGATTCCGAACCCTGACGCCCAGTATCCGTATCGCGGGGAGAGATAATATGAACGAGTATCGTGATAAATTGATGCAATGGACCCACGGTAATCAGAGCTTCACTCGTGATGATATGATATTGGCTGTTGGCCTCCAATGTAGAGAGAAGCAGTTTATGGTCGCGGATGTTGTGTCATGGCTTGGCACCCCGGACAGGGCTAGCGGTAACGCCGCAGGAGGTCATTTTGCCTACTTCTATCCCGGTCCAAACAAGGTCGCTCCTGAAAACGAGGTGGCCTACATGTTCGATATATTAAATGGCAAAGTCGTTGATTTCGGGTCGGTTGCCAGATTCAGAGATAACTCAATCCGACAAGACGGGAAAAGTTGCTTCAATATTTTCAACGAGATGGAGCCATTCGACGAAAAGAAATTCTTATAAAACGCCCATCCGAAGGATACGTCAGAACATTTCGCCGCCGACACGCAGGGTGCGAATATCGCCCTGAAATTCCAGGACCACGCCATCGGCATGCACGGAAATCAGCTTAATGCCCTGGACGCGCTGCCCGCAGGCGATGACCTGTCCGTCAATAAAGGCCAGCCCCTCTGAAGATTTGTTTTTGGAAGCCATAACCCCCGTCAGTTTAATTTTCGGCCAGGCGATGGGCGCATCCTGAGCCGTGAGATTTGGTTGGTCTTCCGTCCTGGAGGCGGAGGGTGTCGTCGGAGCCTTTTTTCCAACGGTTGGAAGTGCGGTGGCGGCCGGCACGGCAGCGGCGGGACGGTCCCTGGCCGCTGCAGGTGCGGTTTTTCGGGGCGGCGGTGTCGGTATGGCTGTGGGGGTGGGCGCTGCGGAAGCGGCCGGCGGCTGCTCCATCAGGGCGGCGGCTTCGGTGCTGGTCTTCCGCTCTTCGGCGGTGATTTCCCGTGTCTTATTAATCAGCGTGTAGGCGGTGGAGTGTTTTCGTTCGGGCTCTTTGGAATCGGCGGTTAGCAGCGGTTCCTGAGCCGGGGGCTGTTCGCCTGCGGTTTCGGATGTCGGCGCGGCCGTGGGTTCGGCGGCGGCTTCCGCGGCATCCGGCGCAGCGTCTGTCTTTTTGGAGAAGAGGCCGCGGGAATAGGCGATGTATGCGCCTATGGTGAGGCCGATGAGTACAAAGAGAACGAGCAGCCAAACCAGCAGGGATTTCAGGGCATTGCCGGTTCCGCTTTTCGGGTCAGGTTCTTTTCCCTCCGGAGCGGGGTTATCCGATGGGGCGGATGGCGGGGGCGGGACGGGGGGAACAGGGGTGGTGTTCATATCGTTTGATGGCGGTTGCTGCGCAGGAATGTCCGACTCCGGCGGACGCGGTGTCTGCTGTTCTTCGGCTTTGCGTTTTAAGGCTTCCTGGACAAGACTCATAGTGTGCCATCCTTCCCGCACAAGGCGTATTCACTCTGAAATGATTGATGACGAGAATCAGGGTAACATGGACTCCATTTCGCGCACAGCCTTTTTTACCTCCTGTGCGGTAATCGTTTGTCCGCCATTGACATAGCCGGCCAGCAGAGAGCGGTCGGCGATCATATTGATAATTCGCGGTATGCCCTGCGCTTTCTTGAAAATCAGATGAACGGCGCCATCGTCAAACCGCGTGGGGTAGCGCGCCCCGGCCACCTGAAGGCGAAAGTGCAGATACTGGTGCGTTTCGGGCGCACTCAGCGGGCGAAGGTTGCAGTGGACCATGATGCGCTGGCGGAGCTGTCTCCATTCGGGGGCCTGGAGGCGTTTGGCCAGTTCGGGCTGTCCAATCAGAATCAGCTGCATCAATTTGTGTTGATCGGTTTCCAGGTTGGAGAGCAGGCGGACCTGTTCCAGGACCTGGGGGTCCAAATCCTGCGCCTCATCAATGACAATGGCGACGTTTTCATCCCGTGCGTCGCAGGCCAGCAGAAAGGTATTTAATTGTTCTATATAGGCCAGGCGGTCGCGGCCTTTGGGTTCAAGCCCCAGATCGACGAGAATCGCGCGGATCAACTGTGCCTCGGTGAGGCATGGATTTAGAATAAGAGCGGTTCGCGTACCGGCCGGAAGGCTGGATAGAACGGCGCGGCACACGGTGGTTTTTCCGCAGCCGACTTCCCCGGTGAGGGTGATGAACCCTTTGCGCTGTTCAATGCCGTACTTCAGGGAATCGAAGGCTTCCCGGTGTTCGGGTGTGAAAAAGAGAAAGCGGGGATCCGGGGTGACGTTGAAGGGGGGTTCCTTCAAATTGTAGAAAGCCAAATACATAACGGGCCGCTTTACTCCAGAACTGTATCGATCAACTCCGTATCAGAATTTCCCTGTATACGCTTAACGGAGAGATTGTTGCCGCTGATGAGAAAATCCGCAAGTTCTATTTCCATTTCATTGGTTTGAACATCCGGCGATGTGCGGGAAAACGAGAGCAGGCGCAGGGAAGGAGAGAGGCGGCGGATGTTATCGGCGTCGGACAGCTCTCGGCAAAAAACGGCGATAATTTCTTCGGGTTTCTGATGAGCAGCCGACCCCTGAATGTCCAGACTGCGATCCCACGGCGTCCGCGGATCGGTGGAGAGTTTATCGGGGGCGCTGATGAAGGTGAAATTGCGCAGTTGAATGACGTTTGGCGTCAGCTCAACAAGTTCCAGCAGGGCGGGATAGAGGACGGGGCGGGTTCTTCGCCATTGGTGCAGTGCCGCCACGAGCGACTGATTGCTCTGTGTGGCTTTTTCCAGTGCAAGAACGCGGTTCACCCGGGGCGTGAGCGTCCGGAGATGCGCCTGCATTTCGCGTGCGGCGGTCCGTTCGGCGGATTGCCGGCTCAGCCAGACGCCGCCATAGATCAGCGATATGAGCGGAATGAGCAGCAGAATGGCGTATGACAGCGGGCGGCGCCAGGTGGATGCCGGCGCCCGAAGGTGTTCGCTCCGTGGCGGATGGGTACGCATGAAGCGGAAATGTAGGCGGAAATGATGCGCAAGGAAAGCGTAATTCTGCATGTGGAAAAGAGATTGTATGCCCGGGGGATGCGTAGTAGAGGTATACACGAATCCGGAGACTGACTTGCGAGGATGGCACATATTCTGCTGCATACAAAAGACATAGCAACCCGGGAAATGCGGTTTATGAATACAACGAAGCAACATGACGGACGGCGGAAGCCGTGCGCGGGGCTCACGCTGGTGGAGGTGGTCCTCGGGATTACCCTGCTTTCCCTCCTGTTGTTTTCCGTGATCAGCGGTGTGGTGGTGGCGAATGGATTCAGTGCGGTCGCCGCGCAGAATTTGGCGGCGTTTCAGCATGCCCGATCGCGCATTGAGATGATGCGGAGTACGAACTTCACGGCGATTGCGACCAATGTGTTCACAGCGGAAACCGTCAACCTGGGCTATGCCGCAGGGCTGACGCGTACCCCGATCACTGGGTATCTGACGAACATGGTCACCTCGTATTCCTCGCCTGAGCGCAAGGTGGTGGATGTCACGGTGGCCTGGCAGTACCGGGGACGGAGTCGCACACAGGAAGTGCGCGGTGTGATTTATTACAAGAGGTGAAATCATGGAAGCCGGACGAAAAATGCAGCGAGCCGTACAGGCGGGCGGCGCGGGCTTCACCCTGATTGAGGTGATCATATCGTCGTCGCTTTTCTTCGGCATCTTCGGATTGATTATCGGGGTGTAC
The DNA here is from genome assembly GCA_964542025.1 of uncultured Verrucomicrobiota bacterium. Lineage (GTDB taxonomy): Bacteria > Verrucomicrobiota > Kiritimatiellia > RZYC01 > RZYC01 > JAQVYB01. The sequence continues at coordinate 24,033 of CAZISY010000016.1, forward strand.
CTCAACACGATTCGCGGTACGCATGCGGGCCTGTGCCAAATGGATTACACCAGTAATGCGCAATGGAGCGAGCAGAAGATCGTCCGCTATGTGGAAAAATGCAAATTCTTCAACTGCGTTTCCGAAAACGAGGTGGTGCTGTACACGCCGAATCCCACCAACGGCGCGCTGGAAAAAGCCTCGCTGCGTTACTCGGGCCGTTATGCGGAGGCATACCTCGGAAACAGCACTATCAGCTACGTCCGTACGAATGACTGCGGGACGGTGCTGGAGCGTGAGGTGCTTGCCAAGTGCGTTACACAAATCAACAGTCAGCCGATTTTCAGCAAGCAGGGCAAAAGCATTTGCATCAATTATCAGGTGGGTGATCCCTCGGATTCCGAACGGGCTGCCTACAGTGGGCCGGGCTACCAGGGGCAGGAAGTGCGTTTCTATGTGACCCCCCGCAACCTGCAAACGTGGTTCGACTGAAAGGGAACAGCGAATGAACAGGCTTTCTGTGATGCCGCATGAATTAAATAAACGCGGATCGGTCATGATCTTCGCGCTGGTCATGATCATGGTGGCCGCCGGCATCATGACGGTCTATCTCCGCCACACCATTCAAAACACGTTCCTTACCCATCGCATCATTGATACTCAAAAGGCCCGTATGGTGGCTGAAGCCGGGCTGGAATATGCGGAAATGAGACTGAAGGAGAAAATTTTTCAGTACACCCTGGGCCTTCCTTTGCGCAGCCAGATGCAGACGGTGGTCAATGCCATCCCGACGCCGATCTCCCCGGATCCTCTTTACCGCTACATGACTCCCACCGGCGGGAGCGCGTTTAAAATCACCGTGGAAGGCAACGTACTCAGCGACCAGGTCATCAGCGATGGTACGGCCTGTCGCGGACTGCGGGGCGACGTGCAATATTTTACCATTTACTCCGGCGCCTACAGTCCTTCCTCCGGGGCCGGGTGCCTCTTCAAACTGCGCCTGCAGGCCGTCGGTGTTTACCTGATCCGCTATGCCCTGTTTTATCAGGACGATTTGGAAATCTGGCCCGGCCCGGATATGTATATCACGGGACCCACGCACGGTAATTCCGATCTCTACATCGGCTGCAACAATTCGCTGATTTTTTCGGATCGCGTTTGCTCGGCCGGGAATATCTATAACTACGGCAAAGATGGACGAACCGGTGCATCCAACGTGAGAATTATTGACGGCAACAATACCCTGCAGGCCATGAACCGCGGCGGCTACCGCCTGGACAGCGATTATGCCAACTGGATCAATGAATCGCTCGGAGTGTGGGATGGCAACGTCCTGTCCGAGGAACATGGCATTCAGCCGTTGAGCCCGCCGGTCGATGCCGACAGCCAGACCAACCTGCACGAACTGATTGAGCGCTCTGTTCCGACCAATGCCACCGGATATTCCACAGATACGGAGGCGGAAAAATTCATCAACAAAGCCTCCATCATTATTCACATCGATTCGAATAACACCATCTGGGTCACCAATCGCATTACAACGGGAACCAACACCTATTCCTATTCGGATATCAGTACGAATTTTACAAAGGCCTATCTCATTACCAATGGCTCCGCGAATTGCAGCCCGCTTTACAGCAAAACCAACGGCTACTATGTGGTCACGAATGGGTGTATCGGCCTCGCGGTAACCAATTTTTACGATGACCGGGAAAATATTAAAATGGCGCCGGTGGACATCTATCTGGACAAGCTGCTGCCGATCATCACAAATGACAGTAACCCCGATTTTGCCTTCACGACCAATGATTATGCCGGGCTGATTTACATCACACGCGACATGGCCGCCACCAACACCGCGCTGCCCTGTGTCCGCCTGCGCAACGGGAAATCTCTTTCTTCGGACATTTCCATCATCACGGATCTCCCGTTGTATGTGGAAGGGGACTTCAATGTCACGTCCACCAAAGCGGCGCTGGTGGCCGGCGATGCCGTCACGCTGCTTTCCTCAAGCTGGCAGGATGCCCGCAGCGGATCCGGTCTGTTGTCTCAGCGGTCACCGAACAACACTTCGTATTATACGATCATCATGACCGGCAATACGCCCACCCTCGGGAGTACGTACAACGGCGG
>CAZISY010000016.1:26244-29610 GCA_964542025.1 uncultured Verrucomicrobiota bacterium
CGCCGAAGGGCATTGGCGGAAGGTTGAAAAAGGAGGCGGTACTCTGGGCAATGTCGTAAAACCCCCGGCGTACCCCGAGGTTGCGTCCGGTCCGCCCCGGCTGATAAACGAGCAGCGGCACATATTCCCGGGTGTGGTCGGATCCCTTGTATGTCGGGTCGTTGCCATGGTCGGCCGTGATAATCAGCAGATCGTCCTTCGTCAGCAGCGGGAGATACTCCCCGAGCCAACCGTCGCTGCTTTCGATGGCGGCGGCATAACCGGCGGCGTCGCGGCGATGGCCGTAGAGCATGTCGAAATCAATGAAGTTGGCGAAAATAAAACCGTCGTTCACTTCACGGGTGAGGCGTGCCACTTCATTTTGGGAGTCGCGTGTGTTGCCGGTGTGATTGGACCACGTCAGGCCGCGGTGCGCAAAAATATCCTCGATTTTCCCAACGCCGTACACCGGTATGCCGTTTTCAGAGCAGTGCTCCAAAATGGTTTTGTGCTCAGGCGAGTAGGCGTAGTCGCGGCGGTCCTCCGTGCGCGTGAAATTTCCCGGTTGTCCAATGAATGGACGGGCAATGACGCGGCCCACTTTCAGCGGATCGCACAGTTTTCGTGCAATTTCACAGGCTTTGTACAGCTCCTGCAGTGGAATAACGTTAACGTTGGCGGCAATCTGAAAGACCGAATCGGCGCTGGTGTAAATAATCCACTTTCCCTTTGCGGAGGCTTCGGCTCCCAGCTCACGGATAATGTCGGTTCCGCTGGCGGCCTTGTCGCCCATAGAAGAGCGCCCGGTGAGTCGCTCAAATTCGCGAATCAGTTCCGGCGGAAACGACGGCCCGGCGGGAAACTGGTGAAAGCCGGGGACGATTTTAAGTCCGCCGATTTCCCAGTGACCCGTGATGGTATCTTTGCCTTCGGAAACTTCCTGCATGGCGCCGAAGGATGCTGCGGCGTTCGTGACCGGTCGTATGCCGGCGATGGGTTTTCCTTTTTCCAGCAGCGGGGGAATATTGCCGAGTCCCATGGAGGCCAGAACCGGAGCGTTCAAGCCGCCCTTCGCTTCCGCGAGGTGTTGCAGCGTGGCGGCACCGGCATCGCCGTAAGCGGCGGCGTCGGGGGATTCGCCGATCCCCACGGAATCCAGGACGATCAGAATCAGTTTCATGGCGCGCTCCTTCAGCGTGGCGTTGTTTCCACCGCGTCCACGATCCCGGCGATTACCGTACGAACCGGGGCATCCTTCGACTTGAAAATCTGGCGGGCGCTGTTGCCTTCATCCACAAGCAGCACATGGTCACCGGGGCCGGCATCAATGGTATCCAGCGCGATGACATAATCATTGAGCGATTGCCCACGGGCATCCAGCAATTCCACGGTCAGCATGCGCTGCCCTTTGAAAAAGGGATGGCGCACCGTGGCGCAGATTGAGCCGATGACTTTCCCGAGCATCATAGGGCGGCTCCTTTCCGGGTGGCGGTCGGGTCCGTATAAAAATCATCCACGATCCCCGCGATGGCATAATCCACCGGCACAAACCAAGGGTCCAGCAGGAGCGCTGCTTCGCGACCGCCTTCATAAAAAACAATTTCATTCGGCCCGGCCATTCGCGTGGAGTCCGCCATCACCATCGGGTTCCCCTTCGGTTTGCCTTTTTTATCAAACGGCTGCACCCACAGAAGAGGAACGCCCTGCATGCCCTCGTAGATTTCACAGGCAACCAACTGACCGATGACTTTTCCGACGCGCATATAAAGACTCCCCGTTAGTATTCGCCATCCAGTTCCATGCCTTTGGCCTCATGAAAACAGGTGGTTCCGGCTATCTGGCTGATGAACGATTTGTTCGGCCAGGTCAATATCCGCTCGCTGTGTGCGCATTGTCCGAAGGCGGAAAGAAAATGTCCGGCCCGGTCGCAGGCTTCTTCAATGTCGTGCAAATCTCCCTGGTAGATGCTGAGCGCCTTGCCGTGCAGTACGCTGTCGGCCAGCCGCAGTTCCAGCAGTTTCACAGGGGTCCCTTTAAGAATAGCTTCTGCAGCGCGGATGTGAACGGGCACATGGTCCGTTTCCATCACCAGAAGGGCATCGGCCCCCGGCTTGATGCGCTTGCCCAATACGGCATCATGCAACTGCGGATGAACGTCCGGCAGGAATACCTGATCAATCATCTCTGCCGCACAGACGTGCCGGGCTTCTTCCAGCGCCATATCCACCGAGGCGGTGGACCCGCCGATGAGAATCAGATAGCGCCCATTGCTGACCGTGCCGCAGCGCATCAGCGAAATCGGTGACTCCTTGCTCATGACATCCGCCGCATACATGCCGGCGGGGATGGCGCTGAATTCGACAACGGCCAGTGCAGGGTATTTTTTCATAGTTACACAATCCGAAAACTGTCCACCAGCGTACAACGGCGCCACCGGGCAAAGTCACGCGCGCGGGTCAGCCCTTCGCCGGTTGGGGTGGCGATGGTGAAGGAGGCATACCCCTCTCCGGCGAGTCCGATGCCGGCCTGCGAACGTCCATTTTTTACAAAAATACTGGTTTTCACTTCGCGCGCCATGCGGGTCAGATTATCGAGATTTTTCGAGTGCATGTGCGCGGAGTGCTGATTTTTTCCCTCTGCGGCGACGCCCAGTGTGATCGCATAGGAGGCGTTGGGCACGCGAACCACCGGCAGGATCGGCATCATTTGTTCCGTCCACACCATGGGGTGATCTTCGGGCACCTCAATCACGCCCAGACGCACAGTGTCCGGCACATGAATGCCGAGCTGAGCGAGAATGACCCCGGCATGCTGGCCGACCAAATCGCGATTGATGGTGGCATGCCCGCGCGGCCCGGCCATTTTCGCGAACATGACTTTTTCAAGCTGGGGCAGCAGGCCCTTATCAATTACAAAAGCATTGTTGCGCTGCATCACCTTCAGCAGTTCGTCCGCTACCTTGTCGACCACGATGCACTCCTTCTCGCAGACGCAGATGATGTTGTTATCCGTGGAGGCGCCGAGCACGATATCCCGCCCGGCCTGTTCAAGGTTGGCCGTTTCATCCACCACCACGGGCGGATTGCCCGGGCCGGCGCAAATGGCGCGCTTACCGCTTTTCATGGCGGCATCCACAACGGCGCCTCCGCCGGTCACCACGAGCAGGCGAATGCCCGGATGATTCATCAGTTGGGTGGCGCTTTCGATGGTGGGAACCGCGGCACAGGTGATGACGTTGGCCGGTCCGCCGTGCCGCATAATGATTTCATTCAGCATGACCACATTGCGCATGGAAACGTTTTTGGCGCGGGGATGGGCATTGAAAACCACCGTATTACCCGCCGCAATCATCCCAATGGCATTGCAGATAATCGTGGACGTCGGATT
>CAZISY010000016.1:29710-53205 GCA_964542025.1 uncultured Verrucomicrobiota bacterium
GCCTGATCCACCGTTTCGAATACGCCGAATCCGCCTGTGGATTTCCAGGCAGACGGAGCCGGCGACGCGGCTGGCTCCGGTTTCGGTGCAACAGGCGCGGATGGCGTTTTGCGCAGGTCCGCGGCAATTTGCCGGGCGATCAGGTCAATATCACGTTCCGATAAGCCAGCCATGTAAACCTCTTTTCCGCTTGTAAATCATAAGAAATGAACAGGCGAAACATACCCGCGCACCACTCCGTACGCGGTGTTTCTTTCCTGCCCGGCGCGTCAGGACTCTTCGGGCCGTTTACGACCCGATCACCCCCGGCATAGCGACGCTCCCTGTATAAAACAGTCAGGGATCGTCGGCTTTGCAGTAGATGATCTTATCGTTAATGGCCCAATTATCCACGATCGCCATAATAACGGCATCGCAGGGGCGGTTCTGTGTGGCAACCGTCTGGCGGGCGGAGCTGCCCGTGGCCACCAGTACCATTTCGCCGATGCCGGCGCCCATGGCGTCGGCGGCGACCGTCTGGGCTCCGGTTTCTTTGCCCGTATGATCCACATATTGCACAACCAGAAGTTTCACCCCCTGCATGGTTTCCTCAATATGTGTGGAAACCACGGTGCCGGTCACTCTTCCGAGATTCATGATTTACCTCTCGTTAAGAAGAGCGGATTTATTCCGCCTGATCCGCGCGGCCGAGAGGCAATACGGCATCCACATTGGCATGTGGGCGGGCAATGACATGGACGGCCACAACTTCCCCGACGCGGCTGGCCGCAATCTGTCCGGCATCACAGGCCGCCTTCACGGCAGCCACATCCCCGCGCACGATGACGCAGGTATATCCTCCGCCTGTCTTTTCGTAGGTGACAAGTTCGACTTTCGCAGCTTTGACCATTGCATCGGCCGCTTCCACAGTGGCGGGAAATGAACGGGTTTCAATCATGCCCAATGCTTCTGCCATGACAGTACTCCTTTATTATGTGTTTCCGTTAAACATCAATCCGCAACCGGCCATTCCGGGCGGACCGTTTGCGAAATGACTCTATTTTACGTTCTCTTCTTTTCCGATGATCGACGCGATGGCCGCTTCCGCAGCGCGGTAGCCCACCTCGATATCGCGTTCTTCGCCGCCGAGGTAGACGCGCCCGAAACTGCCGACCGCCCGCACTTCCAGAATATTGATGTTGGCCGCCTTCTCCGCTTCATTGGCGGCGAGTGCGGCATAACCCGCCGGCGCCAACTCCATGATGTACAGTGATTGGCCGGGGAGGATCATGTTGCCGTGCCGCATACGATTGATCAGTTGCGTCTGATGGTCATCAATATGGCGGATCACCTGGCTGGAAAATACTTTGGGCTTGATGCGTTCGTGTTCATCCAGATTCAGCGCCTTCAGAATGGCGCGCCCGGCTTCACGGACGTCCGCCTGCGAATCCGAATGAATTTCCATCATGCCGAAGGACCGTTCGACAATCTGCATGCCCGGCGTGACGTGCGTAGCCTTGAGGGCCACATCCATCACTTCATTGATGGCGATGCCCGGCGCAATTTCCACGAACAGCGAGGCCTGGCCGGGACGCGGCAGAAAGCCCTGCGAAATGGTGGCCTGGAACGATGCGAACTGCGGTTGCAGACTGTCCAGAAAACAATAGGTTCTTAATTCAGCCATCAGTACCTCCCTTCAGATTCCGGTTTCACTTTATTGATAATCCCCACACTGCTGCTGGCGCCGATGCGCGTGGCGCCCGCCTGAATCATCTTCATGGCGTCATCGTAAGTGCGTACGCCACCGGAGGCCTTCACGCCCATGCGGGCGGGGGCGACGGTGCGCGCCATGAGGGCAATGTCCTCGGCCGTGGCGCCGCCTTTACTGAAACCGGTGGAGGTCTTCACATAGTCGGCGCGTGCCTTCATACTCAGTTCGCACGCCTTGACTTTTTCCCCGTCGGTCAGCAGGCAGGTCTCCAGAATGACTTTGCTCAGCACCGAACGTTCCTTGCAGGCTTCGACAACCGCGCGGATATCCCGCTCCACCAGCTCGAAGTTTTTATCTTTCAGCGCGCCGATGTTGATGACCATGTCGATTTCGCCCGCGCCGTCCCGAATGGCCTGACGTGCTTCCAGGGCCTTGATTTGCGGGGGTTGAGCGCCCAGCGGAAACCCGACCACACAGCAGAGTTTGACGGTCGATCCCTTGATCAGGGAATAGGCATAGGGCGCAAAGGTCGAGTTGACGCACACGGAATAGAAGTGATGCTGAACAGCCTCTTCGCACAATTTTTTAATGTCGGCTTTGGTGGCATCCGGCTTCAGGCAGGTATGGTCGATCATATTGGCCAGGGTTTTGGCATCGGGGGTGCCGGTGCCGCCGGCATGTGCCGTTCCTGCTCCGCCTGAACTGATGATTTCCTTCACACGCCGCGCGATTTTCTCAATGTCTTGAGGAGAAAGATCCACGGATTCCTCCTTCGGGTTGGGGGTTAATCGATGTTGGTCCAAATCGTTGATCAGTTGAGCGCGGCGGAGATGGCGATCAGCGGTGCAGTCGGTGGTAAGAAAAAGGTCGATGATTTTACGCGCCAGTGCGGCATCGGTTTGGCCGGCGCCGAGGGTCAACATGTTGGCGTTGTTGTGTTCCCGGCAATTTTTGGCGAGGGCCTCGTTGTAGCAGGCGGCGGCGCGAACGCCTTTGACTTTATTGGCTGTCATGCAGGAGCCGATGCCGGCGCCGTCGATGATGATTCCGCAATCGCATTCCCCGGCGGCCACGCGTGTTGCCACGGAAAAGGCGATGCGGGGATAATCCACGGGAGATTTATCGCGGGCGCCGCAATCGGTTACGCGATGGCCGAGTGAGCGCAAATAAGGAATCAGCTCCGTCTTGAGATCAAACCCGCCGTGATCACTGCCGATGGCTATGTGCTTCGTACGCATGGGTTCTGATAGTACAAACCTGCGGCGAAGTCGTAAAGCCGTTTTATGGAATAATCAAAATCCCGCCATCAATCATCCACGATGCCGAACCGCTTTTTGAAGCGTGCGGACATGGAATCGGCCAGGCTGAACATAACGGGAACCAGAACAAGCGTAAGCAGGGTGGATACGAGCAGGCCGACCATTACAGCCCAGGCCATCGGCGCCCACCACTGGCTGTTTTCCGCCCCGGCGACAATCCTCGGGGGCCAAGTGTGAATTTCCAGGCTGTAGCCGATCGCCATCGGAATCAAACCGAGGACGGTGGTGATGGCCGTCAGCATAACGGGGCGCAGGCGGGTGCGTCCGGCATCAATGATCGCTTCACGGCTGGAGAGTCCTTCCCGTTTGCGCTGCACGATGCAGTCAATCAGCACGATGGCATTATTCACAACGATCCCGGCCAGGCTGATAACCCCGATGCCGGTCATGATGATGCTGAAACGCTGCTGGCCGATCAGCAATCCCCACATCACGCCAATCAGCGAGAGGACCACCGAGAACAGGATGATCAAAGGCAGGATGGCCGAGTTGAATTGGATAACCAGAATGATCAAAATGAGCCCGAGCGCAATGAGGAATGCCTTGCCGAGGAAGTCACCGGATTTCTGCATTTCTTCGGTGTCGCCTGCGTAATACACCTGATAGCCGCGGGGGATACCCACCTCTGTGTCGATGATTGCGCGTACATCTGCAATGATTTTATCCACCCCGCGATTCTGGTTGTTCGCGGTGAGGGTGACCAGCCGCTTGTGGTTTTTGTGGCGGATAGAGCCGCGTCCGCCGGTGTAGACGGTTTCGCCAAGCGAGGAAAGGGGCACGGAAATCCCTGCCGCCGTCGGGATGAAAATCTGGTCCATGAGGTCATAGGTGTTGCGCTGCGCCTCGGGCAGCCGGATGGTGATGTCGTACTCCTCCTGATCGACGCGGAATTTGCCGGATTCGATGCCGTAAATGGAGGCGCGCAGGAACGTGCCGATGCTCTGCGGGTTCAACCCGAGCAGCGCGGCCTTTTTGCGGTCCACCGTGAACTGGATTTCGGGGAGGGCATCTTCGAGGTCGTCCTGAAGATCCACGAGGCCGGGGACGGTTTTGATTTTGCGTTTGATCTGCGCACAGAGCAGGGCGAGCGTGTCAAAGTCGTCGCCGGAAATTTCGATGACCACGGGGGCGTCGCGGGGCGGTCCTTCTTCCTGCTTTTCCACTTTAATATCGGCCCCGGCCACACGGCCCACCCGCTCGCGGATGATGCTTATCAGCTCAAGGCTGTTTTGCTGCCGCTCGTAAATATCCTTGAACTCGATATGGATGTTGCCCACATGGGTTCCGCTGCCGCCGCTGATTTGTCCGCCGCTGGAGCCGACATCGGTCATATAAAATTTCACGTCGCCGTATTCCGCCAGGTCGTTTTCAAACTGCCGGAGCACAGCGTCGGTGCGTTCGATGCTGGTTCCCTGCGGGAACTTGACCTCAACGCGTCCGTTGCGCGGGTCCGTTGTGGGAAACAGCTCCACGCCGAGACCAAACTGCGAGTAACACAGGATTGAAAAAACCAGGAACGCGAAGCTGCACGACAGGACTGCCAGCCGGTTGTTCAGCGAGGCGCGCAACATACGCTCGTAGAAATGAACGAACGGATGGTATTCCCGTCCCCCGTCCGCCGTTTGTTTCACGGGCTTGGCCTTGACGAAGGCGGAGCAGACCGCCGGGTTGATCACGAGCGCCACGAAGAGTGAACAGGAGAGTGTGATGATCAGAGTTTCGGGCAGGAACGACATGAATTGCCCCATGATGTCCGGCCAGAACAGCAGGGGGGCGAATGCCGCCAGCGTGGTCAGTGTGGAGGTGATGACCGGCCAGGCCACTTCGGCGGCGCCGATACGTGAGGCTTCGATTTTGGAAAGCCCCAGCGAACGGTGGCGGTAGATGTTTTCCACAATCACGATGGCGTTGTCCACCAGCATCCCCACGGCCAGTACCAGGCTGAACAGGACGATCATGTTCATCGTCATTCCGAGCGCCGAGATGACAATGAAGGAGAGCAGCATGGAGAAGGGAATGGCCAGCGCCACGAAGATGCTGTTTCTGCCGCCCATGAAAACCAGCAGGATGATCACGACAAACAGGAATCCGGTGAAGATGTTGTTTTCCAGTTCCACGATCATGTCGTCCACATACGTGGACTCATCATAGACATCGGTGCGTGTCACGCCTTCAGGCAGGATGAACGGCTTAATGATGCGGTCTTTAATGCGGTGAATCAGGGTGCTGGTATTTTCACCCAGTCGCTTTTTGATGCCGATGGATACGCAGTTTTTCCCGTTAATGCGGCTGATGGATTCCAGATCTTTGAAGGTGTCGGAAATGGCGGCGATATCCGTCAGATAAACAGGCGCGCCGTTTCGTTCGGCGAGGAGAATATCCTCCAATTCGAAAACCTGTGCGAATTCCCCCGGTACGCGCACCTGGAATTTATCGCCCTTCATTTCAATGTTTCCGGCGGAGGTGGTCTTGTTTTCCTCGGCCAGGCGCTGCATCACCAGCGATACGGGGACGTTGTAGGCGATCATCCGGGGCAGATCCAGTTCCACGCGGATTTCCCGCTCGCGAATGCCGGAAACGGTGACTTCCTTGACGCCGGGCACCAGCTCAATCTGATCCTGCAGGTCCTCGGCGAGTTTGCGCAGGCGGGGGAGGGGCGTATCGCCGGAAAGAGTGAAGGTGTAGATGGGAGTATCCGAGCTGAAGTTAAGGGATTGGACGAGGGGTTCATCCAAATCGTCCGGCAGATCGGGCTTGGCCATGTCCACTTTGTCTTTTACCCGCTGAAGCGCGCGATCAATGTCCTCGCCGGCGGTGAACTCAATGACGATTGTGGATACGCTTTCAGAGGAAACGCTTTTGATTTCCTTGATGTTTTCCACATCCTTGAGCTTTTTTTCCAATTGGGTGGTGATCAGTTTTTCCATTTCCTGAGGGGCGGTTCCCTCATAAACGGAAGTCACGAAGACATACGGAATGGTGATGTCCGGCGAACCCTCTCGGGGCAGCGAGATGTAACTCTGCACTCCGGCGATGATCAGCACAAAAATGAAAACGAACACAGCGGTTCGAAAGCGTATGGCATAATTGGATAGGAGCATGGAGCCCTCAGTTCTGAATCGTTTGAAGAATGTCCACCGGCATGCCGTCAGAAAGAACACGGTGTCCTTCCACGATCAGCTGGTCGCCGGACTCCAAACCGGATGCGATGATGACCTGGTCGCCCCGAATGGCGGCCATGCGCACGATGCGCCGTTCGGCGCAGCCGTTGCGGTGAAGATAAACCACATATTCTCCTTTATCCGGAATAATGGCGGCCAGCGGGACGGCAATGGCATTTTCGAGCTTGCCAAACTGCAGCTGCGCTTCCGCGATCATGCCGGCTTTCAGCCGCAGTTCCGCGTTGGACACCAGCGCCTCCAGCGAAAACGAATTGCTTCCGGCAGAGGCTTTGGCCGCTACAAAGGAGACGCGTCCCGTGAAGACCGTGCCGGGAAACCCGCGCACCGTGAATAGAATTTCATCCTGTACATGGATGTCCATAATGTTTTGTTCCGGGATTTCCAGCGCCAGCTTCATTTCGTCGAGCTGCAGGATTTGGAAAATCTCCTGACCTTCTTTGACATACTCGCCGGGATCGACGTAGCGGTTGTTCACATAGCCGTTGACCGGACTGGTTACGGCGCACTTTTCCAGATTGATTCGCGCATTGTTCAGGGTGATATCCGCCGTTTCGGATCGGGTTTTGTAGGCGTCGTAATCAGAAAGCGAAACGGCGCCGGATTTGTGGATTTCCTGCCAGCGCTTGTATTCCTTGGCCGCCTCGCGCGCATCAATTTCCGCCTGCTGGAGGGCATCCCGCCAAAGACGGTCATCCATTTTGCACAGCAATTGTCCCTGGGTCACCGTGGCGCCTTTGTCCACGGGCACTTCCGTAAGCGTCCCTGGTTTTTCAATCGGAATCATCAGATCCTGAATCGCATCCAGCCTGCCGGGAAGGATGATCCGGTTTTCCAAATTCGTTGCGCGCAGTTCCATGACGGTGACGGGGGTGGCTTCTTCCTGTGTCGCTTCCGCCGCAGGGGGCTTGCGGAGGGCGCCGCGAACAATCAGCACGACCACTCCAATCAGGATGAGCAGCAGAAAGAGACGTATAAACCATGCGCTTTTAGTTTTGGTCTTGATCATCGGTTAAATCCTCCGTCCCGCAGGCGTACTTCAGTTGAGCAACCGCCTGCATATACGCTTTGAGAGCCTGATAATGAATGAGTTTGGCTTGGGTCAGCGAGAGATTGCTGTCCGTGTATTCCAAATAAGTGAACAATCCGTTTTTGTAGCGGACATCGGCAATGTCCATGGCCTTCTGCGCCAGCTCCACGCTGTTCTGTGCACCGAGCACTACCTCGCGGGAATGAATCAAGCCGAGGTAGGCGTTGTTGACTTCCAGCGTAATGGAGCGGACCAGGTCGGTCAAATTTGCCTTGGCGTTTTCCACGGCCAGCTGTTTCTGGGTGACCTGGCTTTTACGCAATCCGCCGTCCAGAATATCCCAGCTCAGCGAGAGTCCGGCGTTCCACTGCCATTTCCACTCATCGTCCACCGGCGCATCGGAAGGCGGGTTGCTGCCCGTGTAGGCGGCATTGGCGTAGAGCTTCGGCAGATATTCTCCGCGTGTAGCGCGGACATCCTGTACGCGCATGTTGATCAGCGAGTGCATGGATTGAATTTCCGGACGCGTCTCAACCGCCAAACGGCAGAGCTGATCCAAATCCACTTCGATCGGGTCGTAGCGAAGCTCGCCCTTCACCATGAAATTCGTACTCTCTTCGTAAATCAGGTTTTTGAAACGTTCCTTGACGAGGTCGAGTGTATTTTCGGCGGCGATGACCTGCGGGCGCTCATTGGCCACTTTGACCTGAGCGCTGAGCAGATCAAATTCGCTGGAGGTGCCGTTGTCGAATTTGACGCGCGTCTGCTCTTCAAAGTTTTCCAGCTGCTTCAGCGAGTCGCGGGCCACCTGAAGCGCGTTGGCCGCGTAGAGCAGCTCATAAAAGGATACCGTGACGTCACGGATCGTGGTGTTATTCTGCTGTGTGCTTTCGTAACTTGAATAACGACGATACTCCCGTGCCGCATCGAGGGCCGCCGAAACGGATCCCCCGGAGTAGAGCAGTTGCGAGACACCTGCGGAGGCCCCGTACTGATCATGCGAACCTTCTGCCCCATCCACCACCGGCGCATTTTGGATGCGATTGTAGTCCGCGCCCGCCGAGACGCCCGGCAGCAGTTGCGCGCGGACTTCTTTGATCCTGGCCTCGGCAATTTCCTGATCGCGCATTTTATTCTGCAGCGGAATGGAGCGGTCCAGCCCCATGCGAATGCAGTCGTCCAGCGAATAAACCGGCGCAGAGGCGGGAGTCGCCGCGTCCGGCGCAGGAGTGTTGCCGGAATCTTCAGCCCGGGCCGATCCAGAGACCGCCGGAATGATGAGGCAACACAGGATCAGCGTCCGCAATGCCGTGTGTTTCAGCGAAAGATAAGGATGAGCAATCCAAACAGCGAAATGGAAAAGCTCAGCACCAGCGAAATGCGATAGAAGTCGCCCTTTCGACGGTGACGCCTGCGATTCATCATGACTCCGATCATGGAGCATCCGAAGACGATCAGCAGGAGATAATAGAGAATGCCTAACAGTTGTTCGTTCCATTGGGTCTCGGCTGTTAGCAGTTTGGGCTGTGCCTGATCAAGTAATAAAACGCTAAAAAAGAGCAGCAGCCAGGCAAAAACGGAAAGAGCAGTGACGGTACGCGTGAGCGTATCCGGTTCTCTTCGTCGTCGATCCGGGTCTATGCCGGGTCTGTAAGCGCCCATCGCCGCTCTCCTTGTGGTGTTTGGTGTTGCGAACCTGTTATGGGGGACACTTTACAGAGCCGTTTTTTAAAAGTCAACGCATGCGGCCGTCGGTTTTCGGCGCCATCATTCAATCCGGATTGGCGGGATGGCGCGGGGGTGCGCGCCGGATTGACATTTGTTCTGTCAAACGGTACTTCTTTCCGGCTTTTTACGGAAGGCGCGCGCGGCGCGTCGAATGGGCCGGTGGACCGGCCCGCCAATCAAGGGGTTTCGTTCAGCGAGCAGAGGGCAATGCCATGACAGAACAGGCGACGATGGAACAATCATTAACGGCGTGGATGGAAGCCGCATTGCGTACGCTCTATCCGGACGCGGATTTCAACGGAATCAATACGCAGGTCGTGCCCGCGGGTGACGAGCGTTTTGGCGATTATCAATGCAATGCGGCCATGTCCCTGGCCAAGCGGGTGGGCAAATCCCCGCGCGAGATCGCTCAGCAGGTGGTTTCCGGTCCGCTGCCTGAATGTTTGGATCATGCCGAGGTGGCCGGCCCGGGCTTTATTAATATGTATCTCAGCACCGCCTGGATGGCCGGGGCCCTGGAACAGGTCGGCGCCGATGCGCAGCTCGGCGTGCCGGCTGTTGGCGCCGGGAAGACAGTCGTGCTGGATTACTCGAGCCCGAATGTGGCCAAGCCGATGCACATCGGGCACATCCGGTCCACCGTGATCGGGAATGCGCTGGATCGGATTTATCGTTTTCTGGGTTATCGGGTGGTGGCGGATAATCATGTGGGCGATTGGGGCACGCAGTTCGGCCTGATGATCATCGGCTACAAACATTTCGTCAACCAGGAGGCGCTGACGCAGGATCCGATAGAAGAACTCGAACGAATCTACCGCGAGAGCTACAACAAATCGAAAGAGGACGAAACCTGGCTGAATGCCGCGCGTAATGAGCTGGTGAAATTGCAGCAGGGCGATGCTGAAAATCTTGCGCTCTGGCAGCGCTTCATTGCTTTGAGCAAAGTGGAGTTCAATAAAATCTATGACCGACTCGGTGTGCGCTTCGATCTGGAGCGCGGCGAAAGCTTTTACAATGATGCGCTTCAGGGCGTAGTGGATGAGCTGGAACGCCGGGGACTGGTCAGGGAAAGCGACGGCGCCCAGGTGGTGGATCTGGAGGCGGATGGTCTGGCCGTCAGCATCGTTCGCAAGAGCGATGGCGCGTTCAATTATACCACGACGGATTTGGCCACAGCCCTTTCCCGTTATAACGAGTTCCATCCCGACGAAGTAATCTATGTGACCGATGAGCGCCAGCAACTGCATTTCAAACAGGTGTTCGCCATCATTCAGAAAATGGAAATTCCGCTGAAGCTCCGGCATGTCTGGTTTGGGTTGATGCGCCTGCCCAATGCGACGTTTTCCACGCGGCAGGGGAATGTGATCAAGTTGGAATACCTCCTGGACGAGGCTGAAAAACGCGCCCTTGAAATCATTCAGCAATCAAAAACAGCGATTTCCCCCGAACAGCAGCGCAACGTGGCGCGCGCCGTGGGTATTGGTGCCGTGAAATATGCCGACTTGAGCCAGAATCCGCAGAGTCTGGTGACGTTTACCTGGGAAAAGGCCATGTCGCTGGAAGGCAATTCGGCGCCCTATCTGCAATATGCCTTTGCCCGCATATCCAGTGTGCGTGATAAATACCGCGAGCGTTTTCCGGGCATGGACTGTAACCGCTATCCTCTGCTGCTGCAGGAGCCGATCGAACGCAAACTCGCTGCCCACCTGTTGCGCTTCGGGGAAACGGTGATTTCGGCGGCCCGTACATACCGGCCGAACTATCTGGCCGATTACTGTTATGCGCTGGCGCAGCTCTACAGCTCATTCTATCAGAACGTTCCCTTCCTCGCCGCCGATGAAGGCGTACGGGAAAGCCGGGTGCGCCTGTGCGATTTGGTCGCCCGCACGCTGCGGCAGGGCCTGGACCTGCTCGGGATCGAAACGCCGGACCGAATATAACCCGCTGCATGCGGTCTTGCGCGGCGTTCGGGTCAAACGGGCGGCTGATGAGCGTTGAACGCGGGAATCAGCACCATGCGTTCCCCCCAGAAGAGCCATTCGAGAGGCACGTCCGACGCTTTTTTCTGGCGGGCGGCGAGGTCGTAGGACGCTGGGTAATGCTGGTAGAGATGCTCCAGCTCGGCATAGTGCTCAAGAATGATTCGCCGTGGATGCACACGGTCGATTGCGATACGCAATGCGTCTTCAATGACCCCGATTTGTTCGGGATGCCCGTCTTCAAAACGCGCATTCGGATTGCGCCACGGCAGAAAGAGCGCATCCACGGATTTCCCCGGCGAGGCGAAGAGTGATTGCGTGTAATCGGCATCCCCGGCAAAGAGCAACGTGCGCCCGGCGCGGTCGGTCAATTCATAATAAATCAGCGTAAGTTCTTCCGCCGTTTTTCGCCAGACGTGTATGCCGCGCCGCCCCGTGATTTCCACATCGCACAGATTCAGAGAATGTCCGTCACGCATGAAGATCAGGTTGGGGTCCGATTCCCACTCGCTGCGCAGATCCTCCGGGAGGCAGACGGGTTTTCCAAGCGCAAGGCAGGCGCGCACCAGGGACCTGTCGTAGTGATCGGGATGGTGATGCGTGATCAGCAGAAAATCCATTCGTTCGGCGATTTTTCGGGTCAGGTCGGCGGGGTCGGGCCAGCCGTAGGTCCGCAGAACAGGAAGCACGTCCACGCCGAACGTAACGTCGCCGTTCGTCATCATCAGGCCCGCATTATACAGTTGGAGCAGATGCCATGCGCCGTCCGCGACGGCGGCCGCATCCAGATCAAGCACCGCCTGTGTAAGCCGGAGATAGATGGCGTCCCACAGGGGATTCGGATTCAGGGCCAGATCAAAACACTGCCCGGCGTGAATCGTCTCTTCCAGAAAGCGGCCGATCTTCTGAAACGTCTGTACTCGTTTTTCCTGCCACGGCCAGGATGGAGGAACAGCCGCCAGCTCGGTCATCAGCTGGTTGAACGGGGTAATCGGCATTTTCTTCATGAGGGCGTTGTGATCGTTGTCCCCAGCAGGGCGTTGTCAATCAGTCGGGTCTTTCCGATATAGACGGCCAATGCAATCAGCGTATCACCGGAGAGCGTTTGCGCCGGAGCCAGATCCCGCCAGTTCACCAGCGCGATGTAGTCCACGCGCGCGGACGGGACGGATGCCAGCAGCTCATGAAGCGCTGCTTTCACCCGCACCGGCGAGCGCTCCCCTTCGGCATAAAGGCGTTCCGCCAGATCCAGCGCGCGGCGAAGGGCGAGGGCATCCTGCCGTTCACCCGTCGATAGATAGACGTTTCGCGAGCTCATGGCGAGGCCATCCGCTTCCCGCACAATGGGCCCCGGAATGATCTCCACCGCGAAATTCAGGTCGCTCACCATCTGCTGAATCAGGCGAAGCTGCTGGGCGTCCTTTCGTCCGAAAACGGCGATATGCGGAAGTACAATGTGGAACAGTTTGGCAACCACCGTAAGAACGCCGCGAAAATGACCGGGGCGTGACGCTCCGCAAAGCCCCTTCGCGAGGCGATCCTCACTGACATAAACACTGGAATCCGGCGGATACATCTCTGCAGCGGAGGGATAAAACACGATGTCCACGCCGGCCTCCCGGCAAAGGCGTTCATCGCGGGCAAAGTCACGCGGGTAGGCGCTGAGATCTTCCGTGGGTCCGAATTGGGTCGGGTTCACGAAAATACTGACCGCCACGATATCGGCATGTTTGCGGGCCAGCGCCATCAGCGAGAGGTGTCCGGCGTGCAGAAAACCCATGGTGGGGACAAACCCGATGCGTTTACCCGCGGCACGCAGCGCCTGAGCTTCGCTTTGCATTTCCTGAACGGTTTGAATGATTTTCATGCTTCCTTTGAAAAGGCTTCGCGGTTTTTGTTACACGCCGCGTGCTGTCAATATCCGTGTTCTTCGTCCGGAAAGACGCCCTGTTCCACTTCCTCGCGGTATTGGCGGAGGGTTTTTACCACGTCTTCTCCGAGGTTGGCATACCGCTTCACAAAGCGCGGTTTGAAATCGCCCAGGAGGCCAAGAACATCGTGAGTGACCAGAATCTGTCCGTCGCAGGCGGGGCCGCCGCCTATGCCGAGGGTTGGAATGGAGACGGCTGCGGTGATTTCCGCACCGAGGGAGGCCGGTACGCATTCGAGCACCAGCGAAAAAACGCCGGCGGCGTCCAGAGCTTTGGCATCAGCCAGCAGGCGTTCGGCTTCGGGATTTGTGCGCCCCTGGATTTTATATCCGCCGAAGGCGTGAATGCTTTGGGGGGTGAGCCCGATATGCCCCATGACGGGGATGCCGTTTTCCACCATACGGCGGATCAGCGGGGCACGCATGGCGCCGCCTTCCACTTTAACGGCGCCGGCGTGCGCCTCCTTAAGAAACCGTCCCGCATTGCGCAGGGCTTCATCGTCCGCTGCCTGATAGGAAAGAAACGGCATATCAGCCACGACCAGGGCGTGTTCCACGCCGCGCGCCACCAGCGTGGTGTGATAGATCATCTGATCCATCGTGACCGGCAGCGTGTTTTCATGTCCCTGTCCGTACATACCCAGCGAATCGCCCACCAAAACAATGGGTACTCCGGAGGCATCGACCAGCCGGGCCAGCGTGTAATCATGTGCGGTCAGGGCGGCAAGACGTCCCTTCCCCTTGTGCTGTTTGATTTTCAAAGCGGTCCATTTATCACTCATAGCTTCCACCTTCCCCTGCCGGCACGCAAACGCCGGACGAGTCAGTCGCAGAGGCCGCGTTCGCGGTCATAGGTTGCCGACAAACGGCTCTCAGGCCTTTTTCTTGGTTTCTTCGCCCGGTTGCTCGGGCGGCTTCGTCGTGGCTTCGACGGCGATAAGGCAAATATCATCCGACATGGGGCGTCCGCCGGCCCAGTCAATGACGGATTGATACAGCGTATCAATGATTGTTTTCACATCCTGATACATGCAGCGTTCAATGACCCGACGGGTACGCTCTTCGCCAAATTCCTCGCCGTCCATATTAAAGGCTTCCGTAAGGCCATCCGTGTAAAAAATGAAAACGTCTTCCGGTTGCAGGCGCATGCTGCCGCCGGGAAATTCCTCGTCGGGCAGAATGCCCAGGGCGGCGGCGCGGGGAGGGGGGACGTTCATGTATTCCACGCGGTTTACACTGCGTCGGATATGAATGGGGGGCGGATGGCCGGCGGAGGAAAAGGTGGCCATGCGCGCCGTGGTATCGGCCACAAAATAGAACGCGGAGGCAAAAACCAGGTCTGGGATGGTTTTCAGAATATCGCAGAAACTTTTGTTGACCTGCCCTAAAAAGTGCGGCGCATTGCGACCCACATGCATGGCTTCGGTCATCAGGGTGCGCAGAATGGACGTAATCAGCGCGCTTCGGGTTCCGTGGCCCATGACGTCGGCGATGAAAATGCCGCCCACATCCCGATCCACTTTGATGATGTCAAAGAAGTCGCCGCCGAGTCCGGAAGCCGGTTGATATTTGTGGCAGAAGTTCAAACGAAGCCGGTCGGTGATGTGGATTTCGGGAATCGCCGGGTAGGGACGTTCCAGCATGGCGAGCTGGAAGTCAGTGGCCATGGAAAGTTCTTTCGTCCATTCTTCGGTGCGGGCATCCACTTGCTGATCGACATCGCGCTGGCGTTCGTAATACCAGTCTTCAATCTGCTTCTGAAGCGCTTCGCCGTCCGACACCGGCGTTTCCGGCGACCGCCGCTGGATGACGTTGCGGTAGACCCATTCCGCCACCGCCAGCATTTCATTGGTGGCGCTGGTGAAGCGGGCCTGCATGGCCACGCGGGTAATCAGGGCGACGCCGGTCATCAGCAGAAGGCTCAGCACGCCGGAAACGGCGACAACGGCAAAACCAATTCGGCAAGCCCCCCCGGTTTCGGGCGGGTTCAGGGCGGCCATCAGCAGAGCGGCATTCAGCCCCATCAGCAACAGAATCAACGAAACGAACAGGGTGCAGATCAGCCATCGCGGAATTTTGAACGGAGCTTTCATAGGGGGACCTTTCCTGTCAAATGCGTGCCTCTCTTCTGGCAAAATGATCGTGAACATATATCGCGTTTGGCAAATCAGTTCAACTCTAGATATCAGTCTTTCCACTGGGTATCGGCGGTTGGCGTCTGACCGGCGGCGGACAGTACGGACTGAATAAACGTTTTCACAAGCTGGATGGCCGCTTCCTGCGCCTCCGTGGCGGGGAAACGGGCGATAGATATGCGGTATTCGTAATCCAGGGTGAATAGCATGCCGTCTTCTTCCAGAGTCGTCAGTTGTAAATGCCCCTTGGCCAGGGTGGAGGTGAAATGCAGGCGAACACTTCGGGCCGAGGGTTTTTCAATGGTTACCGTATATCCCTGAAGATCGAACGAGCGGATCAATTGGGTGATCAGCGTTTCCGGGCTGACTCGGCTGATCATCTGATCGGATACATAACAGGTTTCGGTGAGTACCCGTTCGGGCCGGTTGTGGCGCAGGCCATCCAGCATCGGCGTATGCGGCGAGGAACAGGCCGCGGCGAGAAGCAGCGACGCACCCAGGTGTACGGCGGTATAAAAGACGCGTTTCATGATTGTTCAACGCGCCGCTGCATTGGCGCGTCGGCGGCATCAGGGGGCGGCGGCTGTTGCCGCCTGATCATCCTTCATAAAGTTTACCTGGCCGCGCAGAGCGTCATAGCCGTAATTCTGGCCGGGAGGAACCGCTTCCGGGAGTTTTTCGAGGTATCGGTAGCGAATCAATTCATACAGGTTGGTCGGCAGACGCCCCAAATCCACCTGAAATTTCTGCACGGCCTGCTTCACGGTTTCGAGAGAGTTTTCATAGGCGTTTCGCTGATGCACACGGTCCAGCATTTGTCGGTAATCCTGCGGGGCGCCGTCCGGGCCGGGCGGTGCGGGCGGTTGTTGCCGCGAGCAGGCCGTCAGTGCCAAAATCAGGACGCCGCCAGCCCAGTAGACCGGTCCTTTTCGTTTGCCCTGGTTGGATTTGCCGTGTTGCATACTGTACTCCCTGACTGATACGGGCACATAATAACAAAACCGATTAACCCCTGTCACGCATTCTGTTGGGACACCCGGTGTTCCGTGTGCGGATGGTCGGGGCAGGTCGGTGCGGAATCAGTTCAGCAATTCCGGTCGGCGCTGGCGGGTTCGCAGCAGCGATTGTTCTTCACGCCATTGCCGGATGGCTTCGTGATTTCCGGAAAGCAGAATTTCCGGGACGGAAAGCCCCTTGAATTCCGGTGGGCGTGTATAGTGCGGATATTCCAGCAGAGGGCGCGTGAAGGATTCTTCTTCGGTGCCGCATTCACCCGCACCGAGAACGCCGGGGATCAGTCGAACCACGGCATCCACCACCACGGCCGCCGCCAGGGCCCCATTCGTCAGAATGTAGTCGCCGATGGAAATTTCGTCGGTAATGGCCAGCTGCCGAATGCGTTCATCCACGCCTTCATAATGACCGCAGACGAGAATCAGGTGCGTTTTTCGAGCCAGCTCGCGGGCGCCATCCTGCCGGAAGGGACGCCCCTGGGGGGTCATAAGGATGACGGATGAATCTGGACGACGGACAGATTCGATCGCGTCAAAAAGGGGTTCCGGCTTCATGACCATACCGGGGCCTCCGCCGTAGGGGCGGTCGTCCACGGTGCGATGCACATCGGTGGTGAAATCACGCGGGTTGATGAAATTAAACCGGACCAGACCGAACTGTTCCGCCCGTTTCATCATGCTTTCGCGCAGAAACCCATCCAGCATGCCCGGAAATATGGTGATAATATCAATATCCACGCTTTGTCCTCAGTATGCAGCGCCGCATCGACCTTCATTCCGTCGCGGGCAAAAAAAAGACAGACGGAATAAGGCCGTCTGTCATGATCGCATCGCCGGGTGAGCGGCGCCGAATCAGTCCACCACTTCCAGCATGGCGCGCCGCCCCTGCTTGGCCGCGGCCGTATTCAGAAGAATGCGGATGGCACTGACTGTCTTCCCGCTTTTCCCGATCACCTTGCCCACGTCGTCGGCATGACAGCGCAGCTCGAAGATGATGGTGCGCTCGCCGTCGACTTCCGTAATCTGCACATCTTCCGGATGATCCACCAGTGCTTTGACGATATACTCAATAAGTTCTTTCATGGAGCAGGCTCCCCTCAGGCTTCCACAGCAGCTTTGGGTTCAGAGGCCGGCTGGGCCTTCGGCGGTTCCCGGCGGGCCATTTTTTTGATCAGGTTGTTTACGGTATCCGTAACCTGTGCCCCGGTGCCCTTCCAATACGAAATGCGCTCCATGTCCAGCTTGCAGTCTTCCCCGTCTTTTTTCATGGGGTCATACCAGCCGACTGTTTCGAGAAAACGGCCATCAGCCGGTGAACGGCTGTCCGCTACGACAACACGGAAAAAAGCGTTGTTGATTCTGCCCATTCTACGTAATCTGATTTTTACTGCCATCTAATGATCCCTCTTGCATATACGGTACGCTTATTCAGCACCGCAATTCCGAACCCAAAATGAACGGCGGAACCTCCGCGTTCAGAAAAAGAATGCTGCTCTATAGCCTACTTTCCATAGCGGCGCAACCCTTTTTGCATTTTTTTCAGCATCTTTGACATCTTGCGCGCACGGTCAAAATTACGCAGCAGCTCATTGACATCCTGAACCTGGGTGCCGCTTCCGCGGGCGATACGGCGTTTGCGGGCCGCGGCGATCAGTTCCGGGCGCCGGCGTTCCCGGGGCGTCATGCTCAGGATGATGGCTTCCGTCTTTTTCATTTCCTTTTCCGTGAAGCCCGAGGAGAGGCCGTCCTTCATCTTTTGCTGAACCTGCCCACCCACGGGCAGCATTTCCAGCAGGTTTTCCAGCGGACCCATTTTTTTCATCTGACGGAACTGCTCGAGAAAATCTTCCAGGTCGAAGTTGTTTTTTTGAAAGGTTTGCTCCATGCGTTCCATGTCTTCGGCGGCGAAGGCCTGTTGGGCTTTTTCCACCAAGCCGACGACGTCGCCCATACCCAGAATGCGCGAGGCCATGCGGTCGGGATAAAACTCCTCCAGATTTTCCAGTTTTTCGCCGGTACCCGTCAGCAGAATGGGGCAGCCGGTGGCCGATTGGACCGAGAGCGCTGCACCGCCACGGGCATCACCGTCGAGTTTCGTCAGAATCAGGCCGGTCAACCCGAGGGCCTTATGAAAGGCCGAGGCGACTTCCACCGACTGCTGCCCCATGGCGGCATCCAGTACCAGCACCACATTGCGGGGATTGGTTTCCCGCCGCAGTTCTTCCAGCTCCCGAACCAGTTCTTCATCAATTTGAAAGCGGCCGCCGGTATCGAAAATCAGGAGTTGAACGTCTTTTTTCAGGGCTTCTTCGGAAGCGCGCTGCCCGAGATGGGGGACGGTTTCGCCGGGTTGGGGGGTAATGATCGGAACCCCGACCTGTTCCGCCAGAATGCGCAGCTGATCCACGGCGGCCGGACGCCGCACGTCGCACGCGACCAGCATGACGCTTTTCCCTTCATTCTTCCATTTAAGGGCCAGTTTGGCGGACGTGGTGGTTTTCCCGGCGCCATGCAGGCCCAGCATCAGGATTTTGGAGGGATGGGCGGAAAGGTCGAACGAACGCCGTGTGTCGCCCAGCAGGTGGACCATTTCATCCTGGACGCGCTTAATAATCTGCTGGCCGGGCGTGATACTGTTGAGCACTTCCTCGCCGAGGCACTTTTCGCGCACCTGGTTGATGAAGTCCTTCGCCACCTGATAATTCACGTCGGCTTCTAAAAGGGCCAGACGCACATCGCGCAGGGCATCTTTCACGTTGTTTTCCGTGAGTTTCCCGTAGCCGCGGAGATTCTTGAACACTTTTTGCAGGGATTGAGAGAGTGTATCAAACATAACGTTGTTCCATTTCCTCGTGATTGGATCGGCGGGCAGTAAACAAAAAACCCGGTGGTTTGTCATGAACGTTTTGGGGTTTTTACAGAACGCCCGCCGTCGCGGCCCGCTCTGCACGGCGGCGTGCGTGAAAAAGTGCTTTATTCACCGGGGGCAACCTGTTACTCATTCACGCAATCTAATTCAGACAGTCGTATGGCGTTAACGAAACAGAAAACATTGCAGGAGATCCTGATCGGTACAGGCCTGATCAGTCCCGTGCAGGCGGAGGCGGTTCTTCAGCATCACCGGAAAAACGGTATGAGCATTCCGGATTCCGTGGTGGAGCTGGGATTTGCTTCGGATGATCAGTTTCTCAAGGCGCTGGCGGCCTCCATGGGGTTGGCCTATGTGAATGCCGGCGAGCAGACGATCACGCCCGAGGTGCTGGACATGCTCTCCAGCAAGGCCATTTTCCAATACAACGTCATTCCGCTGAGCTGCGACAAAAGTACCCTGACCGTCGCCACGCACGACCCGTTCACCCCCGGCCTGATCGATGCCCTGCGCATGGTGTCCGGCCTGCGCATCAAGCTCACCCTGAGTACGCTCAATGAAATTGAAAAGGCCTCCAAAAAGTTCTACGGCGTGGGTGCCGACACCCTCGAGCGCATGATTCAGGATGACCGCATCGAGGTCGCGCCGGAGGGTGACCTGCTCAAGGATGATTTGAGCGAACTGGACCAGGAAGCCTCCGTGGTGAAATTTGTGAACCAGATCATCTGGGAAGCGCACCAGAACCGGGCGACGGATATCCACCTCGAACCGATGGAAACCGACCTGCGCATCCGCTACCGGATCGACGGTATGCTCCATCAGGCCCCGGTACCCCCGCAGTTGAAGCGGTTCCAGTCGGCCATCATTTCGCGTATCAAAGTCATGGCCAATATGGACATCGCCGAAAAACGTCTGCCGCAGGACGGACGCATCAGCCTGCGCATACGCGGCGAGGAAATCGACGTGCGCGTCAACTCCATGCCGACGGTGTACGGCGAAAGTGTGAGCCTTCGTTTGCTGATGCGCGGAAGCGGCATGCTGGGTATGAGCAAGCTGGGCATGTCGGCGTATGATGAGGAAATTCTGACCCGCATGATTCACAAGCCGCACGGCATTCTGCTGGTGACCGGACCCACCGGATCCGGAAAATCCACCTCGCTGTACGCCTGGCTGCACACCATCAACACCATTGATAAACGCATCATCACCACCGAGGACCCCATTGAATACGAAATGCCGGGGGTTAATCAGGTACAGATACGTTCGGAAATCGGGCTGACCTTCGCGGAGGGATTGCGCAATATTCTTCGTCAGGATCCGGATGTGATTATGGTGGGGGAAATACGCGACCGCGAAACAGCGGACATCGCCATACGCGCCGCGCTGACCGGACATTTGGTGTTCAGCACCCTGCACACCAACGACTCCGCCGGCGCCGTCACCCGGTTGATTGATATGGGCATTGAACCGTTTCTGGTGGCTTCCTCCGTGGAATGCCTGGTGGCCCAGCGCCTGATCCGCCGATTATGTCCTCACTGCAAGCAGCCGTGGCCGGTGGACCCGCTGGTGCTGGAACGTGCCTCTTTCGACATGAAGCGCCTCAGCGAAGGAACTATTTACGAGGCCAGGGGGTGTGAAACCTGCCACCAGAGCGGCTTCAGCGGCCGAACCGGCATCTATGAAGTGCTGCCCATCACCGACCAGATCCGCCCGCTGATTGTGGCGAGAGTCTCTTCCAATGAAATCAAGTCGGAGGCCATCCGGCAGGGCATGAAAACGCTGCGTGACGATGGTTGGCGCAAAGTGCTGGAAGGCGTCACCACCCTGGAAGAAATTATCCGCGTGGCGGAAGAGGACGAAGAACCCGCCGAGGAGAAGAGCGTCCATGCCGCAGTTTAAATACAAAGCCAAAACGGTGCGCGGCGAACGCATGGAAGGCTCGGTGGAAGCCCCCGATAAGCGGCTGGCGCTCCTGCAATTGGAGCGCAAGGGATTGGTTCCGGTGTCCGTCGTGGAAGCCTCTTCTGCCGCTCAGTCCGCCGGACAGGCGAAGACCGAGAAAAAACACATCCATTTCTCCCTGGGATTCAAACGCCGCGCGCGCATGAAAATGCGTGAACTGCTCCTCTTCACCGGCGAATTAAGCGATTTGCTGGCCTCCGGAATGAAACTCGGCAACGCCCTGAACACACTGTCGCGCCGCAAAACAACCCCCGGACAGGACGAAATTATCAAATCTCTGCGGGATGATATTGTGCAGGGCGCCGGACTCTCCGATGCCCTGGAAAAATGGCCCGAAACCTTTCCCGCGCTGTATGTCAGCCTTGTGCGTGCCGGAGAAGCCAGCGGCTCCCTGGCGGAGGCCCTGCTGCAGATTCGGACGCATTTGGAACGCATGGCCGCGGCCGGCGAAAAGGTGGCCATGGCATTGATTTATCCCGCGATCATCATGCTGATGGGCGGCGGCACAATGGTTTTTATCGTGTTGTTTGTCGTCCCGCGCTTTACAGCCATTTTTGCGGAACTGGGCAGCACACTGCCGTTACCCACGCGAATCCTGATCGGGATCAGCAGCTTTCTGGGGGGCATCGGCGGAATCATCACACTGATCGTTCTCGTTTTTTCAGCTATCATGTGGCAACGCTTCATCAAGACGGAAAAAGGCCGGCGCGTTTGGAACCGCATGCAGCTGCGGATGCCGCTGGTGAAGCACATTGTGGCGGCCAACGCCTATGCCCACTTCGCGCGTACGCTCGGAGCGCTGCTCAAAAACGGTGTCGATGTGCTGCGGGCACTGGCGATTGTGGAGGATACCGTGGGCAACGTGGAAATCGCCGCCGCCATACGCGATGCGCGCGAACGCGTGACGGACGGTTCAAGCATTTCCGGTCCGCTGGCGGCCGGGAAAGTCTTTCCGCCACTCCTGACCGATATGCTGGCCGTGGGAGAGCAAACCGGGGATATGCCCGGTGCCCTGGAGCACATCGCCCGGCGGTACGATTCGGAATTGGACCGCAGCGTCAAAGTGCTGACCACGCTGCTGGAGCCCATCCTGATGCTCACCATGGCCGTGCTGGTCGGGTTTGTGGCCATCAGTATGCTGATCGCCGTGTTTGATCTCACCAGCGGACTGAACGTCTAAAACGTCCGCCCCGCCACCCGCATGAAAAGCAGGGTTTTCCAACGATTGGAAAAACGTATCCCAAAACTTCCAATGATTGGAAACCCCGGGATGTAAGTAGGGCAGCGCTCTCCGAGCGCAGCCCTTTTCGGTGTGCAAGAAGAAGAGAGGGATCACGCGAAGACGCGGCAGGCGCGGAATGATTCACCACAAAGAACGCATGGATCACATAGAAAAGGCCGGGGCGAAAAGCCTCCGGCTGAGCTGTGTGGAAGATTGAACCGCGAATGCATTTGGAGTGCGCGGCAAGGGACGCGAATGCGGCACGCGACGCCGCTTTGTTTCAGGAAGACAAGCGAGGAACGAGCGCGGCTTCCGGGGTTTGGCTGCGGCCGTATCAGCGCCGCCGCGCGTTGGTTGTCGGCGCATAACAAAGCGGTACCACCGCACTTCGTTCGTTGTCCCCGCATTCCAAATTTCCCCGAAACGACACTTTACATCCCCACGCCCTCTTTCGATAATCCGTCCCGTGTAGGAACGTGATGTACCCCTTTCCAAAATCCCGCCCCCGCACTATCGGAATACTGACAACGGGAGAGGATATGAGAAGGAAGCAGGGCAACGAGACCAAACCACTCTATCGGACTTACGGTGCGTCGCAAAACGGCACTCATTTCATACAAAAGGTGATTTATGGATAGCGAAAAAGCATTGGTGGCGTTTGAAGAACATTCGATTCGGCGTTTATTCGATGAAAAGGAAGAGACCTGGTTTTTTCTGTCGTTGACGTGGTGTCTGCATTGACGGATAGCGTTAATCCTCGGGATTACTGGTTCAAGATGAAAATACGGGTCAAAAGCGAGGGTGGATTTGAACTGTCGGCAATTTGTCGACAGTTCAAAATGAAAGCGCCGGATGGGAAAATGCGTGAGACGGACTGTGCCAATGCAGAAGGCTTGCTGCGCATCATACAGTCCATTCCATCCCCCAAGGCTGAACCGTTCAAGCTTTGGCTGGCCCGAGTGGGTTATGAGCGCATTCAGGACATGAGCGACCCGGCCCGGTCACTTGATCGCGCCCGTGAGTATTGGAAGCAACATGGGCGCAGCGATAAATGGATTCAGCAACGGATGATGGGGCAGGAAACCCGGAACAAGCTGACGGACTACTGGAAGGGGCACGATACTGCGGGTTGCAGAAAACAAACCTCCAGATCCTCTTCTGTGCCTCCGGCTGCAATCTCCGGCGCTGGGCTGCGCGCCGCAACTGGATGAAGAAACGGCAACATGCGTAAGCACTGCAGAAAGGACGACTCAATGGCTCCGGAAGCGACTGACTTGCACTGAATTTAAGGATCGATTGCCAATCCCTCCTGCCGCTCCGTAGCGTTGCCGACAGAAAGTGCGCGGAAAGTACCGGACCACCCCCGGACTTTTTCAGCAGAATCTAATGTCTAGTGTGCTGACTCATAAATAGGTTTGTTTAAATGTTTTCGCGCCCGG
>CAZISY010000017.1:0-50483 GCA_964542025.1 uncultured Verrucomicrobiota bacterium
TTCAAAGGGAAAACCAAGGCGGGGGGAACCACATTGGCCGGATAGCCGCCGCGCTTTTGTTCTTCAGCGAGCGACCAGCGGGAGCGAGTCCGACATTGGAGCCCTGGCACGATTTGTGCGTACGCAGAAATCGTGTACAGGGCGGAAGGAAGAAGCGAAGGTCCGGCGGGCTTTGTGCCGCGTAGCCAAGCACAAAGCATGACGGACCGTAGCGCCTGGCAAGGCCGCGAACAAAGACGGTGCCGGCGAAGGTATTCCGAAGACCGGCACGGTCTTGAGCGGCCGTTTGTACGGGAGCGGAGCTTGGTGTGAAGGCCCGGGCGGCTTCCGAGGTACGAGGAATGCCGTACGGGCCGACACACGAAGCGGAGCGACCCCCGAGCGAACCCGCCCTGCGGGTGAGCGAGTCCGACCTGTAGCGCCTGGCGCGATTTGTGCGTACGCAGAAATCGTGATCAGGCGCGGAAGGGTACGGAGCGGTTGGCGCGGGATGTGCCGCCCGTAGGGCATGCACAGCCCGTGACATACCGCGTAGTACTGTAGGGCATTCATGTACAGGCCAGATGACGCAACCTCCGTAAATCGTCACCGAGTACCCGGGCTCGGGGTCCGCGTGGATAGGCCGTAACATCACGCATCAGCGCGGCGTAGAATGTCACGGGATCAATCACACGGCACCAGGGGGACACGTCAAACGGCGCTGTGGGGAGGCGTTTCTGTACGTCCTTGAACCATTCCACTAGACGCAAGGTGTCCTCGTCCGGCTCCGGGAATCGTGAACGAGGGCGGCGCGGAGGGGGGACGGCTGCTGCTGGTTTAAGAACCGCAGCGACAGACCCCATGCCCGTATCTTTACGAATCTCATGCCTCTCCGGGCGGGCATACGGTTCAGACGGTCGGTTGCAAGTCCTCGGCGGTACAGGGTCGGCTGGTTGAGCCGCCGCAATGGGCGGAGAAGTGGAAAAAGACCGTATGAAGCGTATGTGGGTAAGGGTTTTGATCGGTTTCCCGATCGGCTTGCAGGTGGGTATGCTCATACCAAATCTCCCCCTTTCAGCCGGACGTGATAAAAGCCGCGCAGTGGTTTTTCGTCTCGCTTAACGTCGGTTCGCTTGGGAGTGCGGAAGAGTTCCATCATCACGTTGGCAATCGAGTTTTCGAACTGCCGCACGCTGATCGCCTGCCATCCCTGTTCACCGCAGAAATTATGATAAGCGGTGGCAAGCTCATTGACGGTCACATTGTACCCTTGGAAAACTTCGATGCATTCGCCCGCGAACTTCCGAACGCTGTCCGATTCGGAGAGTAGCGCATCCACACGTTTCTGCTGGGCCTCGGTCATGAGGATGGCACCGTGCTGCTCAAGCTCACGGAGCAGTTGCAATGCACCCGCAATGCACCAGTTCAGAATGCCGGGCCCCTCATCCGCCACCAAATGACGGTCGAAGTTGGGAATAGGCTTCGCGGCTGGGGGGCGCTCGTAGTCCACAATGAGCAACCGCCGACGCCATGCGCCGGAATCGGAATCGAGCTTCACGTGCAGGCGGGTGTTGGACGTGATGAGGACGTTGAACTCACCCATCAGGTCAAACCGGTGTTTCACGTTCTTCTGCTCGGCGTCCAGCCTGTCGCCACCGACAAGCGCTTTGAGCACATAGGCCGATTTGTTGTTGAGGAAGTCGCCGGGAACGTCCTTGCCACACAACAAGGACTTGCCGACGAATCCCGCCAGCTCGAAACGCTCGGCCAAGTGCTGCACCCGAAGTTGCGTCACATTGTACGGACCGATAACCATTTCGAGGACGTTCACCAAGGTAGACTTCCCTCCGCCGGGAGTACCCCGGAGCAGCAGAATCCGCTGGGATGGATTGTGCCCGAGCAGGCATTGTCCGGCATAACGCTGAATCAACGAAATGTCCTCGTCATCCAGCGCCGGTCTCAACAACTCGGCAATGAAGCGCGGACATTCCGCCTCCTCATCGAAACAGATTTCGGAGCGATTGCGGGAGAAATACGCCGGATCAAACTCGTTCAGCGACAGCGACTCCTCGTCCAGGTGCAAGACGCCGTTGCCAACGTGAATGATGGGCCGCTCGTGCCGAAAAGCCTGCGCGTGTTCCACTTCGCCGCGCAACAACCGCATGATCTGACCGAGCAGATTCTCCGTACGCTTCCCCATGAGGCAGGCGCCACCGTAGTTGTTCATGAGCACACGCAACGCGACGCCCAACTCACTCACCACCTTTGCCTCCGTCTTCGGACGCCATAAGCCCGTTACGGCCTCGTAATCGAAGAACTGATTCAGGGTCGGGTCATACAGAATGAGGCGGTCCTGGGCAAATTTAGCCGCCACAAACATCTGGTTGATGTTGTTCGGATCGCCCTTGGAGTTCGTCAACACCGGAGCGCCATGAAGCTCGAAAAGCTTCTCGTCACCGGGCAGGATGGCAAGCTGGTGGCCTCGCTGGTCCGGAGGATCGTACTTGGCTCTGAGCGCCTTCCAGTTGTTGCCCTTGCAACCGTCATGCTGACAGCGAAAGCCCAGCACTCCATCGGCCTTAATTGTAACCACGGCGGAACGATCGGTATGTTCAGGATTGAACGGACAGACCCCAAGCACCCACTTCCACCCGCTATCATACGGCTGCGCCGCTTGGGGGGAGCAATGGGAAAGGTGGTCATCAATGAACTGCTGAACGCGCTCCTTTGTCCATGCCCTGCTCGATCCAGGTGTTGTTGCAGACCGTGAAGCCTGCGCCACTGGGGCGGCCTGTTTGGTTTCCACTTCGCCGGCCAATGCCTCCAGCAACTCCGTGGATACCGGCTCAAAGGAATCCGGCACTGAGAGAGTCCGGGAAAGTCGGTGAGGACGTCCAATGTCGGGGCAATCATCGCCTTTTTCCGCCCGAGTGCCGTACAGCTTCACAATTCGCGACGGATTGAAAACCGTCGTGTCCACGCTCGTATAATCATCGCTGAACTGCTGATCCAGTGCCACCAAACACCGCTTCACCAGATCACCCTCGGCAGGTTCATCCATGCGGTAAAGCAGATGATAACCATTCCCCGAATCAGCCACCACCGGCTCCGGCCAACCCGCCTCTGTCAAGCGGGTGCGAATGGCATTCAAACACTCCAACGCATGCGCCTTTTCCTCGTCGTTCGACGAAATGCCGGACGGACGTTTCGGGTCCGCATCCACCAGCAACCACCGACGCCGAACAATATCCTTGTCTGACGTCGTGTGCCCGTCCTTCGCCTCGGTGAACTTGTTGCAGCTCCGCGCCAGCAACTCCGGCGCAACCGGATTCATGGTGATGTAGATGCCCTTCGCGCCGGATAGGCCCAGCTTCTGAAGGGCCGACGGAACCAATGCCGGATCATTGAAGTATCCGTAGATCACCCGGGGCATGTAACTGCGACCTGCACGTTTCGGTTCGAGAATCCGAATCTCAAACGTATCGCAGGTCTTCACAACAAGGCTGAGGGCACGGGTGACTTCTGCCGCATCGAAAAGAGGGGTTTTGTTTTCGTTCATGATTATTCCCCCTTTCCGGCAGCAATGGCTTCAAGGTCCGCCCGACGTACGCGGAACGAACCGGGAAGAAGTTCCACCTTCTGCAACCGCCCAGCTTGGATGAGACGCCAGAGCGTCGCCCTGCTCACGCCAAGAAACTTGGCCGCTGCACCCATGCCAAGAAGGATGGGGCCGGTTGACTGCTCACGTCTTGCGGCAACTTTGTCGTCAAGGATGCAATCAATGGCTGAGAGTTTATCCGGTGATGCATGGAGAAACTTCATGAGTCGTTCATTCTGACTGGTTTGATTTGTCATGGTTAATTCCTCCTCAGCAATCAAAGATTTCGTATGTGGGTTTCTGAAGCACCTCGGAAATGCGCCGCTTCGTGTCCGGGTCCGGGAATGCCCTCCCCGTCTCTAAGCGAGAGATTTCGATTTCCTTGGTTCCGATGAGTTCAGCGAGTTGAAGCTGGGTAAGACCTTTCCCCACTCGCGCCGTCCGTAGTCTGATGTTGGTTGCCATTGGGCAGCCTCCTGTTTTTTACAGTAGCGGAACCATTCCGCCGCTTACCCGCGATGGCTGGATTTTTCACGTCCAAGACTGGACAAATCGTGTCCAGACACAAAAAACCCCGTGAACACAAGTATTCACGGGGCGGGGAAATCGGGGAGGGAGAGAATCAGTCCGACCAGGTCACACCTTCCGGCGGTTCGTAGGTGAAAGTCTGTGCGACCTTGGCGCGGGTGCGCGACGACCGGGTGCCGGAGTAACGGGAAGAAGGCTCAATCAAGTGCTTCTGAAGATGGTCTGCAAAGGCGTGGTACACGTCATTTCCATTGCCTTGGTTATCCTTAAACTCGTTGAGATTCCGAATGAGCCGACTGATAGCCTTGCGCACGCGGTCGCATGCCTTGGCGGCGTTACTCGTTTGCGATGCAACCGACTTGCGGAGGTATTCGTCAATCTGTTCGATGAGTTGGCTGGCCTCCTGCCTCTCCAATTCGCTTGCGTCGGGATCGTCCTCGACCGCAGCAGACTTCCGCCTGATCTGCCAGAGTCGGTCGGCGCAGGCCTGATCGTCAAGACCAAGGTTCCGTTCATGAAACTGGGAATTTCGACCAAGCGTGATCCTCTCCCCGGTTTCGGGGTCTTCGATGACCGTTATCCCGCTCTCGTCGGCTGTTACAGCGCAGACCTCGGCCTCGATCTCGCAGACATGTACAGGTTGCTGTGGTGGATTTTTCAGGAGGTACTCGACGAGCAAGAGCCCCTTCTCATGCTTGATGGATGCTTTTTCACCATCAAAAACCAGTTCCCACGTCCCGCGGAACTGCCTAAGGCTGAATAACGGAGTAGGAGAATGCTGCGTGTGGGGAAGATGCTTCACAGGACCGGAGGCCCGCTGTGCTTCTCTATTGAGGATGATGTCGGTTTTTATATCCGTTTCGGTCGGGAAGATGCGGAAACGGGCCTGGAATTTCTTCGTGTTGAGACAGACGAACCCTTTATGAGACTCCGGCTTTGAATCATCATTGGGAGCGGAAACGACATGTGTTGGGAAAAGAGCAAATGGGTGTTCAAGGCAAACATGGGCAACAATGGTCTGAGCTTCGCCATAAAAGAACAGTTCACATAGATTCGTGGTTTCGTAGCCAGATGGCAATTCATCTGGGAGCAGATCGCGCCATTCTGAATACCAATCGTGGAAAGGGTGGTAATACGGCAAGCACATGACCGGGAGTTCGACAGAAAAAGGTTTGCCGTTCCAATCAAACGTGCGCGGATAGGTGGCCTGGATAATAGAAGACAAGGCGACATCCGAAAACAAAATTGGCGAAAGACCTGCGGCGGAAAGCGTCTTCAGAACTGGCGGATTGTTGATGGGGCAAAGAACAAAGGCTTGGAAACCTTTCTGGACTGAAACATGCACGTCGGCCAATTCGGCATGATTGGCGAGACAAAAGTAGTAGAAACAGCGCTTCCCGATAGATTCAAAGAACCCAAGCCGCCACAGATGGGGTTGTATGAGTTTGGGCTCCTCCCAAAGGGCAAACGAAGAAGCCAAGAGCTTAACCATTTTCTCCCAATCCAATCGGTGCAATTGGACATCCTCGACGGAAAGATCGTCGTGGCGATCGTCGTATTCGGAGTCTTCCGGTGGGAGGGCAGAATAAGACCCATCGGAATTTTCATGGATTTCGAGCGGGAGCCCTGCGGCCTCCCATCGGACAACAGAGGCGATTTCACCGAGCACTGGCGAGAAAAACAAACGGATCGGGGGAGTAGGATGGTCAGGAAAGATGCGAAGCCACTCGCGTTTTGAAAACAGGTGATCGCTGTGCTCTATGAGTTTGTTCCAAAAACCCTCGTCATAATGAGCGTTAGGTGGCCCAACCATCAATGAACCCCCTTTTCCGCAACCAATTTTCGAGAACGCATGAATCGCCATCGCGCTCATAATTGAGGTTTTTGCCTGTATGGACAATCAAACAACGCCACTTGCCCGGTTCCGCAGACAACTGGTAACGAAATTTCGCATATTGAATCGTATCGGTATCTTCCGGGATGACGTGATTTGAAGCGTCGAAGGGAAGCCCGCCCTTTTTTGTTTCGGCTCGCCAAGTTACGCGCTTTCCGACGGCAGAAAGCGAGTAGAAGCAGACCTCGGCAACGGCTATTTTGAACAGTCCGGGGATGTCGTCCGTCTTGCACAGTTCGACGCAATCATTTTTCAGCGGGTCAAGTCTGACGATCCGTTTGGTTGGATCAAAGACATTTTCTTTGCTGAACAGGAGATGGCCGAAGTCAATTCGGTAACGGGTATGCTCTCGCTGGCGGTGGGTGTTCATGCGCAAGTCGCCATATTTCTTGTGATAGACGACGGCATCGTAGAGTTCGGGGGTCAACGCCAAGCTGGTTGTTTTATTGCCTTGATACACGCCTTCGCGCTTAACGATCCCCGGATGACGCACTAAAAACCAGATTTCGGCATCATAATCATAAACAAGAACCTTCGCGCCTTTCCCAAGTTTTTCCATCTCCGAAAAATAGTGGTCCAGCGAAACCTCTAAAGCGGAAATGGCCTTCTTGTCGGGTGTGGCGAAGTACTCACGGAGATCAAAGGTCATCGGATAATAGGTGTAGGATGACTTGGCATAAATACGGGCACGCGCAAAGGCTTCTTCGAGAATGTCGGGATGGCTTGGTTGAGCCACGATCCATGCCATCATGGCGCGGTCGGCATAAGAGAGGCCATCCACGGAAAATGAAAGCTCCACCCGGCGAAGTTTGGCTTCATACTCGATTTCACGCCACCCTTGTTCATTGTCCAGCTTGCCGATTAGAATCAGCAAAACGACAAAATGGGATGGCAAATCGGGCGACATGAGCGCATTGCACAAATCGCCATAGGGGATGGCTTCCGGGTCGGGTGACGGTGGCAACGCAATGCCAAATGTTTTGAGAATCAGTGGGAAATGGTTCAAAAACCGACAAAACACCTCGGGGTTGTGCTGGCGGAGCTTGGCGACATTATCAAAACAACCTTTGAGACGACGCGGAGTCATGAGAAGACTCCGAAAGGTGAAACGGGTGCCTCTGCGGCTGAATAACTGGTGAAAAGACCAAAATCAACGGTGGTGCCGTCTTTGGCTCCGGCTTGAATAATGAAGGAATTAGAAGGATGATTGAACGTATAGAGAGGTTTGCCGACGGCAAGAATATCGAGGCAGAGTGCCTCCATTTTACTGCCGGGGGCGGCGTGAGCAACGAATACGGCGCTGGCAAGGTCGGCGACGAGGCGGTTCCGTTTGATGGCGGCCTCCGTGGTGATCCGCCGCTCCTTGGCCGAAAAGGATGAAACGACCATGAGCCGCCCATCTTCCACGGCGGAACGGCAATTAATCGGCTTAACAGGGATGGTTTTGTACATGCCGCGTGCCAGACACCAAACTGCGGGCGTGGGTCCACGCAGAAGAATGCGCAAGCACTCCTGTTCCATCGGGGAATGAAACGGGCTGATGACAGGGATGCCCTCTTCGCGCAGGCGCTTGGCCAGGTCATAGGTTTCGAGGATGAGTTTGCCAGGGCATTGAATTGAGCAGAACAAGCCGAGCATCGGACGATCGAAGATTGCCGGATTGCCGATTATTTTGATGTTGGTCTTATTCTGCACGGAACATATCCTTTCACTTTAAATGAGACAATCCTGCCGCATACAGTTATTTTTTATATTTAGTGTCAGGACGTTGGTTCGGTAGTGCTATCGTTTTGAGTCTCTGCAGACACCTCTTTGAGGATCGAGGATTTTTTCTTGCGAGGGGCACGCGTCTTTTTGGTCGGCGGTGGGAGTGGCGAGGGGGCTTCATGTGTCAATGGTAGAAGCTCAACGGGTTCGTTTGGCAGATGGCGTGAAAACAACGAAGTATTAGCCGGAGACCTCGCATAATACTCGTTTGCCATACGGTCAAAGCCCCAGAAGAATCCGAGCAGCCAAATTGCTTGCGATACACGATGTTTTGAAACACGACTTGCACAATCTTTGACATCATTCAATATATCATCGAATTGCAGACTTCCTTTTAGCTGTGTTTGATGCTTCCATTTCAAAAATAGCACAGCGGAGTGCAGATCAATATCTCCGATGTCCTTTGGCACATAGATGCTCAAGGCATTACGAATGCTTTCATCCGAAAGAAGCTGAGGTAGTGAGCGAGTATCCGTGGTGATATTCTTCCATATATTTCTCAAAGTATCGATCAATGAATCTGTTGCGAGAGCTTTTGAGTTGGTGCTTAGGATCAATCCCAGGTCGGCAAAAAATCCATTGTCAGAGTCCGGAATGGTTTTGTGACGGCTATAACAAAGAAGTTGGGCGACCAAAGATTCCGTTGGTGAGGGTGGTTGTCGGCCAGCGTTGAGTAATTTCAGGCCATCTTGTGCGGAACGAATAAAAGAGGAGGATGGTTTATATTCAGGATTTTTAACTAGAAGATCAAGTAATGAGAATGCGCCTCGTACTGATCGTCGATAAGACCATTCAAGCCACAAGCCATTTGCTTCTTCTTCAAAGAGCGGTTTTTCCATGCGCATCGAATAAGCTTCCAGACGTGACTCTAATATCTCGCCTCCTCGCCTCGTTAACGGTTGTACGCTGAGGATCGCCGAAAACGGCGCGTAAATCATATCTCGAAGATATGGCTCGTGCTCGCGAAGCACATTGTTTAATTCTTCCGGCCCCGTAAACTGCCCGGACAAAGTGACAATGATAATGCTGTGCTCATCTTCAAGATCAATATGTGGCAATAAATTAATGAGCTGCTTTCGTACAACTTGATCGGCCTCTGCATAGCCCTCATGATGCACTCCCGCTGGAAGGAGACGTCTAGTGGGTAGGCGTAACTCGCCCGAATTAAGCCAAACCAGAAACTCAGCAAACGTTACAGAAACAATATATCCATTTTCCATAGTATTATCTCCTAAAATATAAATTCAAAGTCGTTGTTGCTGCTGTTTTCTTCCTTTACAGCACATTCTATTTTCATCAGCAAATCTTGAGGCATATTGCGAACATATTCATGGGGTTGGGTGGAGTGGTGTGACATAAAAAGGTTTAATCGGCTTCTGGTGGTTGCAACGAAAAACAATCGTCGTGATAGGTTGTCGTCATCGCGCCAGATTTCCAATCCATCACCGAGGTGCGGCAAAAACACCGTGTTGAAATCAAGACCCTTTGCGCTGTGGTATGTCATCAAATATACAATTGGACAAAGGTCTGATTCCTCCAGAGAACCGAAATCATTGCCGAGATACCTTAGTGCCAAGTTTGCAGTTTCTAGGTGTTGATTTACGGTGTCATAATTAACCCTTCCGTATTCATTATTTTCATATGACGGTTGGGGAACATTTTCCATTTCACAAACAATATTTACAAATCTTTTAATCAACTTCTGATTGGGCAGCAATATGGCCGTCGGATCTCCCTGTTTTGTGCCCTTAATTGCATTCTTCCACACCCATTGGATTTCATCTCTTTTACTTTGTGCATGTGCAAGCGTGACATCAACGGAGACGAAACGCCCATTCCTCGCACTATGTATTAGTGAATTGGGGAGAATGGTTCGCACAATGTCGCGGATTTTTTCCGTTAGCCGATAAAGAACGACGAGTTTGTGTGTTTCTGGCGCTATTATCCCATCAATATCGTTGGCTGACACCCGCCCCTCATAGATAGATTGGTCTTCATCCCCCGCCACAATCAACTTGCCGGAATATTGATGAAGCATGCGTAAAACGCCTTCTTCCAAATCCTGCACTTCGTCCACAACGATGAGATCGTAGTATTTTGGAGCTTTTTTGAATTGGAAATACGTCATAACCGGGATATTACGAAGATGGTCAGGAAGCCCGGTACGAAGTAAATCTTTGAGCGCGTGGGTGTATACCACGATACATGCTGATTTCCCTGCTTTCTTCTTGAATTCAATAATATGGT
The DNA here is from genome assembly GCA_964542025.1 of uncultured Verrucomicrobiota bacterium. Taxonomy (GTDB): domain Bacteria; phylum Verrucomicrobiota; class Kiritimatiellia; order RZYC01; family RZYC01; genus JAQVYB01. The sequence goes on from CAZISY010000017.1 coordinate 10,014, forward strand.
GAATCAAGACAATACTTTTTCCCGACCCCGCGAATCCGCGAATCCAAACACATTTGTTTTCATCTCGCAAGCAACGATCAAGAACGTACGTTTGTTCTTCCTTGAGTTTATTATGGGGTACCATCCATTGCATATCAATTTACCAGTCCTTTCATTTCGCTGGATGTTCACCTGCGGAGGATGCGGCAAGATTCTGTTCACTATAATTGCGTTGCTGGTTATTAAAGTCCCTTTGGCGTCGGTCAATTTGCTCGACAATGGCAGCATGCCCCAAGGTACTTGCCGCCCGGCGAAAGCGAAAATAATCGTCTTCATTTAGCGTATTCCGGTCAAATTGTTCCTTAAACTCGTTGAACGCTTTTTCGAGCATAATGAGGCCTTCAGGTCGCCCCTTTTTGAATTTATAATGACCATAAAGCTCAAGAGCTGCCTCAAACTCGGGGTTGTGCTGTAGGGACTCCTCCATCAAATTCTCGTAGCTCTCGTAGTCTCCCACCCTCTGTTTTGCAAGTGCCAAGTTGAATGCCGTCGTCGCTGACGGTTTCTTCTTATGGGCAATTTCAGCCCATTTGTCAGACTGTTTTGATTTTCCGGCACGGCTATAAAGATAACCTATCATTGTGGAAAAATCGCGCGTAGGATCAAGCCGTTCCATGGCCTCAAAGGCCTCTGCAGCCTCAATATAATGATCAGCATGCTGACAGGCATATGCATAGTTCAGCAAAATGTCAGTAGAGGGACGCCCCCTATTATTGGCCACAGAGTTGTGCAGATGCTGTCTGGCGAGAAGCATGCGCGATTCTTCGGGAGTTAGTTCTTTATTCGCCAGTGGGTTGACAAGCACGCCGGAAACCATGTGTGTGCCAGCCTTTGCTTTGATATGCAAAAGTTTGTTTTCATCCACGGAACAGGTCAAGGTGATCTTGTCGCCCTTAAAAAAAGGCTTTTCAGGCGCGGACGTAATTTCAATGGTGGCCAATAATTTGTCCTCGTTAGTCACACAAATCGGAAGCTCAATTTTATGCTGGCCATCTCGTTGGGGTTCCAAGTCGTCCACAAAGACTTCTTCGGACGGGATCGCAGTACCTGCGGGGAGGATTTCTCTTAGGCCGCCACCCAGTGTAAGCACTAACACGGGCTCGCTGGTGATGGGCTTGATGATTTCGCATTTCAGGCCATTGACCACAAACGAATTAAGCGCTGCGCCCCGCGATACGGGGGTGCGCAAATCGCCAGGCTCAACCGATTCGACGAAACGTCCAAAGTAATCTTTGATGGCGCTTAATACATACGGATTTTGTGAACTGCCTCCTATGAAAAGAACCATGTCGAGCTCATCTTTTTTCACATTCGCTTTTTCCATCGCGCTTTGGATGGGCTCGAAAATGCTCACAATATCCTCTTGGCGGTTCTCAAGATTCCAATTAGATTCGTCCTGTTCAAGGAATTGTTCCATTATATGAGCAAATTCAGCAAAGGACATGCTCGGTTTCGCTAGTTGGAGAGACAAGCCCTCGCGGATTGTGAACGGTTTGATGTCGTGACCGCTGATCACTTTTTCCACGCTCGCAAATGGCTCTACATTCGTGCCGTTCCAGTTGGTTCTGATATACTTACAGCATTGTATTTTTAACATCTCCGCTGCCGGTTGAAGGTGCGGAATTATGTGCTGGGAAAGATCCGTGGATGTGAAATCAACTTCTTTTTCAAGCTGATTAATAAGTTGACCAAGCAAAACGCTTTTGGCGATGTGCCGGTCTATGTTGTCACCGCCCAAAGCATGAAACTGAGAAATGGCTTTGTTTCGTGAAATGAAACGGCCATCCTCCATCCCGACTTCCAAGATGGAAATATCACAAGTTCCAGCCCCGAAATCAAATACGAGGATGCGCCGCTTGCGCTGTGCATATTCTTGGGCTACGCCCGTCCCTGTCTTGAGCGTATCCGCTAAATAACTGATGAATGCCGCGTTGGGTTCGTCAATGATGCCGAAACTTGGGAGCACAATACCCGCATCCGAGAGCGCGTTGCACAAATCTTGACGCTGGTTGGCCTCGAAGGACGCTGGAACGCTAACAGAATATACAAGTTGATTGGGCAGTTTCTTTTCCGACACAAAGGCTTCAATTTGTTTACGCAGATAGCCGAAGAAGACACGCGTTGCATCTTGTGGGTTTTCTATGCGAACGGGCCCTTTCGTTCCTGCCAAGTCACTGTAGTAATACTTGGGGCCGAGATCAATGCCCAGCTCCATTTTGAAGGAAAACCAAATGTTTTTGCCGGGTCTATTTACATTTTTAAGTTGGGCCGCGCCTTGTCCAACCAGCAATTTGCCCCCTGTCCATGCAATACAGGAGGGAACCAGAGGGTCTTCAAAACATCGCCCGAGGTCGTCGTATTGTTTAATCGGCATGACATCCACCGAGAGGGCGTTTGTTTCTTCGTCCAAACGCACATAGCTGACAATCGTCGTGGATGTACCAAAATCAATGCCGATATACGTGTTGTCGCGAAGCAAGTGGCGAACCTGTTCGTTTTGCCCCGCGTCCTTTCCCATCAGCTCAAGAGGCACACCACGTGTTGATGCTCCGCCTGTCGGGGCCTCTGGTTCAGATGGCGCCTCCAATTCTTCATCGGAAGAAGAGACGATGGGTGTTGATGGGGCTGGATTCCCTTCTCCAGCATTCATTTGTCGCATCACATTCTTACGTTGCGCATCCATTTTTTCGATCAAGATGCAATTAGCGCCTATCATGATCAAAAACCGGTGCAATGTATCCAAGTCGCGATACAGATCGTCCAGAGAAGGATCTTCTGTCCCTTCGTGGGAGGCCCTGTGGCGAACTTGCTGCATCTCCTTGATCAGCGTTCTCGCATCGTCGTTGAATTTCGATTTTTCAGCAATTTCGTACCAGTTTTTATCAAATACACGCATGAGGGCAATCAGATCAAGGTCTTCCATTTTGGTAATATGACCAGTTTCCACGCGTCGTTGCTGCTGGTAGGAGAGTTTTGAATGAACGGAATTCTTCCACCAATCCGCCCCGCCAATTTGGGGCAGAAGTTCGGATAAAAACCGGCATGTTTCCCTTGTTGTATCCTTCAGAAAACCGGCAAATTCCATATTCATAATGAAAATCCTTTCGATTTGTTCATTCAAAGCATTTTAACATTCTCGCTATGGGTATCCCAATTCTTTCTGTTTGGCCTCAAGGAAGCGCTGGAGTTCCTCGATGCGCGGTAATTCAAGCTGGTATTTGGAAACAAAAAGGCGGTTGTCTATGGCGGCCAGGGCGTATTCCACAAGGGCGTGGTCTTTGCCGGTACACAGGAGAAGGCCGACTGGCGGGTTGTCGCCCTCGGCCATCATGTGCTTGCGGTACCAGGTCACGTAGGTGTTGAGTTGGCCGATGTACTCATGGTGAAAATCGTCCACCTTCAATTCGACCAGCACATGGCATTTCAGGATGCGGTGGTAGAAAACGAGATCAACGAATCCACGGGTGTTGCCAATGAGGATGCTTTTTTGCTGGGCCTCAAGACAGAAGCCATGACCCAATTCCAGGAGGAACTCGCGGAGGTTGGCAACCAGCGCATGTTCAAGGTCTGATTCCTCCACGGCGTCTTTCGCTTTGAGACCGAGGAACTCGAAGATATATGGATCACGGATGGCAAGCCGTGGTTCCGCCGGTTCCATGCCCGCCTTGGTCATCGCTGCCAATTTCTCTTTGTCTTCGGATAATCCTGAGCGCTCGAAGTAGAGTGTGACGATTTGTCGCCTGAGCGCTCTAACGGGCCAGTTGCCACGGATACACTCAATTTCATAGAAGGCCCGCTTGAGCGGATCGTCTATGGAGATCAATTCGGCAAAATGACTGAAGGACAGCCGCTCAACCAACATGCGCGGGGACAAGCCAACTTCCCGGACCGACGATTCCGGAACTAACACCTCATCCATCGGGAGAGATTTGGCAGACGATGCCTGCCAAATTTGTGCGGGCAGCAAGGAGGCAAAAGATTTGGCAGACACCGTCTGCCGAATCTGTGGATACACGATATAGAATTGCCGACACTGGCGTAACGTGCGGGGAGCAAGGTCTTTGAGCCCTTGCCCCTCCAATGTTTCCGCCAGTTTTTCAATAAGCGACTCACCGTATTGAGCACGGTCTGTGCCCTGCTGTTCGTATTCCCGGATGTACCAGCCAATGATCCAATTGCGCAGGGTCAGGCTCACATTCACCACGCGATTGGCTTGGGCAGCGCAGTGTTCATGAATCTTCCAAATGGCCGACACCAACGAGGGGAAGTCCATGTAGGAGTTAGTAGTGTTTTGTGGTGATGACTGTTTTGTACGTGGCATGAAATTTCTCTTCAATTTTCAGTTTCTGCGGGCATAGCACGATCTGCTATGTCAACAATCGCGTCCAATTTCTCGCGCACTTCCGAATCTATATCGTCCGGCTTCATTAGTGCAGCCAAACGGAAGTACATGTTTTTTCGCAGACATAGTGGGATTCCAAGTCGCTTGGAATAATTGGCAAATAACGGATCAAGAAAATCATCGGTTGCCTTTATGTCCGGCGACCAGGGCGAAGGACGATTAGTGACGGCCTGGGCATGTTCTATCTCATCAATGCACTGTTTCATGGCTTCCAGTCGGCGTGGCTTGCCGACATGTTCAAAAAGTGGGCCTTCTGATGATTCCATCTGTTCCGCGAACCGCAAAAGAGTCTCTCTTGTACAAAGGTAATTTTCTATTTCCCGGCGTTTCCATGTAAGTTCGATGAGAGCAGGATGATCTTGCAATTGACGGTCCAAGCGATCAAAGAGCGCGCAACCAACCAGGTCGGATTTCGCCTCGCGCAAGCCAAAAAAATGTTCCCTGGCTTTTTGGGGCAAATTCGTAGTCACATAGTGGATATAAGGATTATTAAGTATGACGGTTGCGGGATGATTTAATATGTGTGCAAATGCTTGTAGAATAGGGAGATCGGTCGTATCTTCCAAATAAAGCACCCAGCCTTTTTGTTCCGCTTGATAATACTGTTCAAAGCCTATGTCGCGCAATGACTTCAGTACTTGAGTTGTTTGTCCTGCTGCCAATTCATGGGGTTTGCCTACGAATGCTACAACCGTATCGCGGCTTGCCGCCTCACACAAAACTACTTCCGAATGACTGGCCGCAATGATTTGGGAGCCTTGACTGGCCGCTAAATCAACCAGGCGATTATATATTTGTCTCTGGCGCAATATTTCGAGATGGGCATCCGGCTCGTCCAAAAGCAGGAGGGATTTTGGATTGGCATGAAGATAGGCGAATAGCAAGAGAACCTGTTGCGCTCCACGACCCGAACTGGAAATGTCGAATGACTTGCCTCGTTCTTCGTAAGTCATTACAATTTCGCCCCGGTGGGGAAGGTATTCAGGATTCCTTAGGGATATGTTAAAGAGACTGGCCATCACACTACAGATAGCTTGCCACGCAACAGGATTTTCCTCCGATGCACGATAACAAAGATTTCTAAGCACCTGGGCGGTTTGGCCTTCCCCCATCAAAACATTAACCCGCCCTGGTTCGACTTTCGGCTCTACAGCAGCCAAGCCGGACATAGGGGGGAGAAAACATACACGAAACAGATTCTCTGGCGTTTCCAACAACTGCGGGATTTTGCTGAACTTCGATTGATGTACCGGTTTATCCTCAAACCCGGGTAATCGCAATGGGCGACATACAATAGCCTCCTCGGATGCATAGTCGAACTCAAAACCGCATGACCATGATTGCCCGGCGGACTCACCTTCCACAATAATATCAATTCGAATATTTCGCGTCTTCCGGTCCTTGGTTCCCCTTACATGTCGGTCATTCCAGAGGAGCGTCGCAGCGGGGACAGGCAAAGCGATAAGATCGTGACGATTGATGGTGACGCCAGGGCGTTTTTCGGGCGACACCTTGCCACCTCGTTCGACCAGCCATGCTCGCAGGCCAATGTCCCATAGCGCCAAAGCTTGCAATGCCGTAGTCTTGCCTGAATTATTGGGGCCGATAAATACGGCAGCTTGCCCCAGCGATATTTCAACATCCCGTAAGCGCTTGAAGTTGCGCACGATCAGCTTTGTGATCATCGTTCAATCCTCCTGGTAACGAGAGCCATCCGAATTGGAGAACGCCACAATTTGCTCCCGAAAAAGTTCCAATCATTGGAAACTTTCGTCAAGATTTTTACAATCATTGGAAAAAATACCGCCGGATTTTCCAACCATTGGAAACTTTTCCAGCCATTTTTCCAATCATTGGAAAAATCGAATATGACGGATCGGATGCTCATTCCTCCCCCTCGTCTTCCGCTCCGCCCATCCGATACTTGATGTCATAGTTGATAATGAAATCCAACTCCTCGTCCGTAAAACCGTAGTGCGCAGCGAGGACGCGGTCTATCTCGTCGATTATGGGTTTGGATTGGTTAACTCTGAATGATAAACACTCTACGGCGTTAGTTTCTTTGTATACGCGCACAGCATTAATAGCATTTCGCTTAAGGTCTTTGACGTAAGATCTCCCCAGGCGAGAAAGCTCTTTTCTACCAAAATCATTCATATCACTTGGGTCAAAAGGAAATGTTCCGATGTCTCGATTCCCAAGATGCCGACAATCAGAAGTTATTGTAAAATACCACCACCACAAATCGCTGCTTAATACGGCAATAATTGCATATTTATCGATTTCTGATAGAAGGTGGATGATTTTTTCTTCGCTTGACCCAGTTTCAAAATCTACAAAGACTTTCCAGTAGAGTCCTCCGCGACGATAAAATATCTTGTTTTCTGAATGACGAGTGAAACATCTGAATAATTCATTTTTATGCTGTCGCAGCTTGTTCAAAATGGAGTGCGCTTCAGGGCTTCCCAGCTTTGGAATGCTTCCTGCAAGACGGGCATCTGAAGCTTCAGCAAATTGTATTTTTGAGAACAGCTCTGATCGAGCTATTGAATCCCACATTAAATATCTAGTTGTTTCTATTGTTTCGTTTTTGTTTGAGATTTTATGGATAAGAATCGATAGTTGTAAGTTTACACCATCGAATAGCTTTCCCGGCCTCCAACTAAAATTAGCAATTTTTAAGAATTCTGAACAAGTTTTAAGGTGGTCAATAAGAGGAACCATTCTATCCGTACTAAAGGCACTTAAAGGCACAATCATTCCAACTTCTGTCCCTAAATTGCTTAGGGTTGTGCATCGTTCCAGTACGAAAGCAAAGAGATTGCTACATTCCTCTGTCTTAAAGCTCAACATCTTGTATGTGCTTTTTACATCTTTATATTCCACATACGGCGGATTACCGATGATCACATCAAATCCGCCATTGTGGATGATGCTGTAGAATTCGACGAGCCAGTGGAAGGGCTGGTGGGAGGCTTTCCATTTTTCAAAGTTCGTGGCACGGGCATCTTGCCCGTGTTTCCCCACGGGCGGGACGCCCGTGCCACCGTGATGTTGCTCTTCACTGACATCCACGCCATATTCGGAGGCGAGGAATCGGTCGAGTTCAGCGTCGAGTTTGGCGAGTTGTTGGCGGAGGTCTTGCTTATCCTCGGCGGTGATTTTGCCGCCGTGTTTGGTTTGCTGGGCGCGGAATTGCTGGAAGGCGCGGGCGGCGATTTCTGCGCTTTCCTCGATGTGGGGAAGTTCAAGCAGCTTGATCATGTCGCCCTGCATGGATTTCTTGACCTGTTCCATGGAGGCGAATCCAACGAGGGTATTACCTGCGCGAATGTTGAAATCCATGTCGGGGAGTGGTTCGATTTGCTCGACTTTTTCGACCTGAGCGACGAGCTTGAGGAAGAGGCGCAGTTTGCAGATTTCGGTGGCCTCCTCCATGATGTCCACGCCGAAGAGATTATTGATGATGATGGATTTGAGGATGAAATAGCGTTCGCTGGGGTGCTTGGCGATTTGGGCGAGGATGTCGCGGAAGTCGGAATATTTCTGGTGGTTCGCTTTCTCACTTTTAGAATCGGCATCTTCAATGAAACGAGTCATGCGTTCGAGGCAATCGCTGTAGAGTGTTTCCATGATGCAGAGGGCGGCAAAGAGGAAGGCACCGGAGCCACAGGTGGGGTCGAGAATGGTCATGGCTGTGATGACGTGCCAGAAGGCGCGCAGCAGTTCCGGTCCTTCGGCATTGACGATGGCATCGCGGGCGAATTGCCAGATGTCGAGGTTCAGGGAGATGAGATCATTGATCTGATGGACTTCGCCCTTGCTCAGTTTTTCCCGGATTTCGAGGCAGCGTTGGCGGCGGGCGACGTGTTCGCGCCATGTTTCGGTGGGCAGGGCGAAGGGATCGGGGGCGGCTTTGTTCCAGCCCTCGCGTTTGGCAACGGCTTTGACTCCGGCCTCGATGTCTTTCGGGAGCGGAATGATCGCGCCTTTTTCGTCAATGACTCCATGACGGACGGCGGCATAGATGTAGCGGTCGGGGTCGTCCTGGAGGATTCGCCAGAGGGCGCTGTCGGGCTTGAAGGCGATGGCGCATTTCTTTTCGGCGGCATCAAACAGAAAGGGTATGATGGTGTTCTTGGAAATGTATTCGGTGATGTCCTCTTTGGTGTAGTAGGCCCCCATTTGCTTCTGGTTGATGTACTTCTCGAAGATGTAGCCGACGACGTCAGGGTTGATTTCGTTGTCGGCGCGAAGGGGGCGCTCGTCCAGGTGCCAAGAGTATTGATCAAAGAAGTCGAAGAGTTTTTCGAAGGCTTTGTCGGGAATGTCTATTTCCGGGTTGTTGGTTTCGAGCTGGTGGACTTCAAAGAAGCCGCCGTTGAGATACGGGATGTGTCCGAGCAATTGTTTGATGATCGGGTCCAGTTTGCGGTCGGCGGGTGATTTGCCCAGTCCGTCATGAAAAAGGGCCAGCAGAAACGAGCGGTAGAATGACTGGAATTTGTCTTTTCCTTTGAGTTCGCGCATGCGGTGCAGGCGGTTTCTGAGGTAGTCGGTGTCGCCATCGAGAAAGCCTTTTTTCTGGATGAAATAGACGAACATGAGCCGGTTGAGCATGAGGGAGGTGTACCACTCGAGATCGCCTTTCTGGGCGATGCCTTTGATGAACTTGAGGAAGGCGGTATGTTCGGCCTTAAAGCGGTCGTAGAATTTCTTGGTGACCTTGTCCACATCGAAGGCGGCACGGGCGCGCCCGGTAACGTCCACGATGGTGATCTGTTCTTCTTCATCTATGCTAACCGCCAGTGCTTCGAGGCGCTGGATGAGAGCATCGCCGGATTGACGCGTGTCGAAGCGATGTTCACGGCAGGCCAAGGGTTTCCCCGGCTCTCGGCGAATCCATTGCCAGACCTGCTGTCCGGTGGCTTGGTCGGCATAGATGATGATGTGCTCGCGGACTGATTTGGCGACTTGATGGTCTATTTTGAGGCGAAGAGGTCGATCAGGAATGGCATCACAAAGATAAGCGACAAAACCTCGTTTCTGGGCAATGGCTTTCAACGAGACAGAATTCCCATTTACTGGGATGGAGAGATGGGCCTGATAATTGTCCCAACCCAGATGCTCGCGAAAGAGCGTTTCAAAATCTAAGGCTTTGAGAGACTTGCGGACACTTGACAGATCGATCTTCATACTGTTGTTCCTGTTGATTTCGGTTGTCGCAATCCAAGGGAGCAAATGACCTGCGGTTCTTTGGAATCCGCTGTTTCGGTGATGCGACAAAGTCGGGCGTCGGCTCGCAAAGCCATGACCAATTCGGCAAGCTTGGTATTATCCATGCCGCTTTTGAGCTGGCGGTTAATCGTATCGGTCGCGGATTGAAGGAGGGGAAATTTGTAGATTTCTTCTATGGCGAGGCGCAGTTCAGGGAGATCAAAGAGTGTGCCCTTGACGTCTTCGGCATAGGCTTTGAGTCGTTCATAGGCTCGGAAGCGGGCACCGGACGGCCTCCCAAGCTGACCACCCACGGATTTTTCGGTTTCAACAATGAGCTTAACGCCTTTGGCAACCATCTCATGATGGTTGTCGTGCCGGGGAAGCGCAGGGGTGTCAGGCGCACATTCGGCGGCTTTGAGAATGGTAAACTGGGACTCGGTGACGCTGTTTCCCTCTTCGTCCACCCATGCCAAGGCATCGCTGCCCTCTGCGGTTCGTAGATAAACCAACGCCCCCTCCGGGGCGCCAGGGTGCGGGATGTGCGGGCGCGTGGAATAGACCACACTGGGCATGGCGGGAATTATTTTCTCGAGTTCGGGATTGGCGTCGATAGCGTTTCTCCAGATTTGGTAGGCGTAGGAAGCCAGGTCCACTTCGGTGTCCTCTTCGCCATCGAGGATTCCGGCTTTTTCGGTGAAAAGATCACTAAGGACGCTGCTGTCGGACTGATCTTCGAAAAACATTTCGTCGGCGCCGACGACTTCGGCGTTCTCCTGGAGTCGTTGGCTGACCCGCGAGCGCAGGTGGATGATGCGCTCGACGCCCTCGGCGGGTAAAAAGGAGTAGCAAAGAATGGTGTCGGATTTCTGGCCGATACGGTCCACACGGCCCGCCCGCTGAATGAGGCGGATGATGGCCCAGGGAAGGTCGTAGTTCACGATGATGGAGCAGTCCTGCAAATTTTGACCTTCGCTCAAGACATCGGTGGCCAAAACAACACGCAGTTCAGAACCCGGTTGAATACTGTCGCGTTTTTCGTTGCTGACAGGGCTGAAACGGTAGGCGATGGCTGTCGGGTCCTCCGAGTCGCCGGTGACGCCTTCAATAGCCGTCACGCCATGGGCTTTGAGTTGGGAGGCCAGGTAATCAACCGTGTCGGCAAATTGCGAAAACAGCAGGACCTTTTCCTTCGGATGGTCTTTCGACAGTAGCTTCAAGAGCGCTTGCAGCTTGGTGTCGCGCTGGGGGTTCCACGCTCCGGCTTGTTTCAGAATGTTAAGTAATGCGGCGGAATCTTGCAGCAAATCAGTTCCGAGATCTTCATTGAACAATTCCGACTTAAGCCATTTGAATCGTTTTTTCTGCTGCGTGGAATAAATGCCATAAATAGCGGCAGCGCGCTCTCGCAGATCCTTTTCCGATAAAGTTGGCCGGCTGGTCGTCGTTTCGGATGGTGTGCTGGAATCACCATTTTCGTCATCGGCGGCGTTGTCCCACATATCCGGATCGTTGTCATTTTCCCATGAATCCATTAAGTCCATATCCTGTTTGCCGATGGGAAGAGGTAACCCCTTTTCAATGGCATGCAGGTAAATGTAATTGCGCAGGATGTGCCGTTCCAACGAGAGGGTGAATGCGTGGCCGCTGCTTTCCAGCCGTTTGAAGAGGTTGGTCCTGCAAAACCCCTTTAAACGGGAACCGGCACGGGAGAGATCGGCCAACGCTTTGGCATCATCGGATGAGGGTGGCCTATGTGGCGACGGGAGTTGATAGTTGCCCAGCCCGTAGCGTGGAAGGGCCAGGTCGCTTAACGTTTTAACTACTTCAGATGCATAAAACCGCGCATATTGGTCGTTAGGGTCTTTGTCGTTGATCTTGAATTTGACCGTCTTGGGAACCCGCGAGGGAAAATAGGAACGGCTGCCGTCTGAAAATTCCAGATAGTTGCGTTTCCGCTCGGGGTCAAGGGTAGCGTAATTCTCCTGAATAAAACTACGGGTGCGGCGAACCAGATAAAGACGCATAAGTTCACGCCAGTCGTCAGGATGCTCGCTCTTTTCAAAGGCAGCCAGTGAGCGAACCGGGCATTGGTGACGCCGAATAAATTCCGTTTCACCCAGCTCACGAAGGAGCTTTTCAGGGCGAATGCCAATGTCTTTTTGTTCATCTATGAAAAGACGAAGCTGATTGGAGAGATCGAGATACGATTTGTTATAGGGGGTGGCTGATAACAAAATAACGCGACTATCATTCGTCGCGATATACTCCGCGATGGCGCGATAACGGCTTCCGTTTCGATTGCGAAGATTGTGGCTTTCATCAATCAGCACAAGGCGAAATCGGCGAAGATTGGGAAGTTTCTGCTGTACTTGCGTAATGGGAAGGACGTCCCCGCGCAACCGATATTGGTGGCGATAATCCTTCCACATATTCACAAGATTTTTCGGACAAATGATTAGCGTCTCAAGCCCGTGATCATCCTCGAAAATCCGGGCAAGCGCCGTGGCCATGAGTGTTTTGCCCAGACCCACCACATCTCCGATAACAACGCCTCCGCGCTTGTTCAGATGGTGCGCTGCAATTTTGACAGCCGCCTTCTGGAACTCGAAAAGCGTATTCCCAAAGTCGGATGGAATGCGAAATTCAGCCAAGCCCGCCCTGGCCTCCTGAGAAAGATGATAGGCGGTTTTAATGTAGATATGATAAGGAGGAATTGGTTCGGGACGAGCCCAGCTTTCGTTAATGATTTCGACCAGTTCCTTCGAAATATCAATGCAGAACTTATCTTTCCATCGATCCTCAAACCATGATTCAAGCTTATCACAGGCATCGCGATCCATCACATCAACGTTCAACTCGCCCTGATGAGCCAACCCGGACATGGTGAGATTGCTGCTACCCAAATAGCCGATGGCAGGATTAAGAGGATCCTGTCGAAATAACAAATACAGTTTTGCATGGAGTGGATGCCGCAAATACAGTTTTACCACAAGTTTCTTGGATAGAATTTGAGCCGCAAGGCGGCGTAATCCCGCCTCGTCGGCATTGGTGGGCATTCCGATCATGAGCTGCTCGCGAAATTCCTGTGCAAGTTTTCGTTTCAAGGCAATCGCCGCGGCTTGGTCCATCTGCTCGCCGGCATGCAGAACGCTCAACGATGATCGAAGTTGATCCTGCGGCAGCTTCTGCATGCCCACCAGAAGCCGACAGCAATTCCCCTCGCCGCCAGCCCATTGCTCCACATAATCATGCAACTGCTTCCAACCGCGAAGGTTAAAATAGCCTACGCAAAAATCACTCCGCTGACAAAGCGACATCGTTTTTTGCAATGCAGGCAAAAGACTTTCATTTATGTTGTCAAATATCCGAGGCATGGAATTGAACTCCAAGAACAAACGGATTGCCAGGAAGACATCTCGGCAATCATGACCGACAAACCCGGAATCCTGTAGCAACTACTTGAGAAGAAAACAAGACACAAAGCTCGGGAATCACGAAAAACATACGCTCCATACGCTCACTCGGAAGTTCTTCACAGAGAGGCCACCAGTTCCCGCACCTTTTCCGCATCCTTCTTCCAAGTTTTGCCCGTCGTGGCATTCAGGATGTCAAAGATTTGTTCCTTCGCGGATTTTGTCCCGTTGGAAAGCAATTGAGGCATCGCCGATTGCAGGGCGCGGCGGAACGCCTCGCGACCCGGTTGGTAATAGTGTTTGAGAACCACATCAACCGTTTTGTGCCCCGTGACCTTTTGCACCAGTTCCAACGGCACTCCGGCGGTCAGTGCCAGCGTGACCCAGGTCACGCGGAAGCTGTGAAAATCCCGAACACTCGCCCGCCGCAAGCCCTGCTTGCGGATGGCGTGAATATCGCCCCCGATCTTTGATGCATCGTACTGGGCGACGTCCTCGCAGGTTTCTGTGCCATCCTCTGCGGCATCTTTGAACCCGGCCACTCCGAAGACTTTCCGCACCCGCCAGGTGATCCCGTCGGGATTATCCTCATACATCGCCGCCTGTTCAGGAAAAACAAATGCTGATCCATTGCGAGGCCGGTGGGCCAGTTCGTCAAACAGCATCGGGAAAATCGGGATCGCCACCGTGACCCCGGTTTTTGCCGTCTTCACGGTAATGAATCGCTGGGGAAGGTCTACGTCGGCCCATTTCAACAAACAGCAATCACCGCGCCGCATCGCCGTGCAAATACCCGTGACCAGAATCGGACGGATAAAATCATCATCCTGGGCCGCATCGAGAATCGCCTTCAATTCCTCCGGGGAAAAGGGCTTGCGAAACACCGTTTCCGTTTCGCGGGTGGGGACATCCGAAAACGGATTCACACTTCCTGCCGGCAAAAGATACTTGCACGCCGCCCGAAGCAGTTTGAGCGTGTCGTTCCACGTCTTCGCCGTCACCCCCCGCGCCGCCTCCGCCTCCATGAAAGCGCGAGCCAGCGAGCGCGTGACATGCCCCAACTCATCCGCTTGCGGGTTCTGATCCCGAATGAAGGACGCGAAACGCGCCAGCGTGGAGCGACATTGGGCCGCATATCGTTCGTTGGGTTCCCGCTTGCGCGGAATCCTCGACCACTCCGTCGGCAAATCAACCAGTTTGACCGACTGAATCTTTTCCCCGGTCTTGATCTCGTAGAGACGTTCGACCAAATGAACCGAATCGGTTCTTCGGCGGGCCTCCTCGGTGATTTGATCGAGCTTGGCTTGTGCCAACGTGCGGGATCTCTCAAAAGACGAATCGCCTTCGTCGCGGAGCGACAAAGAGGCCGGTGGCTTGCCGCCGACCTTCACTCCGAGGTTGATTGTGAACCGTTTCCCGTTGACCTCATAGCGCCCGTACCACTGCGGTCTCAATTTTCCACCGCGACCCGTCCGAAGTTCGATAGACATTGCCCACCTCCTGATAAATACACGCCCTTGAATCAGGAGGAAACATTGCGAAATAACATGAACAAGCGCAAGCATAAAAACCCACACATCAACCCACACGCACCGCTTTAAAGGCTTGAAAATGCTTTATAATCAATGAATGTGGCCCTATGTATTCAGGCTCATAACCTGAAGGCCGTTGGTTCAAATCCAACCCCCGCTACCAACTTGAGGCCCGGAACACACGTTCCGGCCCTTGTTTTATGCGGGTTTTCTGCATAATGCCTGTTTTCCCTCCATTTTGTGAAACATCACGAACTGACGAAAATTTGGCGAACAAAAACCAACAAAACCACCAACGGGAATCAAAAACCACCAACGGATCCACCAACACGCGCTTAGCCAAAAGAACAATGTGTTGGGAAAGATCGAATTTAAGAATGTTATTCTATTACAAACCTGCGGTTTTTCTTTCTCGCTGCGCTCGGTCACTTCATGACATCCAACCCGTGAAGGGTTGAAAGAAATCTTTTCCCTGCATTCGCCGTTGCATGCGTCGATCCAGTCTTCGACTGGCTCCCATCCCCCCCTTTGCGCTCACCCCCCTTCCCCTAAGGAAAACGCCCGCCGCTCACAGTGTCGCCCGCGCCCTCGGACTGACGGTAGACGAAATCTGCGTCATTAACCGCGATAGTCACGGACACGAGAAGGGGAGCTGCATGGGTTTCGTGTGGTTCGGTGCATTTCGAGGTTGAAGAGAGCTGTTTTTCAATACACAAAGTTGCACTATGTGAAACTTTGTGTATAGTGCACATGTTATGCAACCCATGTTTAAGCTAATAGAGGGATTACGGAAGCTTCCTGACAGCCGGATGCGTGTATTTGCTTTGCTTGATATGCAGGTGCTGCTTCCGACGCATGTTCAGGGAGCCTTTAAATCGGTGGTGGCGCGTTTGGAAAAACACGGCGATCTGATTCGGGTTTGTCGTGGAATATACATGTTGGCAGAGTCCGATTTGCGGGGAGGGGATTTGTTGGGATGCACGGCAGCCCGATTGCGTGCGGGCCAGTTTAATTATCTGAGTTTGGAATATGTATTAAGCGAGGCCGGGGTGATTTCACAAATTCCATTGAGTCGACTTACGTTGATGTCTTCCGGTCGCAGCGGTCTTATATCTTGTGGCCGGTATGGTGAGCTTGAATTTATTCACACCAGTAAGACGCCGCCGCAGGTTGCCCATGAGCTGCAGTACGATTCAACGCTTCATTTGTGGCGGGCGTCGGTGCCATTGGCGTTACAGGATATGAAGGTGACCCGAAGGGATACCGGTTTGGTGGATTGGGAGGCGGCCAATGAATTTATTCGATAGACTGGTTGAGCAGGCACTGAAATCAGATCGTGGTTTGGGGATGGTGCGACCGGCTGTTGAGAAGGAGCTTTTACATCACGATATATTACGCGAGATGAGCCGTGCCGGCTTGCTGAAAGGGCTGATCTTCATCGGGGGAACGTGTTTGCGGGCCTGTTATGGCTCTATGCGCTTGAGTGAGGATCTGGATTTTGCCGGCGGTTTTGATTTTGATCCCGGCGATTTGGCTGCGTTAGGTCATATTCTTGAGCTTCAATTCATGGAAAAATACGGGTTGCCTGTCAGCGTAAGTGAACCGGTTCGGGAGGAAGGAAATACCTGCACCTGGAAATTACGTGTACAAACCCGCCCGGTATCAAAGCATCTTCCGGCTCAGCGTATTCATATTGACGTCTGTGCGTTGCCCGGCCATGACGGGCGTCCTTCATTTTTAAGGAATGTTTATGGTGTGGACATGGGCACCGGTGGACTCATTATTCAGGTTGAATCGCTCGAGTCCATTCTGGCGGATAAATGGATTGCGTTGGCGTTTCGGCCCAATCGAATAAAGTACCGTGATGTATGGGATATTATATGGCTTGAGGAGCGACAGGGCGTTCACCTGGATGCGACACTGGTATCGCAGAAGCTTGAGGATAGAAAGAAGGTACCTGCGGCATTTGTAGAGGCTTTAGAAAAACGCGTGAATGAATTGAGTACTGATCCCGCGCATCGGTCGTTGTTTCGGAAAGAAATCAGTCGCTTTCTTTTTATTGATGAACAGCGCACGCTTATTGAGTCGGTCGACTATTGGAATATTGTGATTTTAAAACTCAAGAAAGGTCAGGAGGCTTTACGCGCAGTTTTCGGTTAGAGCAAACCGCGAGGGGCGCTAAGCCGATTACCACACAGCCTGAAAGGCTTTTGATGGTCGGTCACATCCCCTCGAATTATGACATTGTCCCTCCCTCTGGAATCCGTATCATATCGGCCATGAACACTTGTGCCGATCTGTGTAGTCGAAGCGCCGTGGTTTTAATCAACCCGGCGTGGCTGATGCAGTGTCGCCAGTGGGACGGTATGCTCTGTATGCCATAATGAGCGCCTGCCAGTTGTCCGTATATGGCTCCTGTGGTGTCGGCATCATTACCCAGATTGACGGCAAGCAGGCAGCCGTCCTTGAAGGTATCCGTTTTATGAAACGCCCAGAGGGCTGCTTCGAGAGATTGTACGACATACCCTGAACCGACAATGGCGGGCGGTTCTTTCGTTTTGTATGAGCCTTGTGCGATAGCCTTGATTTCCGGGCAGAGGGGATTCGCTTGCCACAGGTTGCTTATGATCGGATTGTCGCGGGATAGCAGGTCTTCTTTGGTCGTCCCGTTTACCGCCAGAGCGATCAGTGCGCCGAAGTAGCGACAGGCGTCAATGCAGGTTCGTGCTCCGTGGGTGGTCGTTGAACTATCGGCACTCCTGCTGACAGCGATTTCGAGTGAGCGAGCATAGAAAAGGGGAACAGGTGCAAGTCGCATGATGCTTCCGTTTCCTGCTGAACGCGGATCGGTGGACCCTGCAATGGGATCGCCGGTCTGTTTATAACGGACCAGTGCACTTCGCACCGTGTTGCCGATGTCAAAGCACCTTCCGTTACAGCTCATGTACCCCTCATCCATCCAGCGCACATAGCAGTCCATCTGATCGGATAGCTTAAACCCGGTGCAGGTCAGCAGACTGTCAGCCAGGCATAATGACATGGACGTGTCATCGGTCCACTCGCCCCTGTTCAGATGGAACGGGCCTCCGCCAGTGATGTCGGTTACCGGAGGAAAAGATCCCGGGGC
Organism: uncultured Verrucomicrobiota bacterium; assembly: GCA_964542025.1. Classification (GTDB taxonomy): domain Bacteria; phylum Verrucomicrobiota; class Kiritimatiellia; order RZYC01; family RZYC01; genus JAQVYB01. Next base: position 27,747 of record CAZISY010000017.1, read on the forward strand.
CCTAAACTCAACCGTGGTACCCAGGGCATCACCGGCAGCCAGTCCGAGCATGGCCCCGAGATAGCGGGAAAGGACCGGATTCGTCTCGTTGGTGTTCCAATGAACAACATAGTCTACCTGTTTCTGCGTTTCGGGAGATGGTATAGGCTGTTTTGACTTTGCGCAGTCCTGCCAGAGATCATGCAGACAGTCGAGTGCGTCTACTCCTGAAAGACCCTGTCGCGCCAGCCAGCAACCAATAATTACCCCGGTACGACCACGACCTCCCCAGCAATGCACATAGGTGATCCCGTCTTTTGTGAGTGCTTGATCAATGGCATCCAGTATTTCGTTGGTGTAGTCAGTGGAGTGGGGGACGGATACGTCTGGTATGGGAAAGGAAAGATGCTGTGCCTTCCCATCAAGAAACGGTGCATAGGGGGCGAGGTTATCCTGCGCAGTGGTCAGATCAACGAACGTGGTCACACCGGCATGCAGGTGTGCATTGATCTTCTGTTGGGCCTGATTATCGGCGGGATGCCCGGGATATTCTCCCGCCATCAGCTTTCCGGGAAGGACCCAGTAACAGTTTGAGTGTGGTTTTTTTAGCATGTAAGGATCTCTTTTGGTGGCGGGGCCCTTCCTGTTTTGTGCTGCTGCGGTGCTGAAGCAAAAACGACAGCAATATAGAACCACATGTGTCCGCATTATTCAATCTTGCTACGGTAAGCCCACAGGGCGTTTCTTCCCTGTGATAACATAACCCGGGTCTGCGAATCGTGTAGGTCGCAGCCCCCCCCCCCCAAACGACGCAACTCCGATTAAAATGAACATTATTCAGGAAAACCGTCTTGTGAGTCTCTTTGGGTGGTACAGAAAGAATATAGGGAGAATGAAAAGATGACACTGACATTACCAAAAGAAACGCCGGCTGATCGTTTGCTGAAACGTATTGGAAAAAAAACGGATGGTGCATTGCCGGATGGATCACCAACATGTGGGGCACTACGCCTTTTTCGGTGCCAAGAAAGAATCCTTTCTGGTGGCGCTCTTCTCGTCAAAAAACCGGAAGATGAAAGCAAATTGCATTTCTCTGGACGATATGATGCGCGAAATCGAAAAGGAGAAAGATCGCGGTCACTTCAGCGTAAATGCGTGCGTGATGCTTGAATTCATGAATTCCGAAAGGACGCCACGCCAGAAAGGGAATTGAGACCGGTGTAGTTGTGCGTGTACTATCACAGAAGCCGGACGTGCTGAAAGGCATTCCCATTGACATGAAAAAACAGCCGCGCCGTACGAGTGATTATTCGTTGTTCAGCAGGATGCGGTAGTAGCGTTGTCCGTTGGCCGGGATCCCGCCGGTCAGCGTGCCGTAGTCCACGAATGTTTCCGTATCCGGATTGCCGTCGGCGACATCCGTTTCGGTGCGAGTCGTTGCGCGTTCGAACCCCTGCATGAGATTGTCGCTGTATTCGATCCAGTAACGGCGCCCGCCGACGGTTTGCCAGGTGAATGTCTGAGCGGTTGCGGACTGCGGAATGCCGTGATATTCCATCACAAGCAGCGACTCGCCGTTGATCGGACTGGTTCCGAGAAGGTATTCCTCCTGGTTGGTAAGCCCGTCGGAATCGGAATCGGCCTGGGAGTTGGCCGCTGTCGAGTTGCCGAAGTATTGGAGTTCCCATTCATCGGGAAGGCCGTCTGAATCGTTGTCGGGCAATGCCGAGGGACGGCGGACCAGGGTGCAGGTGGCGCTGGTTGAGCTGCCGCCATCCCCGGCGCTGAGGTCCAGATTGTTCACGTATAAATTGTAGTTCGACCCTGTGCCTGCGCTGTAATTCCAGATGCGCACCCGGGAAATGGTTTGATTGGCCGGCGAGGAAAGCAGCGCTCCGTTGAGGGTGGTGGTTTCGCCTGCATAAGGACTCACCACCGCTTCAAAAGAGGTCGCGTCCGTCAAGGTGAAGGTCAGGTCCATGCCGTCGCCCGTCCAGTCGATTCCGGTATCTACAATGCCGCTCATATTGTAATACGTGTCGCCGCCGTTGAAGAAGAACTGCCAGAGTGTTTCGCCTTCGGCATTCTGAAGGGCGATGCCGATTCCATAGCCGCCATCGGAAATCCAGTTGTTATCGAGGGAGAAGCTGAAGGTATCGCCGATCTGCATGTCGCGACCGAAAGGCCGAATGGCTTCCGCCACGGCTCCGGCGTTGGCCCAGAGGCCCCAGGCTTTTCCGGTCAGACTCTGATTGGCCTGCTCCGCCTGTGTGGCTGTGAAGAATCCGGCAGAAGAAGACCCGTTGAGCTGCCACGCGGAAAAACCGGAGCCGCCGTTCTGTCCGTTGGTCCAGCTGGAGTTGTAGGTGCTGTTGTCGGCGCTGTCGCTCGCGGCATACTGGGTGGCCGCATTGGTGGCCGTGACGGTGATCTGGTTGGTGCCGACTTCCAGCGGAAGATTGCTGATACTCCAGGACGCGGTGACAGCGGTGCTTCCGGATTGCCCGTTCAGCGTGTTGGTCCAGAGTATGGTGCCGCTGTGTTGTGTGGTGTTGCAGGTTCCCTGCACGGTATAGGCGGCGTTGGTGTAATCGAGTGTTTTGGCGGACGCGGGATTGGTAATGACCAGCGTGGGTGGCGGATTGCACTCCGCGACGTTGACGCGCCAGTTATCTCCATTATTGTTATCCCAGGTCGTGGCCCCATCGTGGAAGGCCACATTGATGGCGCTGCATCCCTCGGGCATGGTATAGGTGTAGTTCCATGAGATGCCGTCAAAATCCATCAGCGGGGCCGGGGCGATCACGTCTTTCCAGCCGTCGTGGCCGATGTGAATGTAGATCGCCGCCGCATTGGAAAGGACCCCTTCGTTTGGCGTATAGGAAATGGTGACCGGTACACAGCCCGCGGGGGAGGACGGTGAAAAGGAAACGGATGATGGGGTGGTGCAGTGACTGATGGCGGTACTCCAATTGCTGCCGTCGTTGTTATCGTAGGTTCCCGATCCGTTGTGGAAACAAACGATGGCCGATGCGGCATATTCCGGTACGTCAACCGAAACGGTCCAGGTACTGCCGATGGAGCCGGACATGGCTAAATTGCTCCAGGTGGAGCCGCCATCGAAGCTGATCTGTGCGGTAACCGTCGCTCCGCTGAGTGCGCGCTCGCTCGAGTCGTAGGAAATATCCAGTGGCTGACAGTCCGTCGGACTGCTCGAAAACGTCACAGGATTCGGCGAAGTGCCATCGTCTTCCACATACACATGCTGGATTTCCGTTTTGAATGTGTTGCCTTTGCCGTCCACCGTTTCGATGTAGTAGTCGAGGAGGGCATTGCGATAGCCGGTGACTTTCGCCCAGAAGTAGTCGGCGATTTCGTCGGGTTCGCGGAAGTAGTTGAGTCCGGGGTTATGGGTAGGATCATCCTTCGGCATGACGCGGCGCGTCATCGGGATAGAAATCCAGGAGCCGACTCCGCTTCCGCCGGCGTACGTTTCGTTGGCCGTGTTGTTCAGCGGGTTGGTTCCGTCGGCATCCACGCGGATTTTCAGGGTGGCGGAGCTGACACCGGAAAGATCGTAGGCGAGGGTCCAGATGTAGAAATCCGAGGACCACGGCGCGGTGGTGTAGCCGACCGTGCCACCGCCGGATTGCAGGCCGCCGAGATATTGTCCGCGTCCTTTTCCGCCGGGGTTCCAGGGGAAGCGCTGCGGCTTGAACGTGGTCGGGGGCGTGTGGTCGGCGGAGCCGTCGCCGATGACAGAGGCCGCGCGGGCGATGGCTTCATTGGCGGCAAAGGCGTGTTTGACTTCGTCATCCAGCGATGTCCCGAAGTAAAGGAATCCGCTGTCGAAACCCCACATCAGGAAATGCCAGGCCTGCTCCGCCGCGTTGGGGTTGTTGTAGGTGCCGTTATCCTGATACGGCTCTTCAATGCGCCATGCCGCAACTTCGCCGCCATTATCCAGCGTGATCTGCTCGGCGGTTTCACAGTGATTGATTCCCGCGTACATCACGGCCCAGTTGCGCATGTCGGTGTGCCAGCCGTTTTCCAGATCGAACATCGTGTTGGCATCGGAATAATTGATTTTGGACGTGTCCGTCTGGCGGGGCGGTTCCAGCCAGCGATAAAATTGCGGACTGCCCTGATCAGCGGCCAGCCACGAGCCGTCCTCCACATGAATCACGTCCCCGGCAGGAACCGGATGATCATCCAGAAATTCCTGAATGGTCGTCGCTTTTTTCCCATGACTCGGCGCGGCATTCATGAATTGCGCCGCAAACTCCATCCAGAACGAATAGCCGCCGCCCCAGAAGTTTTCGCCGTCGTTGGTCAGCATCACCAGGGACGGCTGATTCGGATCGTTGAACTCGCTGATCTTGCCGTCGATATCGTCCCAGCCCACTTGCGAGTAGCCGCTTTGATAGCCGTGATAATCGCATTGCGGCACCACCACGATCACCGATTCCGCGCCCGTTTCCGGATTCACATATTTCGCCCGATGCGCCTGATAGGCGAACGGCACGGGAAACGCATTACCGTACGTGTCGCGGCTTCTGCTGTACCATTGATTATCGGGAACGGTCGGCCCGAGAAGGTCGGCCCGGTTCGGAGGATCGGCATACAGCATGCCTGCCGCCAGCGCCTTATCCGTGTAGTTCTGACAGGTCCGGGCGATGTGGCTGTTCGGGACCATCACCCATTCATAATCGAACTCCAGCAGCACATCGATGAATTGTTCTGAAAAGGCGAGTTCGATCGGCCAGAATCCTTTTGGAAGATCATTCACACTCGACAAACCCCAGGACTTGCGGCTGCGTTCCTGCTGCATTTCAATCTGCTTGCGAAGCACGGTTTTCGGAAGCAACGGGGTGAAGGCATGATTGTAGGTTTGCCCCAGCACCTCCGCTTTCGAATTGCCTCCGCTGGTCTTCCATCCGAAGGTCTCCACATTCTGCGCGTTCCAGGAAGGGGAGTAGCCCGCTGCATAGTCCCGTCCGAAGCTCCACAGATTGCGCTGCAGGGCTCCCGAGAAGCTGATCGTCATGCCGGCATCTTCGCCCGACATCTGGCCGATGGAACCCTTAATCCAGTTCTGGTAGGCGTTGATTTTGTCGGGATCTTCAAACACCGAATCATTTCCACCCACCAGGATATTATCGGGATGCTGAATGCTGTCGCCGTAGTACGCGTTGTTCTGGTTTTTAATCCGCTGCGAATCGTTGCCGAACTGGCTTTGATTCGGACGCAGCGTGTCCGGGGTGCCCCAATAAATCGGCTGATGCAAATGACGGTGAATTCCCACATGCACCGACGAGCTGGTCGCCGCCCCGCCCACGAAGGCGCCCATCGCCCACAGGGCGAATCCGATACCCATGATCCGCCCGTTGATTCCAAACCCGTCCTGATGCTTCATGCTTAGTTCTCCGAAGGTGTAATACTGCTGTGCGGAGAATGAATACACGGATTATTCCGAAGAGTATAACGCTTAACCTGTAAAAGATCATTCCTTGCAGCGGTGGATGAAAAAGGAACGGAAAAGCCGCGATTAACGGGTCGTTGTAAAGAAAGATCGAATGCCTCAAAAGGCCAGGGCAAGCTGGGTAGGTCACTCCATGCGATTGGCGTTGTTGATCTCGCCTGCAAAACCTCCGGCCCAAACAGAAAACAGGCCGTGGGCATATTCAAGGCGAACCGCCGTTTCGCGGGTCTCCCCGAGTTCGAGGGGGAGGGGATCGCTGACCATCAGACTGTTGTAGGAACCGAACGGCAGGTACATCCGTCCGGCGGAAAACGTCACGGGGATTCTTTCCATACCGCCGAGATTGATGAAGGCGGTATCGAGATCGACGGGCTCGGTGTCATCTTCTTCCCACAGCAGGGAGGCGGCCCCGCTCACACCCGGCATCAGTTTTGCATCCAGCCCGAGTTCGAAGGTCGAGAGCTTCAGCGCGGATTCGTCGTTGCCATCCTGATGCTGATAGGATCCCTCCACTTCAACCACTGCCCCCGCAGTGACATCCATCGTTTTTCCCCGTCAGGGTCCGATAAAAAGACCGGGCGGCAAGCAGGGCCACCAGCCCTACAATCAGTACAACAATCACGGTTTCCCACATACCCATTGCTTCTTTCCTGTAAGGGTTGAATCAGACTCCAAATCGCGTCAGACGTCCGACCTGATAAACGAGCGTGGTGAGGATCCAGGCCAGGGCGGTGAGGCCGCCGAGTTGAAAGAGCGCCCAGGCCCAGGAATTGCTTTCGCGCTTTGTTACGGCGATCGTCGCCATACACGGCGCACTGATGAGGCAGAAGAGCATGATGCAGAATCCGATCAGCGGATTGTAGGCCGCCGCCAGTTGTTCGCGAAGCGGTTCGGATTCTTCGTCGGCCTCGCCCACCGAATAAACGATGCCCATCTTGACGACGGCATCGATGCGGTCTGAGATGGTGTGACGGATTTCCATGGTGGACCGCACGGATTCCTGACAGGCGCCGGAGATGAAGCCGTAGCGGGCGGGTTGCCGGGGCGTTTCCACGATGGCGTCGAGCAGTTCAGGGATTCCGCCGCCTTTGTGGCCGATTGTCGGGACGATGCGGGCGTTGAAGAAGCGTGAGAGCAGGGGAATGTCGAATTCCAGACCGCGGGCCTTGGCCATGTCGCTCATATTGAATGCCAGAACGAGGGGGACGTTCAGTTCCATCAGCTGCACAGCCAGGTACAGGTTGCGCTCCAGGTTGGTGGTGTCGATCACATCCACGACGACGTCCGGCTTATCGTTCAGCATACTGTTTCGGGCAATCAGCTCTTCGGCGGTGTAGGCCGTGAGCGAATAGGTGCGGGGCAGGTCGGTGATATTCAGGACGGATTCCCCGTGTTGGCGGGTTCCCTTTTTGCATTCGACGGTGACGCCCGGGTAATTTCCCACATGCTGATGGGCACCGGTCAGCGTATTAAAAAGGGTGGTTTTTCCCGAGTTGGGGTTTCCCGCCAAAACGATGTTAACATTTTTTTCATGGATGCTGTTCCTCTCTATGTATGGCGAGGCATCATGTATATGCCAAGACTAACTTTGTGGGTAAAAAAATAGCGCGCCGAGTCGATTATTTTTAAGCAACGTGGATTTTGTTCGCCATTCCGCGTCCGATCATGATTCGGCTTCCTTTGATGGAGAGCAGAAAAGGACCGTGTCGGGTATTGCGGAGTACTTCCACTTCTGCGCCGGGTACAAGGCCCATGGCGGCCAGGCGGCCCTGGAGGTCGCGTCCAGAATCAATGGAGAGCAGGTGGACGAGACGTCCGGATGGCACAAGACTTAGCGGCATGTGTTTATCCTTCATGAATAAGAGAATGCGCACAAAGTATGCCGCGACTAACTATAAGTCAACCGCGTTCTGGTTATTTTTTTGTTCATGCGGTACGGGGTTCCGGAATCCTGAGCATTTTGTCAGGGTGGAGAATAATCTCAAGCCAATGCGCCTCCGGGCCGGCTGTGTTCGGGTGGTCCCCTTTCCGAATAAACAAAACAAAGGTCGCCAAAACCGTTAATAGCGAAGTCTAAATCTGCGTAAGGCTCAATATTTCATGCAGTTGGCACACTTGCTGCAATGATGTATCGGATAAAAATAGGTGAAATTATGCTTTTCTATATCAGACACGTCCTTACCATGATCCAAAGAGTTGGGCGTCAGAATGCGGAGGGTGTTATGAGAGGTTCCTTTTTCAGTGCGCTGGTGCTGGTCACGCTCATGGAACTGCTTACTCAGCAGCTGTACGCCGGTTCGGTGCGTATGCCTGTGCATGAGACGTTTGATTTTGTTATGCCGTCCACGGGCAGCTGGACCACATGCAGCTCGACCAATGGACGGATGGAAATCGTGCTGGATGAGGAAAAGCCGGGAACAACGAACTGGGTGCTGTTGTCCAAGGATGTGGCCACCCTGCCGCTGGCGAACAGTTTTGTCGGCAATGTATTCACCTGCGATGCCACCGGCTACCTGCTGGACTTCTCGGTGATGCTGGGGCGTGCCCAAAAATCGACCATTCGTTTTTATCTGTATGAACGATCCAAGCTGACGGGGCACTACCTGCCCGTTTACACCAGCGCGGTCACGGCGGCCATTGGCACGAATTATTTGAGCTGCGGGACAATCACGCAGAAACTGATGCAGGGCAAATCCTATCTGCTCGGCGTGGGTTGGACGAACGCGAACGTTTGTTATTACAAGGCCGGCGCTCATCCGATCAATGTGGATTTCGGGCACACGACGACGGGGTATGTGTATGCCGCCGGCATCCCGCCGGATGTCATTACCAATCCGGTCGCCGGCACGCGCAATGCGTTTATGCAGCGGCTGGTCGTTTCGCGTGAAGGGGTGCTGCGTATGGATGCGGAGGTTGCCCCGGCCAGCGCTACCAATGCCCTCACGCTGGAGGCGAATCTGGCCGGATATGGATACGTCAATCTTTCGTTTCGGCATCGCGAAAGCGGCGATGAGTCCAACAGCGTGGATGGCGTATTTCTAAGCACCAACGGAACGACGTGGCAGCGTATTATTGCCATTGATGTGGGCGATTCCGCCTGGCACTCGGTGTCCACCAATCTGGTACTCGCGGCGAACGCCCTCGGAATGACGCTTTCCACGCAGACGTTTGTTCGTTTTCAGCAGTATGACAATTATCCGTGGCCGTCGGATGGGCGCGATTTTGATGACATCGAACTCTTTACGCTCCCGGATTTAAATTATTACAGCCTGCAGTACACCTTTGATATGCCCATTCATCTTAAGGGCACCAACACGGCACATGCGATTCCGCTTTCGTCGCGATTCATCTGGCTGGGCGGTTCCAATGCGCTCGCCGAAACCGTCTTTAATTATTATCTCCTGAACGGAACCGAAAATCTGCTGGTTCAGACCAATACCTGGGCGTGCGACTTGCCCGCGCTTTCCGTGGTGACATCCACCGTGGCGCGCGATTTTATTATTCCGTCCGGCGTACGCCTGACCAATTGGTACGCCTTTGTTCGGGCTGTCGTTAATCCCGGCTACACGCCGACGGAAGTGACCGGCGCCAACAACACGAACCTGACCCTTTTCTCCATCAATCATTACTCCGGCTCGCTCTTTTTCGGCAGCATCGAGACCCTGATTACGATCACGCAGACGGTTCTGAATTCTTCCATGACCAATCATTCGATCAGCGGTTACGGAACCCTGCAGGGCTATCCGTTCGGCTTCACCAATCTGCCGGTGTTTAAAGACCTCGAAACGCTGGACTACGATCTCAATCCCGCAGCCACCAACGAAGTGTGTGTTTCGATCAGCGACACGCAGACCTATTCCGGCATTAACTACACCTTCACAAACGGCGTGATGCTATGTACCAGCGGCGCCTACGCGCAGGTGAAAGTGCGCCTGCCTGCGGGGATGGGGTACACCACGTCACATAACGGGCACATGCTGAATTCCTACATGGTCTTCCGCGGGGCGCGTTTGAGTCAGCTCCTGCGTCCGTATACGCAGACCATCACCGGCGACGCTTATTTCTGCGAAGAATCGAAGCCGTTGTACTTCAAGATTTCTTCCGTCACCTGGCAGCCGTCCGCGGCCCGGTTTACGTTCACGCCGACGGCCATCGGCTACGTCCGGCAGGAAGAAGTCATGCGCCTGCATGCGGCGGCTCCGAAAGCGCGCAAATTGTCGAACGAAGGCTATTATGAATTTGTCACCGGAGTGCCGAGCAATCTGGTGATGTATTATTCCGCAACGCGGCAGGCGCGCCTGAGCGCAGGCTTTGATTTTACGGGCGGTACCAACACGGCGCACTTCCCGTATGGTGTGACCAACAAATGGTCGGCAGGCGTCATGACCGTCTATTTGGATACCGTCGTTCCCACGCAGTCCGTCCTCTCTGCCGTGAATGACTTCAATGTGCCTTACAGTCAGAATTGTCCGGACGAGCTGTGCGGATATACCTCAGCGGCGGAGTATCTCTACGTCAAACCGGATGATCATCAGCTTCGCTTCACGAGCGAAGGCGGATTGTTTGCCGCCGGGGATCTTGGCGGGCAGCAGTTGGCCTGGGGCGCCCTGGACGCGATGGACTTTGCCTACGAAACCGATCCGATCTACCGCGGGTCCTATTTCATGCCCGGACATTTCCTGCGCGGCGTGGATACGGTGTTCCCCGGCGACCCGGATCGCGAGCCGTCCGGGTTTGCGCTGAGCGGCGTGCTGACCAACACGCTGACGGACTACGAACGTCACGGCACGACCAACGAACTCACCGGCGCCGCCGATTATGCCGGGGTGAACATTCGCACCGATTATGACGGCGCGCAAAATGCGCGGAGCATTTTGGGCAAGAGCGACGCCGCCGAGTATCCGCTGAGCAAGCGCTCGAAATATTACATCCGCAACTCCGGTGTCAGCGGTATTCATGAAGCAATGTACGGGGCATTCCCCTCTGATGAACTGACGATCTACGGCTATCCATTCATGTTCAGCAACTACGGGCTTTCATTCCTTTCGAGCCGTAATCACGAGTCGCGCACGGAGGGGTCGGTCGCTCTGCCGTTCCCGAGCGACATCACGCTGGCCTTCGAAGAATTGAAAGTGACCTGCCTTGGCGATCTGGATACCGCCACGCTGCCGGAAGAATCCTCCGAACTGCACCTGGCCTACTGGAACGCCAACCTCCAGCCGTACTCGCTGCTGTTTCGCCCCGCCGATGCCTGCGACTGCTCCAAAACCGATCGCTACCTCCTGCTGGGTATTCGCACCTACTGCGCCAACATCGACCCGCAGCTCTACGGGCTCGTCGGCTTTGAATCCGATGGCAATCTCATTACCCCCGCCTTCGGGCATCAGGATACCGATTCGCGCCTGAGTATCCCTTCCAGTGTGGAACTCGACGGGCCGCAGGGTGAAGCCTATACGCTCTTCCCGGTCTCCGGCATCTATTTCAATAACTACGACAAGGAAACCAACGACGCGAATTTCGGATTCCTGAGTGTGGCCGGCGAACTGGATGTGCCGTTCTTTGAAAACCTGATGGTGCACCTGCACACCAGCGCCTCCACCAATTCCGCCGACGCCCCGATATACCTCATGGGCGGTTGGCCGACCGATGGCTGGACAAACTCCGCCGGCGAAAGTTTCTTTACTCCGGGAACGTTCGACGAAGACAACCACGGATTCCCCACCGACGCCCTTTCCCTTTCCTCCTACCGCGCCGGCGCCGACGACTATCGCGTTCGGGCCTGTCAGAGTTGGCTGAACGTGGTGGATTTCAATTACCCGCTGGATTTCGACACCGTGAGTCGCTCATTTGCTTCCCACGAACCGAAGAAGAACGAAGAATTTCTCGTGCTGACCGTGGAACATCAGGTGGATTATCTCAGCGCAGAAAACGCGGAAATATCCTTTGGAATTCAGTATGACGGCCTGCCGCAGATCAATCTGGCCAGCATCGCCTTTGAAGCCGTGGATGAAGCCACCGGCGCGTCCTCCGAAATTTTCAGCGGCGCCCTGGAAAGTCTTTGGCAACCCATTCTCGACGGACTGGACGACCTGGACGGCCTGCTCTGCACCGCGCCGCAGGAATTGATGGATGATGTGCTGGATGAAATGATCGACCCGGTCGTGGATGCGCTCTATGTCGAGCTGACCAACAGTTACCGCCTTGATCCCTCGAACTACTATTCAAACAACATTGACGCCTTCATTTCCGGCATCAGTGCTCCAAGCGCCATGAACGTCAAGGCCCGGCTCGGTTTGATGGTGTCGGGCGGCGCGGACGTGGACATTGATCTTTCGCGTAAAATTGCCGCGAGCCTGGACCGGGCCGAGACGCTGCTGAACGCCTTCAACACCGAAGTCAGCGTTGAAGGCGTGGATGTGAGCGGACTGCTCGCCCGGAATGTCAACGGGGACTATGAAATGCTTTCGCTTCTGGCCTGTAATATCGTGGGCTCGATGGCCTCCGAGTACATTGATATTTTCGGCAGCCAATTAACCCCGGCACTGAATGACCTGCTGCGGGAAGTGGATACCAGCCTGCAAACCATTCGTGAGACGCTTGACGAACTGCGGCCGATCGTCACCAATCTCCGTTATCAGGTGGATGCAGAATATGGATTGGAGTTCTTTGCCGAGCTGTCCGCGACACTCGACACCTCCGTACTCAACACGGTGTCCACCAATGCCGCGCGCGAAATTAAAACCTTCTTTGATCAGCTGCCTGCCGCGAATGCCTCTTTCGACGAATACAGCGAAGAGGAAATCAAGGCCATGATCAAACAACACATCCGCGACCAGTTCTATGGATGCGAAATTCCAACCCAAATCACCCAGATTCTCCGCTCGCGGCTGTATGATCTGGATGCCTCCATCCGGCGCGCCGCCGATTCCGTTTTTGCCCAGGTGAACACCGCCATCCGTAATTTGCTCACCGATTACCTGGCGGATCTGGATGAAAGCATCAACGGGCTGCTGGGCGATGTGTCCGACACCATCGGCGCCGGGCAGATTGACGGCTATGCGCACATCAAAGGCGACTCGCTGAACGAGCTGCGCCTCGACGGTTCATTCCAGTGGAAGGTGCCGGATGACCTCGAATTCTCCGGCTACCTGATTATCCGCCAGATCAATTCCACCGAGTCGTCCGGTTGCGGCGGCGGCACCAATCCCGCCAACGAAGTGATTCTGGGCACCGAAGGCATCGGTATTGCCTGGATCTCCGAAATCAAGGCCGACATTGAAACCCGCTTCGCCTTTAAAACCGATCCCTTCATGCCCGCCGGATTGGCCGGCAGCTTCGAGATGGTGGAAGGAGAAATCGGATTTGAAAGTTTTGCCATCACGGAATTCTGCGCAGCCGTCGGCTTTGGACTTTATGAGAATTATATCAGTGCGGCCGCACGAGCCGAGTTCAGCTCCTACCAGGTGGCCGGCGGGGCATTTTTCGGCAAGACCTGTACGCTGACCCCGATCCTGATGTGGGATGAGGAAGTGGCCGATGTGCTGGGCGAACCGCCGTTCACAGGAATCTATGTGTACGGCGAAGGCTGGATGCCCATTGTGGATTACGGGTGTGTGTTTAATGTCAGCGCAGGCGTGGGCGCAGGTCTCTTCATGTTTATCGAAGGGCCGACCATTGGCGGGAAAATTATGCTTGGCGTGAGCGGCGAAGCGCTGTGCGTGGTGGGCGTGGACGGCGAGGTCAAAATGGCCGGGTGCAAGAGCGGCGATGACCTGACCATGTCCGGCAGCGGGCGCATATCGGGCCGCGCCGGGAAGTGTCCCTTCTGCGTAAAATTCGGGAAAACCATCAAGTTCACCTACAAAAACGGCGAATGGGATGCCGACTATTGATCAGGCGGGAGAATGCGAAATCATTTTTCAGAAACAAAATAAGCAGGTGTCTATTATGAAAAAAACAATCGGAATGATACTGGGAATGACGGCGGCGCTTTGGTGCTGGGCGGGAATGTCCGCCTCCGTTTATGCGCAAGGCTCGGAGCGCATGCTGTTCTTCACGGGAACGACCATGGAGCATCAGGGAACCAACTGGGCCTACCTGATTTGGCAGGCGACGGATGAATCGGTGCTGGATGACCGGGTTATGGCCGTCTTTCAGAAGCCCGGCACGCCTGTGGCAGCCATCGATTTTTCGCTGGCCGGCATGGCCGTGATTCAGGAGGATTCCTCCGCCATTCAGATTCTGCTGGATCGCTCTGTGAACCTCGGCGAAGATCTCTTCGCCCTGAATGACACCATCGACGAATTGTTCGAAGGCATTGTGCCGTCGCCGGATCTGCCGCTGCGCGACAAGGTGTCGGCCGTGATCCGGGGTGCGCGGCAATCGCCGGACTTGCTGAACAACCTGATCTTCCTTTCAAAAATTCACCCCGCCATGGCGCTGTGCGCCGGGCGTGGATTCGCCGTGGAAATCCCGGCAGGCAAATCCACCTTTGAAATCCGCGAGTATGACCAGACCTCCGGACGCGCCGAGGACGTTCTCGGGCGGGTAACCGTGACCGCCGGTTCCCCCGTGGTGCTGCCCGCGCCGACGGGCGTGGTGGAAGTCGCGGATGGTTCGCCGAAGGGGGACCGCAATGTCCGGCTGCGCTGGGGCCAACCCCCGGAACTGCTCCGGCTTTCGCTGCTGAGCTTCGGATTCAATGTGTACCGCATTCCCAAAAACTGGGCCGAAGAGTACGGGTTTAACACGACGCCTCCGTCGCCCTCCGAACTGATTCCGCCGTATTTCACCCGCGTGAATAAGGTTCCCGTTCTGCCGAATGATGACGATACGGACGATGCGTTTTTTGTGGATGACAATGATCGCTTTGCCCCCGGTTCCGCCGCGCTGACTAACGGGGACGCCTTCTATTATTTTGTAACAGCGCGCGACATCCTCGGACGGGACGGGCTGGTCTCCGCCGGACTGCCGGTCACTGTATGCGACCGCATGCCGCCGGAAATTCCTTCGCGCCTATCGGTGGTTCCGGTCTATTCCTATTCCGGAAGCAGTACGCAAATCGGCTTTCAAATTTCATGGCGGCAGAATGAGGATTCGGCGGAGGACCGCACGGTGGGTTACTATGTCTATCGCGCACCCAGCATTCCCACCTTGCAGGCGGGCGCATCCAATCCGTCGGCGCATCTCATCTCCGGCCTGATCCCGCATGTGCCCGGGCAGCTCCGCGCGTCCTTCACGGACACCAACCTGCCGCCGGTCACCAACACCGCCACCTTCTGGTACACCGTGCGCGCGATTGACGACGGCGCCTGTTCCGCGAATTATTCCGGTCAGGGAGCGCCCGCAGCCGGTGCCGTGCATGATTGGTCCGCCGCGCCTGCGCCCACCGGGGTAACCGTTCGGCTGATCGGCGAACTGGCCGCCGTAACCTTTTCCAATGAGCAGTCGATCAATTGCACCAATGCGCCCGCACTCTGCAATTATTTCAACCTGCGCTGCCACCTGCCGGTCGTGCCGTCGTCCATTGCCTGGGTGGAATTCCGCTGGATTGCCGGGAGCAGCACCAATGCGTCGGAAGCGGCATCTGTCGGGCCGCGTCAGTACTTCGCGGAAGGGCAGTCGCTGATCGAATGCCCGTTTTTGGAATACGGACGCGAGGTCACGTTCTTCTGCCGCGTCGGTACGAAAAACGGAACCGTCAGTGAGTGGAAGCATCATGTGGCCGAGGCGCCGGTGAAAAGCTCCTACAGCCAGATCACGTTCGATGCGCATGTGATTTATACGGCGCTGACCCCCGATGACCCGACCGTGCAGATTGTGCCCGGGGACGGCCCGACCGGCGCCGATTGGGATTGGCCGACCCTGGTGTTCACACTGCCGGACGGCGTTGAGGAATGGCGTATATACCGCCGGGTGGATGGAGGCGATCTGACGCTCATCGAGCAGGGGCTGAGCGGAACCGGCGCCGTGACCGAGGTGGTGGCGGAGGATAAGGGCGCGGGCATCGCGTACGGTGCGACGCTCTGCTACTACCTGCAGTATTTTGATGTGAACGGCAATCCGGGGCCGATGACGCTTATTGAGTGTATTGATGTGCAGGGCAATCTGCCGAAGCCCACGCTTGTCTCGCTGACATCATCCGGCACCACGGTGGAACCGAAGATGGAAATGGAATGGTTCTGCGCGCCGGATGGCGTGGAACGGTTTCACATCTGGATCGCCGCCGATCCGGATGCGCTCGCAGAGTTGAGCGTGGATTACTGCACCCGGCTGGAGGGGACCAATGTGTATCCCGCCGTATTCCCTGATGGGACGACCAATACGCTGACCTTTGCCGTCTTTCAGAGCGGACGCGTCGGCGTGAATTTCGGATCGGCATCGAATCCCGTCTTCACGGCACACGCCAATATCCGCCTGGGTGAAGAATACACCGTGTTTGTGCGCGCGGTCGGCGTGGGGAATGGACAGAGTGACGACAGCGGCGTGCTGCAATTCTCCTGGTATGCGCCGACCGAAAAAGGACCCGAGGTGCCCTGGCCGGTGCGCGAGCCCGTCCATGTACAGACCGAACCCTATGGCAGCGGATTCGGAGCGGTGCTGCTGGATTATCCGACGGTCACCGTGATCAACGAAGACCGTGTAGGCATTCGAGTCGGTGAATTCAGCGGGCGCATTGTGGGCAAGCCGGGTTCGGAAACCACGATCTACTTTCTGGATGACCTGATGGATTACGTTTTTACCAATGCCCATCCGGGCGTGTCCGGCGAAACGATGTTCCCCTTTGTCATATACCGCCGGCAGGTGACAAACAGCCTCTATTCCACGGTGTCCGGCGATCTGTATCAGGTGTCGCCGCTGATCGAAACCATCTACTACGAGCCGAATCCATCGGCAACCAATCTCGTGGTGTACGACCCGTATTTCGTTTTTGTCGCGGACGATCCCTACGAAGAAACCGAGATTGGAATCTATGTGCTGGATACGCAGCCCGCCACGCGCGGTGCGGCCTATGAATATCTGCTGATGCGATACAACGATCAACACGAAGTCGACCGGATCATTCCGGGCGGAACGGTGGAAATTCCCGAGTAAGTGCTGTAACAAAGGATGCTGCTATGAAACGCTGGACATTAGTGCAATTCGGTATGCTGCTGGGCTGTTCCATGCTGTCGGGGTACTCTCCGGCGCTGGCTTTTGTGTACGAAAACACGGCGGAATTTCAAACCGCGGTCGACTGCGATGGCGACGGACGGCTGGATGCCGTGATCGTGGATAAGGCGTCGGGCAGTTACCGCATCGGCTATCAAACCTCTGCGGGCGTTATTGCCTGGAGCGATTCGCGTTCCAGCGGGATGAATGAATTGACCGGGTTCACGGCCGGAAGCCTGCTGTATACGAATGTTGCCGCGCTGGCATTCACCGCCCCGCAGGCCAATCGGGCGCACATCCTGGATGTCCGCAACCCGGGCGCGGCAGTTACCAATTATACGGTTTACTCCTCCGGCATCGGGCCGTCATTGCTGATCGCCGTGGACATCTCAATGTCGGGGAATACCCCCGCGGACGACCTCATCATGGCGAGTACGCAGAATGATCCGGCCACCGGCGTACACAGTTCGAATGTGCTGCATTTCATTCAGAGCTCCAATCAAACGTTCCAATCAAAATTCATCTCCGCCACCACCGACCGCTGGGTGCGCGGAAACCGGTTCACTCCGCGCGCCGGTGCCACGAATATGACGTGCGTGATCATGCGCACCAATGGACAGGACCGCCTGCGCATCGCTCCCGGATCGTATGTGATCGGTGCAGCCGGTTCCATGACGCCGTACTTCAGCGGAGAGTATGACTATGCCGTTGCCCGTTTCGGTTCACAAACGAACGTGAGCTTCCTATTGTATGCGCCGGGGTCAACGCAGTTCAGAAGGTATCCGGTCAACGAGTCCTCCCCGAATGTGTTTACGCTGGGCTCCTCCGCCGTGTTCGCGCCGGGCATGACGATCGGTCAGTTGTTTGTCGTTTCGGCGCAGGGGAGCAATCAGTTGCTGGTGATTTCCGCGGACGGCCTTTCCGCCGCCTGTTATGCCTTCGATGGTGTGAATGCTCCGGTGCTTCGGCAAACCAATTTCAGCCTGTCGCCGGGGGCTGTCCGCTTCACGGGCGCGCTGCCGGTTTCGGAAACAGAATGCCTGCTCTTCTCGGGGTCGGCCGATGGGATCTCCACCGCGCAGGAGCGCTTCGCATTCACCGGCGGACTGTTTGTTTCGCAGGGCACACAGTCGCTGCCGACCGTGATGAACTACGCCTATGCGGCCAATGTATTCGCGTATCAGGGCGAACCCTTTGTGGCGGATGATCCCGTGCGTTTGGGCCGATGGCATGCGGGCGACTGGACCACCAACGTAACCGCCGGCGCCTCCGTTCAGGCGAAGTACTTAACGGACCAGGGTACCGTGCAGGGGCTTCGTCCGGGTGCCGCACTCACGGTGGGCAGCACCCCCGCCGGAACCACGCATACGCTCGGCAATCAGCCGCATGAAGCCATTTCTGTATTCTCGTTTGATAATGCCTCCGGCACAGAAATCTCCGATCTCCGCATTGATCCGGCCCCCGGCTGCTATTCAACGAGCCTGCAAATCACATTGACCAATACCGCCGGCGCAGGGACGATCTATTACCGGTTGAATAATGGCGGATGGAACGTGTACTCAGCGCCGTTTTGGATCTTCGCCGATACCGTGGTGGCCTTTTATGCCTCCTATCCCGGGGCGGTGAAATCCGAGTTGTCCATCGCCGCCTACACGTTCACGCAGTCGCCCGGCGAAATGGATTCAGACCATGACGGTGTGCCGGACTATGTGGAAATCGGCTACTCGCTGAATCCCGTGGAAAGCGGACTCGACCAGGATCAGGACGGCCTCTCTGATCTGGATGAAATTCTTCAGGGCACTGACCCAAACAACGCCGACAGCGACGAAGATACGTTCTCTGATCTTGAGGAACTGCGCGCAGGAACGGATCCAAATGATTCGGACGACAAGCCCGTGCTGCCCATTACCGGGAATCAGCTCAGTCGCGTGGAACAGAATGCCTCGTATGATCTGCTGGTCACGCTGCGTCCGAAGAGCTATCAGTCCGGCGCACTTACCTATGCCATGCCGGGCGTCCAGGTGAGGGCATATAATGCAGACGGTGGTTTGCTGGCCATGCACGCCGCGTCAAACCTTTCCTGGCTGGCCGGGTTCACCGAAACCAATGCCTCCGCGCATTTGCAGAACATTCCCGTGAAGCAGAATCCGCCCTTCACGGTAGTTGCCACGGAACCGAACTATCCGATCCGCTACGGACTCAAAGCCGATGTTCAGGGGCGCGAAATGCTGGCCGTTTATCCCGATCCGGATCTTTCCGCCGTCACAGTCAGCAATACCTGGGCCGGCGGCGATGTCTATTCGGAATCCGTAAGCTGGGCCGATGCGGCGCGCGTGGCGTATTCCAATACCGTTCATCAGCGCATCAGCAGGCCCCTTTCCATCTATGACACACTGACCGCGCTGCTCTTTGAAAGGGAGCTGGGGCTGAAGCTGTACGAACGCGGCGCTGTGGCCACGGCGCAAATCACCCTCTTCCCGTTCCGCACCGCCGACATCAATCGCACCGCTCCGGGCAGCGAACTTCTGCTCGCGCTTGAAAATGAATCGGTGCCGGGCGCGGGCGACGCCTGGCTGCTCAAACCCATGCTGGACGATCTGGCTTTCACCGTCACCAACAGCGCGGACAGCCGTATCAGAGCCCTGCGGTCAACTGCGGCGCAGGTGTACAATGTAAGTTCGCAGTACAGCGCCTCCAATCCCGGCGTATTTCAGCAGCCCGTCGATGTGCTGCGTACCTTCCTCCGCACCGGAAAGATGGATGCCGCCTACACGAATGTTTCCACCTTCACCAACGCGACGCTGGTTCAGGCCGCTGCGGGTGCTGAATTGCTGCTGGACGCAACGAAGAGCCGCACCCTTGATTCATTTGTCCTCGAATACCGCACCAATTCGCAGGAGAACGGTGTGATCACGCTATGGACCGCGGATGCGACGCCGAATCCAAAACAACTCTACTCCGCGCCCGGCAAACGATACGTCTTCCCGCAGTTCTTCGAGCTGCTGCCCGGAATGACTTTTCAGGTGACCGGCTATACCGATCTCGACGAGGACTGCGCCCCGGCCGATCCCATTCAGGTGACCGGTATTGTGCTCACCTCCATTCCCACACCGGTTGCCGATGGTTCCACTGGAACCAACCTGCCTTCCGCCTGGCAGCTTGAAATGTTCGGAAGTGATGGACACGATGCGCTGGCCGATGATGATGGCGATGGATTCTGCAACCTGCACGAGTACCTCGCCGCCACGCATGCCGGAAACTCCAACAGTACTCCCGAGGCCTTTGAGTTCTATTTTGAGCGCGGCAGTGACGGGGTTCTTCACATGGAATGGGAATGGTGGGAGCATTATGTTTCCAACTTTGTGTTTGAAATACAAAGTGCTGCCTCGCCGATGGTATCCTTCACGGATCTGCAATCGGCAGAGGTCGGGGCGCAGTCCGTTCAGCTGGATCCGACGCTGCTTTCCGCCACCAATCTGATTCTCAGAATGAAGGTCAGCCCCCGTCGTGATTAAGCGGCGTTCCATCGAATGTTGTTCAGTCTGCGGAAGCCTGATAATGGCAGCAATGGGAGTGGGTCTGGTCGAAAGCGCCGGTGCCGTGATGATTCGTCATGACGTATCTGATGCGGAGTATCAGGCTCTGGCCATGCAGTCCAACTATGCCGCATCACGGGTTGCCCTGCTGACCGATGTGGAGCATACCTCTGCCACGCTGATTTCTCCGCGTCATCTCATTACGGCCGGGCACCTGGTGGCCGGCTGGGTGCCGCCGGGAACCAACGGGGCCGCCTGTGCATTGCAGGCCGCGGTTGGAACCAACGTGTACCAAAGCGAATACGTCTATCTCTTTCCGGATTATGATCGTGCGCTGGTGTGCGGCGGTTTTGATGTGGCTATTCTGCGCCTCTCCGAAGTGGTCTCGAATCAGGAACCGGCTCGAGTATGGGTGGGGGGTGTTCAGACCGGACAACCCTTCATCGGGATTGGAGCCGGACGCACCGGGACAGGTCTGGATAACAACGAGCCGCTGCCGGGCGGTGTTTTCCGGGGCTATCAGAACACCGTGGATTACCGGTACGATGCCGCAGGATATTTGCATTGGCGCGCTGATTTCGACAACGGAACAACGAATGCGAATACGCTGGCTTATGTCCTTTATGATGTCACGAATACCCCTATTGCCGGCGTATCATCGGCCGAGCCGCTGCCGCTGGAAGGGGCGGTCGCGGCGGGGGACAGTGGAAGCGCCGTCTATTTCCAAACGCGGATCGGCTGGATGCTGGGCGGCATTGCAAGCTATCGCTGGTATTCGCAGTATGGCGGGCAGGCCGGCTATGTAAATTTGTCAGCTCCGGAGATTCGTCAATGGCTCAGCGACGTGGCCGCAGCGGAAGGCGTCGCCTTTGATCTGGTGGAGGAGGTTCCGCCGGTGTTGGCGTGGGGAGCCGATTCATCGAGTCTGCTGCTGTATGGAAACATCGGGCAACAATATGAACTGCAGGGATGCGCGTCGCTCATAGACGCCGCCGGATGGCATACCCTGACGCTCTGCACCGCCACCTCAATTCCATGTGCGGTTTCCTTTACAAATACAGAAGCGGCGGCACTGTTTCTGCGCTTCTCAGAGGCCCCGCCTCCCTGATCACTCCCGGCGGAACGGGGTCTTGCGACGTTCCGGAAAAAGACTTGCGCCAGGGCCTGCGTGTAACTATAAAAAGAAACAGCCAACTGGAATATAACCGGGCAACTAAACGGGAGCGGAACATGGACTATCAAATGTATTTTAAGCAGCAGCCGGACGCACAGGGGTATTTCGGAAAATACGGAGGCGCATTCATTCCGCCCCAGTTGCAGAAGACGTTTCAGGAAATTGATGAGGCATATCACGATATCTGCCAGTCGCACCGGTTTATTGCGGAACTGCGGGACATCCGCAAACACTACCAGGGCAGGCCGACGCCGGTGTATCACGCCGAGCGCCTGACTCGGCTTGTCGGCGGCGCGCATATCTATTTGAAGCGCGAGGATCTGAATCATACGGGCGCACACAAGCTTAACCACTGTATGGGGGAGGCGCTGCTCGCCAAGTATCTGGGCAAGAAAAAGCTCATCGCGGAAACCGGCGCCGGTCAGCACGGCGTGGCCCTGGCCACCGCCGCCGCATATTTCGGAATGGAATGCGAGATTCACATGGGCGAAGTGGATATCGTCAAAGAGCATCCGAATGTGGTGCGGATGAAGCTGTTGGGCGCCACCGTGGTGCCGGTTTCATTTGGACTCAAGACCCTTAAGGAAGCCGTGGATTCCGCTTTTCAGGCGTATATGGCGGACTATGAAAACTCCATTTACTGTATCGGCTCGGTGGTGGGGCCGCATCCGTTTCCGCTGCTGGTGCGCGATTTTCAGGCGGTGGTCGGCATAGAGTCGCGGGAACAGTTTTTGGAAATGACCGGACACCTTCCCGATGCCGTGTGTGCCTGCGTGGGTGGCGGCAGCAATGCTATGGGTATGTTTTCAGGTTTTATCAACGATCCGGTTCGGCTGATTGGCGTGGAGCCCGGAGGCCGTTCGCTGAAGTACGGGGACCATGCCGCCACGCTCACCTATGGAAAGGAAGGCGTACTGCACGGATTCCGATGCTATCTGCTGCAGGACGAGAAGGGAGAGCCGGCTCCCGTGTATTCGATTGCGAGCGGGCTGGATTACCCGGGCGTCGGGCCGGAACACTGCATGCTCAAGGATGAAGGGCGTGTGAGCTATGTGACGGCATCCGACGGGGAATGTCTCGATGCCTTTTACACGCTGTCTCGGCGGGAGGGCATTATCCCGGCACTGGAAAGTGCGCATGCGGTGGCGTATGCCATGAAGCTGGCCCGTGAAATGAAACGCGGATCAATCCTGATCAATCTCAGCGGACGCGGGGACAAGGATATCGATTTTGTCGTGGAGCATTACGGCTACGGGAAGGCATAACACGGCGCCCTTCAAGCACGAATGAAGCCGTGCAGTGCCGACCCCCTCATGGCGCTGCGGGTGCTTGCACCACCCGGGACCGCCGAACGCCTGGACGGCATGCACATTTCCAATGTGCCCCGCATGCCAGACCCCGGATGCCGCGTTATT
>CAZISY010000018.1:0-1890 GCA_964542025.1 uncultured Verrucomicrobiota bacterium
GCCGGGACTGACCGGTGAAGGTCAGCCCCAGCTCCCACACCACCGCATGTGCCGCCTTGTGAGGCCGTAGTTCTGTATTCAGAAACGAAGGCTCATCGGCATGCGCCGACGTCCCGGGAGCGGGACTATGGCGGCACAAGTACGGCGGTTCAGAAGAATTGCCCCGTCACGACACGGGTTTCCCGGACTGATTTGATGCCGGGTAATGAAATGCAATCCACTGTTCGCGCACAGAAATCAGGCCCTGCGCTTTCAGCCATTCATTGGTCATACCGCTTTGCGTGGCCATTGTTCTGGAGGATCGCCCTGTTGCTATGGGGTTCAGCGGCCTACAGGCTCAAGGACCGTGATACCTGCGTTGGATGGAGCAACCCGCAACGGGCGCAGCGTCAGAAGCTTGTCGTGCAGAACCGGCGTTTCACGCTGCTTGCGGATCGCGGGGCGTACCCGAACCTGGCTTCCCGCATTCTCGGCCAGGTGATCCGCCAACTGCCCACGCTCTGGTACCAGCGTTTTGGCTACGAACCGCTTCTGGCCGAGACCAGCCACTATGTCTCATCCATCCCGGCCAACACCTGCTCCCCAAAACAGTGGATGGCTCTGATTCGGGGACATTGGGGCGGAGTGGAAATACGAAACCACTGGCGTAAAGACGCCTGCCTCTTTGAAGACAAGACGCGAAGCCGAAACCCCAATATCGTTGCCGCATGTGCCATGATCAGGAACCTCGTGCTCTACTTCCTGAATGAACAACAAGTACACACCACGCTCACCGGCTTCGTCGAAGCCACGGCCGCTGACTCTTCAAAGGCTTACGCAATGATCAAGGCCCGGAAGTGAGGTCATATGAAAAGACCGTGAGGGGTTATCCTGCCTGCGGGCGCGGGCGGCGTACCGGACTCAGGGGGGCGGGCAGGAATCAGCACGCCGGGTTCGTCGGGAAACCACGATCAGCACCGTGCCGAACAGGGCCAGAAATAAACTGTAAAACACCCCCCGCGAAACACCCAGAATCAGGGACGCGTCCGGCTCGCGGAACCGTTCGCCAATGATCCGCACCACGGCATACAGCACCAGAAATTCTCCGCCAATGCGACCCGGATGCCGAGGCGCTTTTGTGCCGAACATGCGCCATACTGTGTAGATCATCAGCAGGAGTCCTTCCAGCCCCGCCTCATAAAGCTGCGAGGGATGGCGCGGAGCAATCTGATTCACCGGCGTTCCGGCCGGTGCACTCGCCGGAAAAATGACCGCCCACGGCACCCGCGACGGAATACCCCATAACTCCCCGTTGATAAAGTTGGCCAAACGCCCCAGCATCAAACCCGGCGGCGTCATCACCGCCAGTGCGTCACCCAATTCCAGCAGAGGGACTCGCTGCCTGCGACTGAACAGCCAGATCGCCAGAATCACGCCGACAAACCCCCCGTGACTCGCCATCCCGCCGTTCCACACCTCAATCACCATCCACGGACGCGCCAGAAATTCCGACCACGCGTACAGGAGAACATAGCCCACCCGCCCTCCGACCAGCACCCCCAGCAGCAGGTAACTCATCAGCGACTGCTGCTGCTCGCCGGTCATCCGAACCAATCCCCGCCTCCGCATCAGCGTGAGCAGCCCGAATGCGACCACAAAAGCCAGCAGGTAAGCCAGCCCGTAATAGCGGACGCCGAATTGCCCGCTGATATGAATAAGCACCGGATCCATGTGATGTACCCAGTGCGAAACCTGATTTGTCATAGGGCCCCATGTTTGTTGTGCCGCAACAGACGCGGCAGACACGCACGATTAAGCAAAAATGCCCCGCGACGCACAATTACTTTTCTCCGAGAGCGTGGAACTGATTTCACATTCAATACTCACACCACGCTCAGGACCGTCCCCGGC
>CAZISY010000018.1:1990-4862 GCA_964542025.1 uncultured Verrucomicrobiota bacterium
GCCGGCCTCATCGCCCGAGAGCAGCCAATCCACCGTCACATCCAGCATTCGCGCCAACCGCGGAAGCAAGGCAATATCCGGCGCATTTTCGCCGCGCTCCCACTTGGACACCGCCTGAAAACTCACCTGCAACGCGTCCGACACATCCGCCTGCCGCAGCTTCCGTGCTTCGCGCCGCCGCCGAATACGCCGCCCCAGTTCCATCATATCCATGATTGGTCTCTCCTGTGTTACGGCAACCAGTATACGCCGACCGGGATCCGATTCAATCAAGCGGTCGTTGAGCCTTTTTCGCCCCCGCTGCTGCGCGAACCTGTAATAAAATACGATTTCAATGGATCACGTCCGATAAAAAATAGTACGGAAGCGCCCCATGAAAACTTCTTTTCAGGCATTAATTTTTGATTGCGACGGCACCCTGGCCGATACCATGCCCCTGCACTACCAAACCTGGTGCGAGACGCTGAATCCGCTGGGGCTCTCCTTCCCCGAACCGCTGTTTTACGCCTGGGCCGGCGTACCCACACGCGACATCATCCGCCGCCTCGCCGAGGAACAGAGCGTCGCCGTGGACGTGGAAGCCGCCGCCTGCGAAAAAGACCGCCTTTATCTGGAAGAACTCCACACCATTAAGCCGATTGAGCCCGTCGTAGCCATCGTGCGCGAACACTGCGGCATTCTGCCTATGGCCGTCGCCAGCGGAAGCCTGCGCAAAACCGTCCTGCTAACCCTGCAATGCCTCGACCTGCAGGACGCCTTCAAGGCCATCGTCGCCGCCGAGGACGTTTGCCGCCAAAAACCCGCACCGGATATTTTTCTCGAAGCGGCGCGCCGACTGAATGTCCCGCCCGGGGCTTGCTGCGCGTATGAGGATGGCGAGTTCGGCCTGGAGGCCATACGCGCCGCCGGCATGACCGCCGTGGATATCCGCCGCCTCTGAGATTTGACTTTTTCCCGTTGAAATCCGACATTGGAACCCAACATCTGAAATTTGTAATCTGTAATTTAGTCAGGAACATCATGCTGAACAGACTGCTCACACTTTTTGCCCGCGGGATGGCCGCACTTCCGCTTGCCGCAGCACTCGCCATCGGGCGCGGGCTCGGTTGGATTTACGGATCCATCATCCGCTATCACCGCTGCGACGCCCTGGAGGCTCTGGCCAGGGCCTTCCCGGAAAAAACCGATGCCGAGCGGCGCGTGATCGTCAAACAAATGTATGCCGGACTCGGCATGAATCTGATTGAACTGACCCGCCTGATCAGCCTGAACCCCGACCGCATGCTCGGCGAATACATTCAGGTGGAAGGCGAAGAAAACATCCGTCAGGCTCTCGAACGGAAAAAAGGCGCACTGGTACTGACCGGCCACATCGGAAGCTGGGATCTCCTCTGCACCGTCACACCCCGCTTCGGCTACCCGCTGACCGTCATCACAAAAAAAATCAAACAGGAATCGCTGAACCGCCTCTGGCTGGATATCCGCGAGCGTTTCGGCGTGCAGTTTCTACCCTCCCACAATGCGTATCGCCAATGCCTGAAGGCCCTGCGAAACAACGAACTCATCGGCTTTATTCTCGACCAAAATATGATCAACACCGAGGGCGTTTTCGTCGACTTCTTCGGGAAGCCCGCCTGCACCTCGCCCGGTCTGGCCTACATGGCCGCGCAGTCCCAGGCCCCGATCGTCCCCATTTTCATCAAGCGCCAACCGGATGGACGTCACCTCATCCGCGTCATGCCCGCCCTGGAACCGCCGGCGGACCGCGAACCGGAAACTATTCGGCTGGCCACGCAAACCTATACCCGAATCCTTGAGGACTATATTCGTGCCAATCCCGCCGATTGGATATGGATACACCGGCGATGGCGCACAAAACCCTCCGCACAGCCTGATCAACAGCCCTCACCCGATGCCTGAGTGCTATACTCCCGGGGCAATTCTCACCGCTGTGAGTTGAGATCCGTTTCAAAAGGACGAATCGACCCCGAACTCCGGTGAATCTGCCTAAACGCGTCCAGCGATGTGGAAGGCGATGCCGGCGTTTGCAAAGATTCGTTGTTATTAAATGCCGGCGTACCGCTATCTATAGACGCCTTTCGGTCAAATCCCCGGGATTCCGTGGCGAACGATGTTCCTGCACCCTGCCTGAACGGCGAAAGAGGCTTTCGATCATACATGGAAATCCCCTGCGAATAACTGGATCGATAGGGCGAAAAACCGGAAGACGACGCCCCGCCCGATACTGTTTTCTCCGTCCCACCCAAGTAGGACCGGGTAGTCACAGCTGTCGTTTCTTTTTCAGAGGATGTCGTAATTCCTTTGGAGGACGTCGACGAATCAGGGGTGGATTCCGCCGGGCGAATCTCAGACCGTGTCAGCTCTTCTAAAATTTTCCGTGTTTGCGGCAGGGCGTCCTTTTCACGATTCCCGGGCTCCGCAAGTCCCATCTCCTGCTCCCAGGAGGACAGCAACTGATCCGAGGCCGCGGCCGAACGAGTCCCGGAACGACCCGGGGATTCAGCATCGTCCACCTTGGCCGCAACCGACTGCGCAGACGCCGTGCCGCTCATTTTTGCCGGAGTTCGTTCCGTATTGCTGCTCCGTGATGCGATCCCCAGCGAATCCGTTATCTGCGGGCGTTTTTCGTTTTCAGACCCGGCAGACGCATCGTCTTCCGCATGCTCCTGCTCCGTACGGGCACCCGACTCCCCTTCATTTTCGCGGGCTTTCTGCACATCATCCGCCAGCCAACCCCATCCGGATTCGGTTTTCTTTTCAGCACCGGACAGTTCTTCGGCAATATCCACATCCAATAACGACGTTTTTTCGGACTGCGGTTCGGCGCGCCGTCGGGGTCCCATTTGCCCTG
>CAZISY010000018.1:4962-24917 GCA_964542025.1 uncultured Verrucomicrobiota bacterium
GAGTCCCGGGCGCTGACCGCCCCTGCGCACAGAGCCGCCAGTAATCCAATCCCGCAAATGGTATTTCGTTTGCTCACGCCATGCTCCATCTGATATCCAAGCCGCATCCTCAAAGAGGATTCCACACTTCACACCCGGGCAACAATCTGTAAAGGCTGACTGGCCATCCTTAAGTTTCCACGCTATATTATACGCCATGCACTTAAAAACCAGCATCATCATTTCGCTTTTTATTGTCCCGTTATTTTTCGTGATTTGTCCACATCAGTCCGAAGCCGCCGAAGTTTTTCTGCACAATACCGATCTTTCCATTCAGGCCGACGGGGAAGATCTGCGCGACGTACTGCGTGCCCTGGCCGAGTTCGGCGTGCGCGTGGAGGTGGATCCGCAAATCCGACAAACCGTAACCATGAATATTCAGCGCGAGGACATAGAATCCGCCATCGCCAAACTGGTTCACCCGCTCGGATACGCCCTGATCTGGAATATGACCAACGGCGCTCCGCAACTCGGCGCCCTGCGGGTGTTCCGGATCGGCCGGGAAGCTGAAGCCGTCCCACTCCCCGTCAACCGCAACCTGAATGTAGTCCACGGCTGGAATGGAAATGATTTCGTGGCGGATGAGCTCCTGATCACGCTCGCTCCGGGCACCACGCTGGAAGCCTTTCAACTCCTCCTGGCACAACTCGGCGCCACGGTGATCGAAGCCAATCCCTCACTCGGTATTTACCGCCTCCGCTTCCCGCCCGGCACCAACATCGAAGCACTCGTTACGCAGCTCGTGAACAACAGCATCATCCGCCAGGTGGAACCCAATTACGCCTACCGCATGCCCTCCGGCGAGTACGCGCCCCTCTCCGCCTCCCCGTCCGCCCGCCTCCGCCCCGTGAATCCGCCCGACTCCGCCTCCACCGGCAATGCCCTCGCCATACTGGACAGCGGCCTCACCCTGCTCCCCGAACTCCAAAATGCCATCGTCGGCGCCTATGACACCTTTGATCCGGAAGGGCAAATCTCCGACCCGGCCGGACACGGCACCCAGATGGCTCTGATCGCCTCCGGCGCCATCGTCCCCGATGGCGGTCTGCCTGATGATGAAACCGTCGCGCTGCTCGCCATACGCGCGTTCGACGCCAACGGCTATACCTCCACCGCTGAACTCCTCCGCGCCGTGGACTATGCACTCGCTCACGGCGCACGAGTCATCAATATGAGCTGGGGCACCGAAACCGACAGCGCATTTCTGAGACAAATCACTACCTACACTCAGGCCCGCGGCGCCATCATCGTGGCCTCGGCCGGAAATGAAGCCACCGGAAAAGCCGTCTACCCCGCCGCGTATCCCGGTGTACTGGCCGTAAGCGCCGTCACGGGCGACGGCACACGCTGGGAAAAATCCAATTACGGAGACTTTGTGGATCTGGCGGCTCCGGGGGCCGCCGTCTTTCCGGTGGGCTATAACGGCCCTGCCGGCAGCTACATGGGCACCTCGGCGGCAGCCGCCTATGTGTCCAAAACCATCGCGTCCTACCTATCACGAAATACCAATGCGGGAGCCCAGCAGGCTCTAAACGCCCTGGCCGAATCATTGACGGATGCCGGGGATTCCGGACGGGACGCCTACTACGGCATCGGAACGCTGGACGCCGGCGCTGCCCAAAACTTCAACCCCTGACAGGAGACCAACGATGAAACAGCTTATTACCCTGCTGCTCCTGCTCGCGGTCATTCTGCCCGCAGGATGTACCACGCGCCAGACAGCGCAAATGAATCAGTACGGAACCGTGCAGCGCAGGGAAACAAAACTCTTTCTCGGATTCATCCCGGTGCTGGAACGGGACATCAACTCCGCCGACGTGCCCCTGAAGTAATCACGATTCGTAGAGTTCGTCTTCCGACAGCACCCGGTAACCCGCTTCTTTCACCAGACGCACCACGTCTTCCGGGTGTTCCACTTCCACGCACCAAATGGCTTCTTTCTGCGTCTGCGTAACAAATCCGTAGGCGTCCAGCATGTTGATTCCCCGGTCATTGATCAGTTCGGCCAGATGGAACAGCGAACCCGGCTTGTCCTCGATGGCTATGGCCACCACATCGCGCAACGCCGCCGCAAGCCCGGCTTCCGTCAGCACCACATGGGCCAGGCGCGGATCGTTCACCAGCAGCTTCATGATGCCGTAATCGCCCCGGTCCTGAATTTCTATGGCGCGGATATTGATCCCGTTTTCGGCCAGTATCCCCGTAATTTTCTTGAAGCGCCCAGGCTTGTTTTCCACGAACACATTGATTTGCTTGGTCACAACCCACCCCTTTCTCAGTCGTTTTTATTACGCTGATCAAACACGCGCACCGCCTTGCCCTCATACGTCGGAAGCGCGCCCGGCTCGTGCAGTTCCACCACCGGCGAAATGATGATGGCGCTCTTCAGCTTTTCCCGAATGCGAACCTTCAATGCCTCCAGCGCCTTGATGTCGCCGGTGAACATCTTGCTGTAAATTTCCGTGCGCACGGTGAGCCGATCCAGCGACCCCTGCTTGTCGATGCAAATCTGATAATTGGTCCCCACTTCCGGCACTGACATGATGATCGATTCAATCGTGGAGGGGTAAATATTCACTCCGTTGATAATCATCATATCGTCCGCACGGCCCCGGATGCGCTTGATGCGGCGATGGACCCGCCCGCAGGCGCACGGCGCTGCGTTCAGCGCCGTCAGGTCACCCGACCGATAACGCAAAAGCGGCGTGGCTTCGCGCTGGAGCGTAGTCAGCACCAGTTCGCCCTCTTCCCCGTCCGCCACCCGCTCGGAAGCCCTGGGCTTGATCATTTCCACCAGATACGCATCTTCCCAAATGTGCATGTCCTCTTTGTAAACGCATTCAAAGGCCACCCCCGGACCATTCATTTCGCTCATGCCGTAGGAATTATAGACGTCCATCCGGAACAGCTCCTCGATTTTTTTCCGGGTGCTTTCGGAATGAGCCTCCGCGCCGATGAACGCGCGTTTCAGGCAGAAATCCTCCACGCGGTATCCCTCTTCCGCCAGCTTGGCATGAATGTGCAGAATATAGCTCGGCGTGGCGTGGATCACCGTCGTTTTAAAATCCCGCATCAGTTTCATTTGCCGCGGCGTATTGCCGGAACTCACCGGAATCACCGTCATGCCGATGCGTTCCGCAGCGTAATGCAATCCCAGCCCGCCCGTGAAAAGACCATATGTCATCATGTTTTGAAACACATCGCTCCGCGTGACGCCGGTCGCCGTAGCGCCCCGTGCCGTCAACTCGGTCCAGCGATCCAGATCGCGCTGCGTATGATAAATAACCGTCGGTGTCCCGGTGGTCCCGCTGGACGTGTGCAGACGAACCACCTCATCCTGAGGAACGGCCAGCAGCTTGTCGGGATAGGCTTCGCGCAAATCGTCCTTGGTGGTGAACGGAATTTTTTCAAGATCCCGCAGCGAAATAATATCCTGCCCTGAGGTCAGGCCGATTTTGCTCAGACGGCGTTTATAAAATATTGTTTTCAGAGCCTGATCGATGGTTGCCCGGAGTTCGCTCAACTGCAACTTTTCCAGTTCTTCCCGATCCATCGTTTCGCGTTCTTTATTCCAGTATCGAATTTCCATGATCGTCTTCTGCTCCTTCCCAAAATCCGGCATGTACGCCTGAACGCCCCAACATAGTTTCAGCTCCAGGAAAACGCCACGCCTTTTTTGCAGAATTCACCACGCCGCCGCGCCACTGTTCTGCATTCCCCGTCCGGGCAAAGCCTCCGTCTGATCCGAAATATTTTTTGACCGGACAAACAGGATTTTCCCGATCACCAAGCCCCTTTTCCATTCTTCACTTTGCATTTTTCATTTTTCATTCTTCATTTTTCATTTTTCATTTTCTCATTCCAATGCTGCGAATGATCAATGGCCTGTTCCCGGCACAAGGAACGGCACCAACTCATCACCGCAGTCTGTCACATCAGGTTGCTGAGGCGCCGGCCGGCTCTGGCCATACCCCGAAGATGGTACATAGTATGGGGAACCGTATACTACGACAGCAACCACAAGAATGACGATTGCCGTATCCACGACAACGGCTATGGGAACGCCGAGCGTCCGCAGTGAATAGTCCTGAAACTTCCGAATATCTGTTTTTTCAACATATAGAAATTGGCCTCCGCAATCCTCATAAAACGCGAGTCCGTTCTCTTCGATCAATTGCCGGGTCTCCTCATTGTTTTCCAGAGCCACAAACTCGGTGGGATTGGTATGTTTCCACACAAAGGGAGTAGCGCAGGAGCTGCATGCACATATGAGCACCATTACCAGCAGGTTTTTCACGTACCTCTTGATTGCGTCACTTGTTTTGGAAACGTATTTGATCAATGTAGCAGTGCTCGAAATGCCATGGATCTTTACCGCCCGCGCAATTCCAAAGTTCAAGCGTGATGGGTGTGCCCAAATATTGGGACAGATCAAAGGCGCATGCCGTCCAACTACTTCCATCCAGAACGTATTCACCAATGGGCAAATCGTTCACGACACACTTGAGAATGCAGTCTCCGTTCACATTTCCCCCGGCATCCACCACCAGGATTGGCCGGTCCAGAGGAATTGTACCGGTGAAGCGAAGCATGGCCGGCTCTTTGTCCGAAATGGGATGGAGTTCCAATATACCGGAATGACTATTGGACGCATCGTAGTAAGGACGGTTGGTGTATTCTCCCGGAATCATTTCTCCCGAATACCATGCCTTGTCAAAATCACGGGAAGGCGTTCCTCCGTCCCCCCACGTTGTAAGAATTGTCCAATCACTCGTCCAGGGTTCGCGCGGCGATTGTTCAATTTTTGAGCAAGACACGTTTACACACAGTGCCAGGCATATCACTGGTAACGATAGCACAGTTCGCATGGTTTTCTCCTTATTCCGTAATATGCCGGGGTTGTCCGGGTTATTCCGCATTTCTATGACCCTTCATATTGTGTAAGGAAGGATATGTGGGCGGATAGTGGACCGTCAATGGCAATTATCGTCCACAGGATGAGCATACGGACACATCAATCAGTGTCTCTCGCAAATGCTCCCCCTGCGTCCCTGCGTGTTGCGCGTCCCATTCCCTCGCTTATTTATCCCCGCAGCATAAGAGCAAACACGCCCCACCCCAGGTACTCACGGGTATAGGCGGCATAGCGTACGGGTTCCGAAGTCAGTTTTTCGCGAACCTCTGTCGCCATCTCATCATCGGGATGGATTTCAAGCCATCGGCGCATGGTGAGCCATTTGGCGGCCTCGTATCGATCCCACCCGTCCTGGTCGGCCAACACCATTTCCACAACGTCGCAACCAAGGCGGCCAAAGGAGGCGAGAAGCTCCGGAAGCATGAGAAAGTCGGAGATCGCGTGGGCAAGACACCCCCTGGCCGTCTCTTCTGTCGATGGTAACTGCCGCCAGCAGGGCTCGCCGATGAGGAGTATCCCGCCGGGGCGCAGACTGCGCGCCAGAAGTTTAATCGTTCCGGCAACGCCCCCGCCAATCCATGTGGCGCCGACACAGGCGGCCACCCCGACCTTCTCGTCGGAAACATAACCGGCCGCATCATCATGAATGAAGCGAACCTGCCCGGCGACGCCAAGTTCTTCCGCACGCCGCTTTGCCTGCTCGGTGAATAACGGGCTCATATCAACGCCGACACCGACAATGCCGTGATCGCGTGCCCAGGTACACAGCATCTCGCCCGAACCACTGCCGAGATCGAGCACCCGCTCCCCCGCTTCCAAGCGCAGCGCCTCGCCGAGTGCAGCGAGTTTTCCGGGGGTGATCGGATTATGAATGCGGTGAGCGCTTTCCATAATGTTGAATATCCGAGGAATGTCCATTGTACTGTCCTTTCGATCGTGAATCGCGTTAATCAGGTCTTTACGTCAGCTATCATAATCGTGCTGATTGCGTGGTTTCTTGAATGCCCTGATTGTCAGCTCAGTCGTAATGATACCATGCTGACCGGGAATACGTCCAACCATCAAACCAAATGGCGGAAGGACGCGAAAAAGAGAATGAGTATTTTCCCGGATTTTGCCATATACAGAATCGCGAATGCCGGTAAACTATCCCTCCTCAGCCAGCATGCGGTGTTTATGAATATGGAAAAACCATTTTTTCGACTGGGAACCAGTTCCTACATCATTCCGGCGGATATCCTGCCGAACATCGAATTTCTGAAAGACCGCGTGCAGGACATCGAATTGATTCTGTTCGAGTCGGACGAATACTCCAACCTCCCCAATGCCGACACCATCACCCGCCTGCGTGAAGCCGCCGCCGCGCACGACCTCACCTACACCGTTCATTTCCCGCTCGATGCCAACGTGGGCAGCGCCGACGAAGCGGAACGCGCCTCTTCCGTGCAAAAATGGATACGGGTTTTTCAGTTAATGGAGGCGGTCGGGCCGCTGGGCTACCTGGTGCATTTTCATGCCGATACCAGACACAGCAATCCACCGAGCGCCGATATTCCGCGCTGGCAGAATCAACTCCATCGCTCCGTGCAGGAACTCCTCGCCGCCGGGCTGCCCCCCGACCGCCTCTGTGTGGAAACACTCAGTTACCCCCTGCACTACGCCGACCCGATCATTGAAGAGCATAACCTTTCCATTT
This sequence comes from uncultured Verrucomicrobiota bacterium, assembly GCA_964542025.1. Lineage (GTDB taxonomy): Bacteria > Verrucomicrobiota > Kiritimatiellia > RZYC01 > RZYC01 > JAQVYB01. The sequence continues at coordinate 11,613 of CAZISY010000018.1, forward strand.
GTCTGGATGTCGGCCATCTTGTGCTGAGCGGCCAGCCGGTCGAGGAAACGATCAGTCATTATCTGCCGCGAACACGCATCATCCACCTGCACGGGGTCAGCGGCGATCAGGATCACCTCGGTCTTGGCGTGCTGAGTCCCGCCGTTCTGAAACAATGGCTCGCATGGCTGAATGCCGATGGGCGCGCCGCCGAGCGAGTGCTGACCGTGGAAATTTTCAGCGAAGAACATTTCACGGACTCCATGCGCGCGCTCCGGGCCTGCGGCGTATCGCTGCCTAAAAAAGGAATGACGTATTATGGCTGATTCCCACAACCACATTCTGCTCGTCACAGGCGGAAGCCGCAGCGGAAAAAGCCGCTTCGCACTCGACCGCGCTCTGCGCTATCCGCGCCGCGTGTTCGTCGCCACGGCGGAAGCCTTCGACGACGAAATGCGCGCCCGCATCGAACGCCACCGCGCCGAACGCGGCGACACCTTTCGCACCGTCGAAGAACCCCTCCGGCTTGCTGACGCTCTGCTCTCGGTCCGGGAGGCCGACGTGATTCTCGTGGATTGCCTGACGGTTTGGCTGGGCAACCTCATGCACTACGGCGGGGCCGACGAAGAGATTCCCCGCTTTTTGGATGCTGTGCGCACTGTGTCGGCGGATGTCATCCTCGTAACCAACGAAGTGGGCATGGGCATCATTCCGCACGATGCCATGACCCGGGAATACCGCGACCGCGCCGGATTCCTCAATCAGGACGTCGCCGCGCTGGCTGATGACGTGGTGTTCACGGTCTCAGGCATCCCCATGACGATCAAAGGCGCACACCACGAATCTACTTAAATAAGGAAACACACCATGGACGCAGAAACCAGCCTGAAGACACTCCTCGCTGAAATTCAACCCGTCGACATCTCCCTGCGCGATACGCTCCAGCAGCATCTGAATGACCTCGCCCATCCGCCCGGAAGTCTCGGACGCCTCGAAGAGCTCGCACTGCGTTATGCCATGATCCGCCGGACGGTTCCACCCATCGTTGGACGCAAAAAGATATTCATCTTCGCCGGCGATCACGGGGTCACAGCGGAAGGCGTCTCGGCGGTTCCATCATCCGTCACGCAGGTGATGGCGAAAACCATGCTCGACGGCACCGCCGCCATCACCGTGCTTTGCCGCCAGGCCAACATTGAAACGCAAGTAGTGGATATCGGCATGGCCGCGGCACTGCCCGACCATCCGCGCCTGATTCAGGCCAACATCAAACGCGGAACCGACAACATGGCCCGCGGTCCCGCCATGTCGCGTGATGAGGCTGCGCGTGCGATCCTGACCGGTGCGCGTCTGGCCCGCGAAGGCGCCGCCCAGGGCATCACGGTGTTCGGTACCGGCGAAATGGGCATTGGCAACACCACGCCTTCATCGGCCCTCTACGCCGCGCTGCTTCGGCTCGATCCCGCGGAAGTCACCGGACGCGGAACAGGTATTGACGATGCCGCCCTGCAACGAAAAACCGACGCCATACGCCGCGCGCTCACCGTGAATGCCAATCGGCTCGACTCACCCCTCGGCATCCTCGCCGCCGTAGGCGGACTTGAAATCGCCGGCATCTGCGGCATGATTCTCGGAGCCTGCGCCGCCCGCTGCGCGGTGATGGTGGATGGATTCATCTCGTCGGCCGCCGCACTGGTGGCCGTTTCGATGAACCCGGATGTGAAGGATTATCTATTCTTCGGCCACTGTTCTGCGGAAAATGGACACCGCCTCTTCCTCCGGCAATTCGGTGCGCGCCCGCTGCTCGATCTCGATTTGCGCCTGGGTGAAGGCACCGGCGCCGCGCTGGCCATCCCGCTGCTGGAATCCGGCGTGCATTTATATAACGAAATGGCTACGTTCAGCGGATTGGGATTTTCGATGAAATGAATATTTTTCACGGCATAACCACGGCATTCCGCACACTCAGCATCCTGCCCGCACCCGGACGGGATGCCGAACGTTTTTCCGACGCCCTCTACTGGTTCCCGGTCGTCGGTCTCGTTCTCGGCGGCATCCTCGCGCTGTCCGGGATGATTCTTGCCCCGATCTCCGCACCGATCACTGCCGTCTTTTTACTCATCGAAAGCACCCTCCTCACGCGCGGCTTTCATCTCGATGGACTGGCCGATTGCGCCGATGGATTCGGTGGCGGCCACACATCGGAACGCGTGCTCGAAATCATGAAGGATTCGCATATGGGCGCATTCGGCGTGATGGCGCTGGTGCTGAATCTGCTGCTCAAAGCCGTATGCCTGCATGGGATCATCCGCGCCGGCGCCTGGGGCTGGATTCCCCTGGCCTATGTGCTCTCCCGCATGGGACAGGTCGGCCAAATCGTGGAACAACCCTACGCGCGCCGTCAGGGCATCGTATCCCGATTCATTGACGGCGCCGAACGCAAACACCGAAATACGGCTTGGCTGATCGGCATGCTTCTCGGCATTGGCCTCCTCGGCATTCGTTACGGCATCGTCGCCTGGGGTATTGCCGTCCTGCTTCAAAAAGCCGTTGGTGCGTACAGTCGCCGCCGCATCGGCGGTATCACCGGGGATGTCCTCGGCGCCACCAGCGAAATTCTGGAATCCGCGCTCCTCCTGCTCGGCGCCTGCGCGGTCGCACGCCCAATCGGATAAGGCCACCCTTATGCAGGAAAAACAAACAGGATTGATTCAGGTCTACACGGGGAACGGCAAAGGAAAAACCACCGCCGCCTTCGGGCTCGCTCTGCGCGCTCTCGGACACCGCCGCCGCGTGTGCATCATTCAGTTTCTGAAGGGCGGCGGCTATACCGGAGAACAGATCGCCCTGCGTGAACGCTTCCCGGAGTGCGAACTTTTTCAGTACGGCAGCGAAACTTTTGAGATGACCGGGGCCGACGCTCAGCGGCATCACGTCGACGCCGCATGGATTCACACCGAACAGGCACTCATGTCCGGACAATATGATCTGCTGGTCCTCGATGAAATCAACGTCTGCCTGCACAAAGGCCTGATCGATACCGCGCGCGTACTGGCCCTGCTGAACCGCAAAGCCCCGCGCACCGAAGTCCTCCTCACCGGACGCCACGCGCCGCCCGAACTCATCGCCCGGGCCGACCTCGTCACCGAAATGCGCCCCGAAAAGCACTATTATGATCGGGGCATCGACGCGCGGGAAGGAATAGAATTCTGACCTGAAAAGCGTATCCGCTCAGGCCGGCGGGTGACGGTGTTCGGCAGGATAATACGTTTCCAAAAAATGAAGCACCCGGTTATTGCTTTCGGTGTCGCGGATGGCGGCTATGAAAAACTGATCGTTGTCCGGATGCGGAATGGCGATGTTCTCCGCGACAGCCTTGTCATACACGGCGGAAACGCCCGGCCAGTAGACGGACGTGAAACTGGTCTCCCCCAGCCAATACGGAATGCCGAGTTCATCCAGGCGGGCCCGAATACGTCGGCGTTCTGCAAGATAATGAGCCATCAGTTGGCTGGAATATTCCTGATCCTCCAACGCCGCCATGGCGGCCACCTGCGCGGGCGCGGAAAGAGAAAACGGAATCACGCTGCCCTGAATGGCGCGAATGGTGTCGGGGTGCGCGGCCAGATACCCCACCCGCCAGGCCGCCAGCGCATGACTCTTGGAAAGCGTCCGCACACTGAGCAGCCGGGGATGCGCCAGCCATTCGGCCGTCGTGGTGTCGACGCCCCCGGAATCCGTCACGAAATCCTGATACGCATGATCCACCAGCACCCAGACATGCGCCGGCAGACGATCCATGAACCACCGGAACGTGTCGGCCTTAATCACATCCCCCATCGGATTGCTCGGCGAATCCAGATAGACCAACCGCGTTTGCGGAGTCACGCAGGAAAAGACCTGCATGAGATCATGGCTGGTCTGACGATTCGTATACGTCATAACGCGGATGCCCCGCGTTTGCGCCATCCAATTAAAGACCCGAAAACAGAAACTCCCGGCAACAATGTCGCTCCCGGAATCCACAAGCTGATCCAGAATCCACGCCAGAATTTCTGAAGAGCCCGGCGCCGGCAGAAAATGTTCCGGCGTCAGCGCATGACGGCGGGCCAGGCAGGCGCAGAGATCACGACAGCGCGGATCGGGATACTCCTGCGTGTGCGGTCCCTGCATCCAGCGCATCACCGCCTCCGTTACGCGGGGCGACGGTGGAAACGGCGCTTCGCCGAGATCCACCTTGACCATGTTTTCCGCGTAGCCCTGTTCCTGCAGATCGCGGCGCACCATGGGCAGCAGCGAAGGCTGAAGACTGCGATACTTTCGAATCGGAGGCAGGTCGGGGCGCTCCGTGATCATGTGTTCGTGCAGAAAAACGGATCGTCCGGTGAACCGCGCGGTGCGATCCGAGAGCAGGTACAGAAACGGTTCCAGCACCTGGCCGGGTTCCGGAAACTGCTCATACTCCTGCGGCGTGAAATGCACCTTACTGAACTCCGTCTTCACCGAAGGCAGCGCCACCGTATTGATGGTCACCCCCACTTTAAACAGATCCTCCGCGACGGCCTGCGTGATGCCTTCCAGAGCAAATTTCGATCCGCAGTAGGACGACATGGCAGCAAACCCGTTGTGCCCTGCGCCCGATGACGTCAGGATGATGCGCGAGCCCCGCCGCATTCGCCGGGCAGATTCTTTAATGAGATGCAGCGCACTCACCGGACCCACCGCGAAAGTGTCATCGATGTCCTTCAGCGTCAGCGCATCCACCGCCGCGCTGTTAATCGGCGTTGCCGCATTATGAATCAGCACATCCAACTCACCGTTCCAGTGCTGATCAATCCAGGCGAAAATCGAGTCCACCGCCCCCGGTTTTGTAAAGTCACTCATCACCCAGGGAATGGGAACGCCCGGAACGCAGTGGGACAACTTTTGGAGACGAAGCGGATTGCGTCCGCATCCCAGCACCAGTGCCCCGACTTCAGCCAGGCGTTTGGCCAGAGCCATTCCAATGCCTCCGCTGGCGCCGGTGACCAATATTTTTTTATTCTTCAGTGCCTGTTCATTCATCATGATGACCCACGGGATGGTTCCGGCAAATCAAAAAAACGTTTCTGAAGGAGGTGCGCATCCAACCGAATGGTTTTCAGCCGCTCTGTGATAATTTCCGCCGCATGGCCCGCGCCATAGGGATTGTGCATGTCCCGCAGCCCCTCGCGAAAGGCCGGATCAAGAACGCGAGTCAGCCCCTGCCGGATGGACTCCGGTTCACAGGCGGCATCCAGGACGTGCGGACCGCGGATGCGGCCATCCTGCCGGGCGCCAATGTTGAGCACCGGCAATTTAAACGACCCCGCCTCCACCAGTCCGCTGGAAGAATTGCCCACCATGGCCGCCGCTATGTTCATCAGCGAAAAGTAGCGCTGCACACCCAGATTTTGAAAAACCCGGCATCGGGGATTCTTTTCCGCGAAATGCTCAATGGCTTCAACGATCGGCGAGCTGCCCGGGTCCACATTCGGATAGGTGAACACGATGGGCTCCGTCCGTTCGGACAGCGCACTCAGCAGCGTGGCAATCTGCTCTTCCGGAGATCCCTCGCGAATCACGGGATGAAACGTAACCAGCAGGGGCGATGAGGAGAACGACATCTTCAATTCCTGCTCCAGCTCTTCGCGGCCAAGCCATGGCATGTCATTAAAATTATCCAGCGCGGGAGCCCCGCTGATGGTCACGCGCCAGGGTGACTCCCCCATCTGAATCACGCGCCGGGCATATTCAGCCGCCGCCGTGAAATGCAGATGACTCATCTTCGTAATGGCGTGCCGAAACTGGTCGTCCATCGCCCCTTCCGTGCGCTCCCCGCCGTGAATGTGCGCGATGGGGATATTAAACGGAATGGCCGCCGATGCCGCTGCGAACATTTCATACCGATCACCCAGCAGCACGAGAATATCCGGACGCAGTCGGGCATATATACCGGCCAGGGCCGACACCCCGATACCCATGGCGCACGCCGTGGATTCGGGGGTGTCATCCCCCCGCGGCATGGGAAATTCCGCAGCGATGCTCCATCCTTCCCGGCGAATTTCATCAATCGTGCGACCGGTCTTTTCATCCAAATGCCCGCCGCCCGCAATCAGCATCAGTTCCAGCGCGGAATCCTGCCGAATCCGCCGGAGGATGGGACGGTAAATGCCGAAATCGGATCGGCCCACGGTAATCACTGCTATTTTGCGGGACGTCATGGCCCGAAATTAAAGCAGGATGCCGCCAAAAAGTCCACTGCTGGATGCCGCTCCTTTTCAAAACGGCCGCATCTGTTGATATACGGAATGCCGGTTGACGCACCATCTGCATGATGTACCATTATCCGGCAATGAACGGATCAGAGGACTAGACGCAGTGAGGGATGAAAGAAGCAGAATAAGAGCGTGAAAATGATGTCGCTTACGGACCAAACGTAAAACTCAATGGTGGGGCCGAAGAACGATGAAGAGGATGATAAAAATTATCGTGCTGTCTTCCGCAGTAGGGTTGGCGATTCCGTTCATATGGGGATTTCTGCTGTGGAATGCCGAAAAGACGCATCGCGTATCGCTTGATCAGGCACTATGGGTCATCGATGCCAATGGATTCAAACATTCGCCGACCTCTCAAGTTGTGCGGATGATGCTTGCCAATCTTGAAGACGCAGGGGTGGATATATACGAAAAGAAGTGGGATGCTGAGTTTTACGTCAATTTTTCGAATAATCCGGATATCATTCGGAAGGCCCTTTTTGAACAAATACAGCAGCGAGAATAGCGGCTTCATTTGGATGGCCGGGGCGAACCGGTAATAATACTTTCATATTGCTTACTTTTTTCACATGACTCATTGGCGGTTGATCGTCGTATGTTGCGAGCTTCTTTCGGTGATGCACGGGTGCGATTGTAAGAAGTTGCAATCTGCACGGAATTCCGGAGTCAGAAACCAGCATTCAGGAGTTGCATGCCAGAGCGGGAACCGGATCGCGAATCGCACGTATCACGCGAATAGAACCACATGGTTTGGAAGCAGTGCTTCGCGGGGTGGACTTCCTGCCCGCCTTTTATTGCATGTGAAAGTTCAGTCCGAAATCTTTAGTTTTCTTGACCCGGGGACCACTCCGCAGACCCGTTGTCATTTCTTAAGGGCCGGCCCTGCATGGTCGGGCGGCCAGATACCAAAGAAAGGGCTGTTGCCAAAACGCACACATGGTGATATTTTCGCTTCATGATTTTGTACGATTGGAATGATGATAAAAACGAATGGCTGCGTCAGGAACGCGGCCTCCTGTTTGAAGACGTTGTCTTCCATCTGAGCCGCGGGGGACTGCTCGACACCCTTGAGCATCCCAATCAGAGCCGATATCCCGGCCAACGGATCTTCATCGTCAATATGGAAGGATACGCCTATCTTGTGCCATTCGTGGAGGATAACGAGGTGATCTTTCTCAAGACGATTATTCCCAGTCGCAAAATGACCAAACAATACTTGGGAGGTGACTCATAATGAAAGCGGCACGAGAAGAAAAAGAGCTGCTGGATTCTGTTGAACGAGGCGAATGGAAACAGATTCCAAACTTCAAGCAGGAATCGACACGCTACCGCGAGGCTGCACGCGCGACGTTGCGAAAAGACAAACGCGTAAATATTCGCATGGCGGAGCGCGATCTGGTCCGATTCCAGAAGACGGCCCTTCACGAGGGCTTGCCTTACCAAACGCTTATTTCCAGCATTCTGCACAAGTACATTAATGGACGCCTGGTAGAGAAAACATCATAAACGCAAGCAGTGGCATCGAATCCCGCCATGCCATATTTCGAGCGGCTTCTTTCGGTGATGCACGGGCCGATAATTACGCGCAGAAGCGATTGCCATTGGAAAAGGAGGGCGGTACCCTTTGCCCACAAAAAGAGGAGCGGGATCCCATGCGCTGTCATCACCTGACGTTGTCTGCGGCTGTCGTTGTCATCGCCGGATTTCTTTGGGCGGGCCCCGGGGCGGAAGCCACCGATCTTAGCCTGCATGCCAACGGGTCTTTGTGCTGGACCAACGAAAACACCAACGCCGTATTTACGCTCGAATGGTCCCCCAACCTGCTCACGGGCCCGTGGCGCGTTTGGGATTCGTACCGGCAGGCGCCCGTCACATCGGCGATCACCCGCATTGATGTCCCGATGTATTTTCGTGTGGCCGTGGAAACCAATCTGAACTGTTTCGTTCCGCCGGAAGGGAAGATTCTGGTGATGATCGGCCAGGACACCAACTCCATTTACACGTATACGGCAGCCAACGGGATCAAGCCCGGCGGCGTGATGTTTTACACGTCCATTCAAAACGCAGAAGGACTGACCAACCGTTCTTCAAAAGGCGGCGGGCCTCAATTCGGACAGCACCTGGCCGACACCTATTCAAACTCCGTCATTCAAATTGGCCTGTATATGGTCGGGGTCCTTGAGAATGTGTTTTATGGTTCGTATGACCAGAACATTGAGAAGCTGGGCCGCTGGATTGCAGATACTCACCGCCCGGTTTATTTGCGCATCGGCTATGAATTTGATGCCGACTGGGCGAACTATGATCCCGTCCATTATGTGGAAGCCTATCGATATATCGTGGATCATTTCAACGCCATGGGGGTCAGCAATGCCGCCTACGTCTGGCATTCCTATGCCGCGGGCGCGCGTTACGACCTGATGGAATGGTATCCCGGCGACGAGTATGTGGACTGGATCGGAGCGAGCCTGTTTGCCAGTCCGCTCTCCGGAAACCGCGCTCATTTGATCGAAGTCGCGGAATTGGCGAGGAGCCTGAAAAAGCCCCTGATGCTGGCGGAAGCCTCACCGCACGGCATCAGCGCGACCAACGGAGCGGTCAGTTGGGGCGGCTGGTTCGACCCGGTTTTTGATTTCATCCGGGAATACGATGTGAAGGCGCTTTGTTACATCAACTGTAACTGGGACGCGCCCGAAATGTGGCAGTTCAACACACTGGGCTGGCATGATGCGCGGATCCAGCAGGACGCCGTCGTGCAATCGCTCTGGACTCAGAAAATGGCTCATGCGGAATTTCTTCACGCATCCACTAATTTGTTTAAACAACTGGGTTACAGCGAAGCGCCCTGACGGTTAAAGCAGCTCCAGCTGTTCGGGCTCGGACGGAATTTCGCCGGCCGCTTCACGCACCGGACGAAAAGACCGCCGATGGCAGGCCGATGGTCCCCACTTCCGCAAGGCCTTCAAATGATCCTGCGTACCGTACCCCTTGTGCCGCGCGAATCCATATTGCGGATATTGGCGATCCAGTTCCAGCATCAGATGGTCGCGGGTCACTTTGGCAATCACACTCGCGGCCGCAATCGATAAGCTGAGCGCATCGCCCTTCACGATAGCCCGGGATGGACACGGCAGGCCCGGCACGGGAAGTCCGTCCACCAGTGCATAATCCGGGAGTGGCTGAATGGCGTTCAGGGCATGAGCCATGGCCTGATGCGTAGCCCTCAAAATATTATGCGCATCAATTTCCGTTTCGGAAACAATGCCGACTCCGTACTGAACCTGCGGAGATGTGGTTAAGACAGAAAAAAACAACTCACGGTTTTTCTCCGTGAGTTGTTTTGAATCCGTAAGCTTTTTAAAGATGCCGCCTGCCTCGCCCACCAGAAAATCCCCGGCAACGAATACAGCGGCTGCCACCACGGGACCGGCCAGCGGCCCCCGACCCGCCTCATCCACTCCGGCGACCCGGCGGTAGTTTTGCCGCCAGGCATCCTGCTCGAACGAGAGCATGGGAAGCCTCCCCGCCGAATCAGGCGGTAGTGCGTTCCTTGATGCGGGATTCCTTGCCCGAAAGTTCGCGCAGGTAGTACAGCTTGGCACGGCGCACTTTGCCCGGACGCTCGACCTCCACCTTTACCACGCTGGGTGAGTGCATGGGGAAAAGGCGTTCCACGCCTTCGCCATACGAAATGCGACGAACGGTGAATGTTTCCGTGGCGCCTTTGCCCTTCTTGGCGATAACGGTACCCTTGTACAACTGAATGCGTTCTTTTTCACCCTCGCGGATTTTCACATGAACGCTAACCATATCGCCCACTTCAAATTTGGTCGGCGCTTCTTTTTTGCGCTGTTCCTGATCGATTTTATCTAAAATTTTACTCATTTCTCTACCTCACAATGAGCGGGCATCATAACCGTCTGATGTCCGGCGTCAAGTTACTATTTCGTGCGGAGACGGTTTTCGGCATCCAACGAAAGAGCCGATGGTTATAGACGTTCGCCGCCTGGAATCAATCTTTAATTTGGAGAATTTCGCAGCGAAAAGGCCGCCATGGCCGGGCAACGGCGTTGGCATCACCCCGCGTGACACGGCGTCGCAGTCTATCGAACGGCCAGCGCGGCGCGGATGACTTCTTCCACCGCAGCTTCCGCCGGCAGATTGGCGAGCACGGCCTGAATCATTTTCCAGGCGTCGGCCTGTTTGTATCCCAGCGATACCAGCGCCATCGCCGCATCCTTTGCGCGCTTATCCTCGGGGGCCTCCTCGGGAACCCCGGACATCGCTTCCAGCGCCTCGCCGGCACTCAACCGGTCACGCAGCTCCAAAATGATACGTTCCGCCGTTTTTTTACCAATACCGGATATGGAACTCAGCCGCTTGATATCGCCATTCAGCACCGCGACTTTGAAGTCACGCGTGGAGAGGCCGCTCAGCGCGGAAATGGCGATTTTCGGGCCGATACCACTGACATTGGTAAGCAGCAGAAACAGCTCGCGCTCAGCCTTCGTCATAAAGCCGTAAAGCAGGTGATCATCCTCGCGAACACAGTCATAGGTGAGGATGCGCAGCGTATTCCCTTCCGCCGGAAGCCGGTCATAGCTGCTCAGCGGTATAAACACTTCATAGCCGACCCCACCCACGTTCATCACCACACGCGCGGGTTGTTTTTCCTCCAAACGTCCTTCCAGAAAAGTAATCATCGGTTACTGCAACGCCTCCAAATACGACCCCCGAAAAGCGGTTCCTTCAATTATCGCCGCATGAGAAGAGAGCGACTGCACATCTTCCACGCGCACTTTGCCAATGACCCGCCCCGGCAGCCGCTCAATCACATCGCCGGTCACCGGGTCTGTAATATCCCGGCCCTGCTCGCGTACAACAAACTCATCACCCGCCTCCACGCCCGCGTTATCGCCCCCATTGATCACGACCATATCCGGTCCGGCATCCGCCACCCGCGGGTGCCAATACTCTTTGGGAACGGCGATGGAAAGCTGCTTCACGGCAATGCGTATCGCCCGGGTCGTCGCCTTGCCCAGCGGCGTCCGAAAAAAGGAATCACCGCCCAGCGCTATGCTTTTATAGTTCACCGCGGCGGAAAACCAACCCGCCGAAGCCGTGGCGGCCGCCTCCACGCTGGAAATCACCTCACCGCTTTCCACATCGGTCAGGCGGAGATGCAGGCTGACTCGTGATTTGCTCCCGCCGGCGCCGGCACGAATCGTGGTGCTGTAGCCGAACCAGCCGGAAGAATCGCCCGTCACCGTAAAATCAGTGATGGCGCCGCTGATCAGATAGCGTACATTTTTCAGCCGCCCCTGATTCACACGCCCTTCCCGGCGGAACAACTCCTGCCCCTGACGAACGATTTCGCCGAGTACGGAATCCAGTTGCCGGCGCTCCAGCACGATATACTGATCGGACTCCATCAGCTCCGTGGTCAGCATGTCCGCCATCCCGGAGCCCAGGTCCCACTGCCCGCTGAATCCGCAGCTGTTTTCAAAACTGGAAACCGCCACCACCGGTTTGAATCGCTTTCCGGAACCGTAATTCGGGCGGGTGGAAACCTGACGCTGCTCGACGAACGACGAACACCCCATCACTCCGCCCATCAGCAGCAGGATGACCACCATCCTTGCGCGGGAGCAGAGTCTGTTCATTTCAGGGCATACTTTCGAACCGCATTCAACACGTCTTCAGGAAACAGCGGCTTGTGGAAAAATTTCTTCACATTGGGAAATTCTTTCATTTCCTTTTCGTCGAAGTCCGGGAACCCGGCCATAACGATCACCGGAACCCGGCTTTGCTCCGCAGTCATCAGCATCAGCAGTTCGGCGCCGTTGATGCACGGCATACGGATATCCAGCAGCATGCCCTTGCATTTCGGATCCTGCACAAGTTCATACGCCGTTTTTCCATCGTACGCCACGCGCACCTCGTAGCCTTCATCTTCCAATAGGCGGGTCAGTAACTGAGTCAGAATTCTGTCGTCATCGGCTACCACGATCATCTTTTGCACCCGTAGTTAACGTGATTAATAGTGTTCGTTCATTCGGCGCCATGCGCCGTCACGAATTGCATGAAACGCCAAAACACATAGCACATCCCCCTCCGGATGTCATCTATGTTATGAGGGCGTTTCATCGCCCGCCATGCTCCCAACAAAACCGGCGCACAAAAAAACACACCCGCCCGATTTACAAAAACCGGGTGTGAGGTTTCGGAATGAACGCCGGAATGACGAAGAATTACTTCGCCGCGTTGGTGCGCCCTTTGAGGCGTTTTTCACGCCGAGCGCGCGCTTTTCTTTTTACTCTGACTCGTAGTTGCTGTCCCATAGTGCGCGGGGATGTAGCAAATCCAAGTCCGACAGGTCAATCACGAATCGTGATTTTGTAATTTATTTATTCCGTGAGCGGGCCAAGACAGGACACATCCACCGGAAGCGCCACGGATTTCTGAAGGATTTCGATCTGAAGCACCACCACGGATTGCCCGCGCAGTTCGATCACTTCGCTCTCAATGCCTTTGTACGGGCCCGACACCACCCGCACACGGCTTCCCTTTCGGATGAAGGGCAGCACATCCAACTCGTCCCCCACCCGAAGCGCCTGACGGAGCTGATTCATAAACACGATCAACTCCTGCTGGTTAAACACCGGCAGCAGGTTGGCCACATACTGATTCTGTTTTACAAAACCAAACCGATCATCCGGAACCAACGCAAAAAGATAGCCCGGAAACATGGGATTCAAGAACTCCCGGCAACGGGCCCCGTAGCGGTGAATTTTCTTTCGGCAGGGCAGATAACTCGCGAACAGCTGGTCCCGCAAAAACCGATCCAATTTTTTCTCCGCGCGCGGACGCGTATGCAGCACCACCCAGCTTAATCCAGGCACCGGCGGACCAAACTCCTCCGGCTCGCCGTTCGGCTCCGCGTTTTCAATCCCATCCATGAGCGGCCCCTCCATTTTCCAACCGCCTTTTTCCAATCATTGGAAAATCCATCCCCTGTTTTTCCAATCGT
>CAZISY010000018.1:25017-50290 GCA_964542025.1 uncultured Verrucomicrobiota bacterium
TTCCAACCGCCTTTTTCCAATCATTGGAAAATCCATCCCCTGTTTTTCCAATCGTTGGAACTTTTGAGATGCGTTTTTCCAATCGTGGGAAAAAGACGGCGCCGCCATTTGCCGGGCGGCGCCTTGTTCACGGTCTCAATCAATCAATGCTTGTTTTTGTATTCCTGGCTTTTGCGAATATCGTTGCGGACATCCTCTTCGCTCCAGCCATCGTCCCGCAGGTGGCGGCTGTACTGATCGTATCCTCCGCGGTCGGGATTGCGACCCAGCAAATCCTGGTAGGCGCGCTTGATGATCAGGTCCACATCGCTCTTTTTGGCCTCGCCGCTTTTGCGCAAGTCGTTGCGGACATCTTCTTCGCTCCAGCCTTCATCAATCATCTTAATGCGGTAGTTGCGCATGCCGCCGGGATCCGGTTTGCGGTTTAAAACATCTTCATACGCCCGCGTAATGATGCGTTCATAGTCCTCGCCGGCCCACACCTGACTCGCGCACAGCATGGCCGACATCCCGATCACATAACCCAGTATCCGCATTCTTTTTTTCATTGATGTAATGCCCTCCTTGAGGCGACGAAGCCCCGCTTCATCGCATGCCGGGCACGGTAGCAATACGACGGCAAAAATCAATGCCTATTGCGCGGCGGCGCTCAGAGATTCAGCAGCGGCTCGGGACGGCCCGCCGGGACGTAACGCACTTCATCGCCGTTTGTTTCACGGGTCACCACAGATAGATACAGCTGTTTTTCTTTGCGAAATATTTTTCGGTAGACCGCGCCGGTCGCCGCCTGTTTTCGGAAAATTCTACGCAGGCCGCCGATCGTTATGGAAACGCCCGGGTACACATTCCGGCACACGACGAACCCATCCTCCGCCGCAATGCGCACGTCGGTTTCCGCTTCGGCGGCGCTCCCCAGCGCCTGCAACTCGATGCACCGTTCCGCCGTCAGGACTCCGCCGACCGCCCGGCCTTTGTCTGATTCGCTGATGATTTTCCGCCCGGCCGTCAAGCGGCTGTTACGAACGGATTCTTCAATGATGATGTCATTTCCGGCGGTGAGTTCCGCTTCCTCGGCATGTTTGATGAACACGTTCAGCGCGGCAGAAAACGAGGAATGCCGGGTGGCGCCGTACATGATAAAGATACTGCCGAGTTCAGACGTCAGCGACGATTCGTAACATTCCTGCATGACGTGCATGTGACCGCGGGCGCACACCCGGACGCGAGTCAGTGCCGTCTCCATGGTGAGATGAGCCGGGATCACCGCCCCGGCCCCGTTCATGGAGGGCGCCCAGGACATCCGCGGAAGCTGCATCAATTCGCCGATTTGCTGCTCTGACATGGCGGGCATCATAAACGCCGCCGCGCCCGCCCGTCAAACCGGAAACCGGCCCTCTTCTACGCGTTTAGGCATGTTCCGTTTTTCCGGCGAAGAAGCGCTTCCCCGGTTTCACAGACCCGCCGGACAAAATCCTTCACATGAAATTCCGCCTCTGCGCGGCAGCGCATGGATGCCCCGGCCTGCCGACGCGAATCGGGATGATCCACCCAGTTCAGCAGACGCGCCGCGTAGGCTTCCGGAGTGGCCTCCGTGACGGCGGCGTCCCGTCCGATCAGATCCGCGCCAATACTGGCGTAATGCGAAGCCCCGACGCACATCGCCGCCACAGGCAGGCCGCAGGCCATGGCCTCCACCACCGCCTGCGAGCCGCTCACCGGAAATTCTGCGGCGTACACATCCATCACCTTAAGCGCGCTTCCCACCTGACGCTGAGCTGGCAGGTGTACCACGCGCGAAAGCACACCATGCTCCACCAATAATCGCTGCGCCGGTTCAGGCAGTTGAGAACCGCCAACGGGCATAAACCAAGTCTGCGGCCTTGCCTCCAACACCTGGGTCAGCGTCATCAGATAATCGCCGGAAAGCCGTTTGGCGAGATCGTTGCTCAACACCCCGATCACCACGGCGTCCCCCGGAATGCCGAGACTGGCGCGGTCCAGCGGCGGCTGACGATCCAGCGCATCCAAATCCGTCCCGCGCCGCATCAGGCGGGGTTCCCCCGCGCCGGCAGGCCAGGCGGCCCGCTCGCGCTCCAGATTCACGGCGTTATCAAAAAGAGTCAGGTCCAATCCGGGAACCAGCGCGGAAAGTCCAATGTGAATCTGCATTTTCACGGGAGCGGGCGCCAGGCGGCAGGCCAGCCAGTCAATCGGCATGGTAACACCGGATTGCAGCAGCAGAATATCAATGCCATCGCGCGCCAGTTGTTCGGCCAGTCGCTGCGCGGCCTCAATCAGCGTGCCTTCAGGCGGCGTCACGAAAAGCGGAACGCCTCGCGCCCGCAACTCGGCCTGATACGCAGGCGAAGTTGTGACGGAAGGCGGCGCACCGTGCGGAAATGGAAGCACACGCTGACGGTGGCACATATTTTCCGAGGAGTATACGAACAGCCGGTAGCGGGTGGCGTCCAGATAGCGCGCAAAGAAAAGAGCCCGATTGCTGTAGGCCACCAGATGATCCACCAGGTTTGCGACAATGATGCCCACCCGCAGCTGCACATCATCCGGATGAGGAACCCAAACCGGACGCGGAAGCCCTGTTGCGATGCGTTCATACGCGGCGGCCGCCTGCTGAACCATTTTGGGATCCTGAATCAGGCGCATCGCGCTTTTGGCGTCCTCCACCAGGGCGAGGCTGACGGCCTCCGCTCCGACGGCCTGATCTTCACCGCTCTGAATGGCGGCGCAGCCATAAGCCAGTAAATCGCCGGGAATTTCCTCCGCCTGCCCGACCGCCTCGCGAAGGATCATCAGCAAGAGAAGCGCCTGAACCGGAAGAGGGCCCCGCTCCCGCAAGTGAGCCGCCAAGGCATCCACCGCGCCTGCGGAATTTCCGGAACGGTAACGCCGGGCGGCCAGCAGCACGGCACCGTGTTGCGCGGACTGCCCGTCCGCGCTCCCCGCCAACTCAAGCAGTGCCTTTTCCGTCAACTGGGGATGCCGGTCCAGCATCGCATAGATGCCGGCCAGATATTCGCCCACGGAATTGCCGGCTGGTGGCGCCATGGTGTGCTCTCCGTTGAATTTACGTCTTTTGCGGAAATACGCCGTTTACCGCATTGCGCACGACGCTTTTCACGTCCTCGGGAAAATCCTTGTTGAGGATCCAATTCAGGTATGACTTGTCCTTTTCCGCCAAAAAGCGCAGCGACTTTCCCTTGTTCTGGCCGAAATTGATCTGCACCTCGCCGTCCGGTCCCCAGCGCAGTTTGCCTTCGCGGTCCAGCGTATCGGCCTCTTTCGGCATGCAGAAATCCGCCAATTGAGAAACGTTTTCAGGCAGTTCCTTATAGCGGGCAAGCTGTCCTTCCAGCACCTTGATCGTGGCCTCCACATCCGCGAGGGCGCCATGCGCTCCCGTATGTTCCTCCCCGCAGTAGAAAGCCAGCGCTGCCGTCAGGTCGCGCGGCTCCATGCGGTGGAAAATTTTCTGGGCGTCCACAATTCGGCAGTTTTTCAGCGAGATCACGACCCCGGCGCGCCGAAACTCCTCTTCCAGCATGGGAATATCGAACTGAATCAGATTGTACCCTGCCAGGTCGCAGCCATCCAGAAAGGCGGCCACATCAGCGGCCACCTGACGAAACGTTTTGCAGCCCTTCACGTCCTCATTGGTAATGCCGTGAACCCGCGTGGCCTCTTCGGAGATAGGCATCTCCGGATCCACCCGAAACACCACGCTGATCCGTGATCCATCGGGATGAATCTTGATCATGGCCAAATCCACAATGCGGTCCGTTTTACGGTTCAGCCCCGTGGATTCAATATCAAAATAAACAATCGGTCGTTCCAGTTTAAGTGTCATCATGGCCGGCAATATACGGTCCGCCCGCGCGGAAAGCAACCGCGATGAATAGCCGTTTACATGATTCTGCGCACTTCGCCTACTCCGTACTATGACCGGGGTTAGGATTACGTTCAGCTTAATGCGGGCTTCCGCTCCATGATACCATCCACCCGAAAAATGAACACGCAGGCAACGACTCACAGTCCGCCCATACTCTGTCAACATGACCTCGTCATTTCATAAGTATAATGCCTAGACGTGACCCCAATTCCCAGAACGGGAATGTATTCACCACCCGCTTCGCTTGAGGGCGCAGAGCGCACCGAGAAATACGGAGCGCTTCCCTCCATCTATTCTCCGCTGGCGGGGTCACGAAAATAAATCAGCCAACCCTGATTATCCCATGGATTCTAATTTGCGTGCGATATCCGGGCTGGGCTCGAAGACGAAAGTTTTCCCCCGTTTTTTCATGGTCAGAAGACCATGTTTGCACAGATCCATTAAGTCCGCCCGGGCCGTTGCATATGCCACCTGATGGCTCGATCCGTGACTGGTCATGGTATATTCCTGGCCGGGATGCCGCAGGGCATGAAGAATAACGGCCTGCCGGCGGGGATTGAATTGAGGCAGCGCATGCAGGCGCTTTTCGGCGTCCCTTGTTTCGGGTTGTTTTCTTTCGATGTAGGCATGCAGAGCCTCCAACGCCTGGCGGATCGTGTCGGCCTGATGCAGAATAAAGTAATTCAGGTCGTTATCATCCGCCTCTGTATACAGGAATGACTTTTCATATTGAACCGGTGCTTTAAGCAAGATGTTTGAGATGGATATGTATTCAAACAGCCAAAACCCGCTATGCAGCATGATGGCACGGATAACAGGCGGAATGAATTGGGCCGGAGTTTTGCCGTTGGCGAAATCACACAGCCGCTGTATGCGTTCCGGGAGTTCATCGGCACGGGGCGGATCATGATAAATGCCGCCCCCCGCCATCCATGATCATCAACGGTTCATCGGCGGTTCGGAAACGTCCTGAGGCATCCGGGTGATCCAGGGTTCCTTCGGTTACCCGGTGATGAATTTCCAGCAAAACCGGAATGGACATGGGTTTTTCTTTTATGCGGATGATATCCTGCATGGTCAGAAAATTATTCAGGATCATGCGCTCGTGACGATCCTGTGGCGGGCGGTGCGAGCGGAGCATTTCCTTCGCCACCTCACGGGTGGTGGCCGCTCCTTCGAGCTGGCTGGAGGTGATGGCCTCCTGAATCAGCGAATTCACGATGTAACGATCCCGCATGTGCGGATTGGTACCGACCTCTGAAGATCCCGTGTACCCGCCGGCGCCGGAATCGATTTTGTGAAGCAGTTCCTGCATGCTGTCCGGAATGAAATAGTGAAAAGTATTGTTCTTTTTATCCCGGAGTGGAATCTGACGGTAAGCCATTCTTCTTCTCATTTTCATCGCCATCTACCAGGCTTCATGCATTTGATAGATTTTGATAGTAAATTGATAGATGAGATCGGGTGCGCGTTACAGTAGTTTGCCATCCAGCATGATGCGTGATTTTGCAGGAAGTTGGGATCCTGCCTTGACAAGCCGCTCAGCGAATTCGCCACAGAGCCAGATCGGGCAGATCGGGATGATGAATCACATCACGCAGAAGGGCCACTCGATCGGCCGCATCCACCTGAAAACTTCCGGCGCTTTTCAAATAGAGCGGCGCCATCACGTCCACGCTCATGCCGTCGCCGTTTTGCCGGATGGAATACCAGACCTGCGGGTCCGCAGCAGCGGCATTCGCAGGCCCCAGCCAATAATGGACGCCGCGATTTTTGAGAAAGGCGTCAATGCCTTCGCGCAGGACGTCGTCGTTGTATTGATAGTCATTGATCAGTCCGTCAATCGGCAGAATGGAGAGGCTTGATGTGTAGGCGAACATGCCCGGCCAATCATAGACGGCCACGGCGGTTTCGGGCGGGAGCGTGGCGCGCAACCATTCGGCCACGCGCTGCTGCCAGCGCAGATCAGCCCCGCGGCGCAGGCGCTCCGGCGTAAAACTTTCCCGGATGGTGGGCGCGGAACTTCGATAACGCAATTCGCCGTATCCATTGATCACCACGGTCAACATCAGGGTTGCCGGCAAAATCAGACGTACCGCCAGCAGTGAACGCAGCCAACGCACCTCGGCCAGGCGGTCGGCCAGCATCGTCAGGCAGAAGGCGAGGTTGATCACCCCGGCCACATAATACCAGGGCCAGTTGGTGTGGTGACTGGTGGTGAAGACAATCTGTGCGCTGTGCAGCAGTACGCCGCCCGACAGTACCAGCAGTATAAAGCGGCGCGCGGGTGTTTGCCGGGGCATCCAGGCGGCAAGCAGGCCCAACACGGCGCCGGCGGCACAGAGTTTCCCAATTCCGCTCAGTCCATCGGGATTGAAAACGAAATCCGGCAGCGTGCTTTTGATAGCGCCGCTGACGGGCGCCCAGTGGCCGAACATCATTTTGTTGTATGCGAGGTACGGACCGAATACTGCCAGACAACCCGCCGCCATGAGCGCGGCGCGGAGCAGGACGGCTTTTGAGAAGATGCCGCGCCAATGCCCGCCGCCCAGCATCCAGATGCAGGCGGCGAGAAAGCAGCCGACTGTAAAGACGTTGTCGAGTCGCGCCAGCAGGGCCAATCCCGCGCAACATCCCGAGGCAAACACAAACAGTCCGGAGGGTGGCTGTTTCTGTGCGGTTTTTTCACAAATGGTCAGGCCGGCCCACAGGGTAAGGAGCAGAAAGAGTCCGTTCACATACGCTTCGGAGGCATACAGGCGAGTGGTGAAGAAGAGGAATAACAGCGGCAGGGCGAGAAAAGCGCGCCGAATGGAGAGGCGTCGGGCCAGATAGAGAAAAAGTCCGGCGGTCGCCAGCCCCATCCCCTGTTGAAGCGCTATCGCTGCATGCAGCGCCGCGAGTTGCGCACCGCGGACCACATAAAACAGCCCCGCGCAACAAAGCATCCACAGTGGATGATAGCCGTTGGTGGGGGTGATTTGGTTAAACGTGGATCCGTTTCCGGCGGCAATCTGCGAGGCGACCTGGAGGTAGAAATAGGCGTCATCCGCGGGATAATTCAGGGGGCAGCGGTGTGCCGGGACCACATAGGAAAAAAGGACCGCCACGCTCAAAAAAAGAACTAACAAACGAAATCGCATGACGAACCGCTCAATCCCAGGCGTAGACTTCCTTCTCTTCAGAAGGGACCAGTGCTTCGGTTTCCCGGGTCGCGGAGTACTTTTTGAATACGGTGGTCGGCATTTTGAACGCTTCTTCGGCGGAGAGCTCTTCGTCGCTGCCTTTCAGGGGCGTTCGGGCGGCGGGAACGGCTTCCGGAGAGGATGCGGATTCCGTCACGACCGGCTCCTGCAGGTGTTCGTGTTCGGCTTCCTGCCGGGCCAGAATTTTTTCAGGCGAAGGCAGGTGCGGTACTTCGTGCGCCTCCAGTACGGTACGCATGTTTTCCTCGCGCGCCTTTCCGGCGGCGGAGTGCTTCTTCCCCCGCAGGCGGACGATAAAGGCGGCGATGGCGAAAAATACGCTCAGGATGGTGGCGATAACGCCGGTCAGTGAAAGCATAGAATCGGGATCGGTCATCATACTTTTATCTCCCCCTCCGGCGAAAGCCGGCTGAATGCCGGGATATACACCTCTTCGATGGCCTGCCGCATGATGGCCTGACTGATGCGCCGGGCGCCTACGGAATAGCCCAGTACGAGTGCGACATCGCAGATGTTATTCACGATGCGCGGCAATCCATGTGATGCTTCATGCAGCATGGGAAACACATCCTCTTCAAAGCACCAGATATCGCCCCCCGCCGCCCGAATCCGTGAATGTACATACTCCATTACCTGCTGCGCGGAAAGCGGATTCAGCTTAAAAACCAATTGCAGCCGCTGGCAAAATGAAACGTCCTGAATGACGGCCTTCAGCACATCGCCATGGCCGGAAAGAATCACGGTGATGGCGGTTTCGCCGTACGAACCATCCTTTTTCAGCATGCGCATATTCGTCAGCAGGTGCAAAAATTCCACGACCTCGCGATCACGAATGAGCTGTGCCTCATCCAGAATCAGCGTCAGGTGCGGAAATGCGGCGTTTTTTTCGCTGCAGAGTCCTTCCATGACCGCCAGAGCGCCCGCGATATCCGCGACGGACTGGTTGCAGTTCAGTTTGAACAACAGCTGTTTGGCCAGCGCCATCACTCCGCCGACAGGCGTATCCAGCTGAACCACCTGCGACGTCCCCATCTCCCTGATTTTTTCCACGAGCAGCGCAAGCACCATCGATTTCCCCACCCCGTACGGGCCAATCAGAATGCCGCCCAGTTTGCGCCCCTCCGCCAGGTACAGCAGGCGGGCCAGGGCCTCTTTGTGCTGCGCGGACAGGTAGGCAAACCGGTGATCCGGGTGATTCTGAAAGGGACGATGATTTAAATTCCAATACGATGTATACATAACTAGCGGTCCTTGTTCGGTCGCCTGAACATGGCATC
Source organism: uncultured Verrucomicrobiota bacterium (assembly GCA_964542025.1). Taxonomy (GTDB): domain Bacteria; phylum Verrucomicrobiota; class Kiritimatiellia; order RZYC01; family RZYC01; genus JAQVYB01. The sequence goes on from CAZISY010000018.1 coordinate 33,408, forward strand.
TGCAAAATTGGGTTTAATTTCCGATGCGGCGGGGGCGGGCGGCTCTGCGGCTTTCGGAACCGGCGCGCCACCGGAAGTCGTGATATCGGCCAGCATAGACGCCGCAAACGAGGCGGTTTTGGGTGCGCCAAAGGATGCGCCCGCCCCTTCCGCCGGAGTCGGATACGCCGGCATGATCGGGAATACCGCGTGAGCGGGTGCCGATGCCATCCCCGGATTCGCGGCAGGCGCGGCAGGCGGAATCGGCGTTTGAACGACCGGCGCAACAGCCGGGATACTTACGGGCGGCGGCACTGCCGCCGAGACGGGAGCTGATACAGGAGCAATGGGTGCTGCCGGAGCGGCGGCGACAGGCACCGGAGCGGCGGCCGGAGGCGGCGGCATTACGCAAACCACGCCTCGATTCGGCTCAACGCGGTACGGCATGCTTTTGCAAACCTCCATGGAACCGATGTATTTATTCACCACCAGCTGGCGCGAATCCGCCGCCGCGTTGTAGGAAAGCGTCAGCGACACCGGGACATTGGTTTCCAAAATCCGGTGCGCATGCTGGGCTGCGGGTGAGACGGGATGCGAGCAGGTGAATAGCGTGGTCACGCCCAGCCGTTCAAAGGCGCGGACGAAAGAAAAAATATGCTCCGCCAGATGCTCGCGGGAGACCATCACCACCCACGGAATCACCGTATCCACCACGACGCGGCGGATAAATTCCTTGCCGATGATGTCCATCAGCTGTGCAAATCCCTCCGGCGGCAGGGTGATGTTCTCCTCGCGATCCCGTCCAGGCACGACATCTCTGTATTCCAGCAGGAAGAGCTCGCCGGAATCTACGACGGCATCCACGTTCAGGCCCATGCTGCGTGCATAAATGGCTAAATCCTGGGTGGGACGCATCGAGAGCATCAGCCCGCGCTCCCCGAGGTCCAGTCCCTGCTTTACAAACTGAAGGCCGAAGATGGTTTTTCCGGAGTTGCGACGTCCGGTGACCAGCAAGGGGCGCCCCTGAAAAGTGCCGCCCAGATGTTCGTCGAAGCAGGTGATGCCCGTTGGTGTTTTAATAATCATATAGGTGTCAGTCAAACGTCGGATTATCGCTCGTTTTGTTTTTCAGGAGTTTATCCACCACTTGCTGCGTGAAGCCCACCTCGAAGGGTTTGGTCAAAAATTCTGCGATACCGAGGCGTTTGCACTCCTGAAGCGCTTCATCCGAAGGATAGCCGGAAATCACCACGATCCCGGTGCGGGGACAGGCACTGCGCAAAGCGCTCAGCAACTGCACGTCCGATATATTGCCCGGCAGTTTGAGATCCGTCAGAATGACATCCGGATTGCTGTCGCTGGCCAGCCGGAGCCCTTCCGTACCTGTATCGGCGCACACGGTTTCATGCCCCATCCGCGTGATCACTTTCTGAAGAAAACTCATGGATTTTGCATCATCTTCAATGATCAATACCTTTGCCATTGGAAACCCCTTTATTATACTATCTCGGCCGAAGAGAGGGTAATACGCTTTACAAGTTTCCTTGTATAGCGTTTTAAAAATACATTAGGGCGTTGGTTATGACAAGCGAGAATATGGCATGGGGATTCATGCTTGAACGACCGGGATCCCGGACACATCATCATCAAATGGAGCCTCCCGCAACGCGCCCCATTCAGGAGACCCCCTCGGGCGCCGCCGTACGGAATCGATGTCCCGCATGCCACATGAGCATCCACACCGTACACACGAGCGTACCGCCGGTGTGCCCGTTTTGTCAGGGTCATCTGGAACGGACCTCGTATCAGCCGCATCCGCCCACGCCAGAACCGGACGAGGTGCTGAATCCGGGGGACCGCAACATGTACCGCAGGCCGCACCGTGTGCTTGCCGTTCTGCTTTCCATTTTCGCCATTTTAATTCTGACCATCGCCACCATTCTAAAGCTGCATAATGTGGAGTACTTCTGGTATCAGCCGTGGGTCAATGCCTACAGCCTGACCGTCGGCGTATTTATTCTCTCCCGCTTTCTGATCGCGGCCTTCTACAAAGCGCCGCCGGATGTCGGATACGAGCCGACGGTTACTGTCATCGTGGCCTGCCGCAACGAAGAGGGATCCATTGAAAAAACCATCGGGCGCATCTACGCCGAAGGCTACCCGCGCAGTAAACTCGAGGTGGTTTGCGTCAATGACGGGTCCACCGACACCACGCTGGAGGAAATGCTGCGCGCACAGGGGCGCCACCCCGAATTGGTGGTGGTGGACTTCGAGCAGAACAAGGGCAAACGCCCCGGCATGGCCGTCGGGGCCCTGCTCGCACACGGCGAGGCCCTGGTCTATGTGGACTCCGACAGTTTTCTGATGCCGGGCGCCGTGCATAAAATCGTCCAGGGGCTGGCGGATCCCACGGTGGCGGCCGTCGCAGGGCACACCGATGTGGAGAACGTCGGCGTCAACACGCTGACGAAGATGCAGGATGTCCGTTACTTCGTATCCTACCGGGTGATGAAAGCCGCAGAGGACGTGTTCGGCGCCGTGAGCTGCTGCCCGGGATGTTTTTCCGCCTACCGCCGCGTGTGCGTACTGCAGGTGCTCGACGAGTGGCTGCATCAGCAATTCCTGGGAAAGACCTGCACCTACGGCGACGACCGGAGCCTGACCAACTGCCTGCTCCGCGATTACCGCGTACTTTATGATGACGAGGCGCTCGCCACCACGATCGTACCTGAAAAGTGGGACAAATATGTGCGGCAGCAGGCCCGCTGGAAGCGCTCCTGGATTCGCGAAATCTTTTTTGCCGGGCGTTTCTTCTGGCGCAAGCATCCGGCCGCCGCCGTGGCCTGGTACGCCATGGCCGTACTGCCCATGCTGGCCCCGCTGGTCATGATCAACGCGCTGATCCTCGGCCCCATCCTCTATGGAAATCCGGCGGGCTTTTATGTGACCGGCGTACTGGTCGTCTCCATGCTCTGGGCTCTCTATTATTTGGAAAAAACAGGACGGCCGCATTGGTGGACCGGCTTTATCTTCACGCTCAGTTATGTCGTTTTTTTCAGTTGGCAGGGTTATTACGCACTCTTCACACTCCGAAAAACAGGTTGGGGAACTCGCTGATGAAAAACCAAACAGAAAACAATCAGGAACCTATGGCCGCTTCGGATACCACCGAACGCCGCCTGCACAAAAAACGCTGGCCCAAGCCCAGCGGATTCGTACGCCCCCAAAAGGTGCGTTACGCCACCACCTGGTTTTATTACCTCATGATTCTTTGCCTCGCCGTGGCCTGGATGATTCCCGCCAGTATTCTGCTGACGGATATTCTCTGGCCGCCCGCGGAAACCGGCCCCCGCGATTCCTATGAATTTGCGGCCCTGGTTTATGACGACATCTCCGACAAGGAGGGCGGGCTTACCCCGCGCCAATTCAAGCAGCAGCTGAACGCCCTGCGCAAAAACGGCTACAACCCGATTTCACTCAAAGACGTGGCCGGGCTGTACGAAGACAACCGGCCGCTCCCCCGCAAGGCCGTCCTGCTGACCTTTGATCACAGCAAGAAAGGCGCCTACTTCGGCGTGCGCTCCATGCTGCGCCGGGCCGGATGGAATGCCGTCATGTTTCTCTGGACCAAGTCCATTGAAGACCGCGATCAGGCATCGGTCTGGTGGCCCTACGTGCGCGAAATGCTCCGATCCCACCGCTGGGAAATCGGCGCACAGAGTTATGACGGATTCAGCAAGGTTCAAACCAGCTCCAAAGGGCGAACCGGCAATTTCATGACCACCCCGCGCTGGATACCCGATGAAAAACGCTTTGAATCCCTGGAAGAATTCACCGGACGCCTCCGCGCCGACCACGAACGCTGCCGCGCTGTAATTCAGGAGAAAACCGGAAAAACGCCCATCGCCTATGCCTATCCGTATGGCGACTTCGGCCAGTTTCAATCACGCGCCGCCCTGCCCCGCTTTCTCAACATGACGCTTGTGGAACATTACTATCAGCTCGGATTCATTACCGGAAAACTCGCCGTGAACACCCGCTACAGCGACCCTCGCCGATTGAACCGCCTGCTGGTGGATCACGCCTGGAACGGCAACGATCTGGTCAACTATCTCGAGAAATCCTGGCCCGCGGAAAGTCCCATACTGGCCGAAACCAACGGCCTTTCCGAAGGCGCCTGGATTGTGGACTGGGGACTCATGGAGCCGGATGGTCAGGGCGGACTCACTCTCTACGCGCCCACCAACACCACCGGCGCCAAAATGTGGCTGGCCGGCAGCGATCTGAGCCGCGATTTCAATGCCTCCATCCGCTTCCGCCTCGAAGAAGGACAGCTGGGCCTGTATTTCCGGTCCACCCCCGACGAAGAGCGGTTCGTCTATCTCGGCATAGATATTCAACAGGGCGTATGGCTCCGGCAGATGGAGGGCATCGGCTCCGTCCCGACCGTGAATGAACCATTCCTGGAAAGCGGCGTATGGCTCCGGCAAAAACAGGTTTCATCCGACCGGTTCACACTGGCCTCCGCCAGTCTGCGCACCGAAAAAAACAGTACGCACGAATTAAGCGTCTACATTCGCGACAATCTGCTCTACGCCCTGCTGGATGATCACCCGCTCTTTTCGCAGCGCGTCGTGTTGCGCGGCAATCAGAACCCCGGGCTGCTCGGCCTGAGCGTATGGAGCCCGCAGAAAGGCAAGGCGCGCGTCAACATTCAGGACGTCCGCCTTCTGAATCAACCCGTTTCCCTCGCCTACTGGAAAGAAAGCGAACGGCGGGAAAGCGGGGTCTTTCGCTGGATCGACTCCAACGCCTACCGCCTCACCGACATCAGCCCGGAATGGGCGCATCTCACCGAATCGGGCGGACTGCTCCGCAACGAACGCGACTTCAGCCTCTACCGTCTGCTGGCCGACATCAACCATCTGAATTTGTACCCCTGTGTCTACATCGACGGTGAAAACGGACTGAGCCGCCTCTCCCCCGCCCATCTGGCCGACAAGGCCAAAGAAATCCGCGCCGACGGCCTCTACATCAACATGCGCGGCATGAAAGTTTCCAATCTTTCTTCCACGGCTCTTTGGCTGCAAAACTGCAAAAACGAGCTGAAAGACCGCAGTTTGAAAATGCTGCTCAGCCTGCCGAAAGCGCTGGAATCCGTGGCCGCCGTCAACTCCATCCTCGCCGTCGTGCCGGGCGTTCAACTCGTACTCGATAAAGAGTCACCCCTGAATGCAGAAAAATCCATCACCCGGGAACAAAAAGTGGACGCCGTGGAAATTCCCGCCGAAGAGGATGAGGAATTGCCGCTTTTCTATATGATCAGCCAAGTCGATGCCCCTGATCAAAAGGAAAACACCGCCGCACGCATCCGCCGCCTGGAACAGGCCGGATGGGCCGCCTATGACGACAATGATTTTCCGAAAGCCATGCAGGCCTGGCAGGAATGGCTGAAAGAAGAGCCCGAAAATCCCCGCGTGCTCATGCTGCTCGGCGACGTACAGGTCGCCATGGGCCATTGGCCGCAGGCGCTGGACTACTACAACCGCAGTCTGAAGCTGGATCCCGGACAGTTTTCCCTCGTTATACGGCGCGCGGAAGTGATGGAAAAAGCCGGCCAAATTGATGAAGCGCGCGATTCGCTGAACCTTTATGCGCGCCTCTTCCCCGGCAATGCACAACTGCTTATGGCTCAGGTGCAATGGCTGCTTCGCAATCAGCGCGACAGCGACGCCCAGGAGCTCATCGGCAAACTGCTCGAACGCCAGCCGGACAATATCGAGGCGCAGGCCATTCGCATGCGCTTCCTGAAGCCCGATTCACCCACCTACCGGGATGCCATGAACCGCCTGGCGGCCGCCGCGAAGCAGAGCATGTTCCCCGGCGATTTCGGCGCCATCATTTGGCGCAATGAACTGCTCACGCTGCCGGGCTCCGGCATCCTGCAGCAACAGGTAAACGCACTCTTCCCCGAAGAAGAAAAAAATCCGGCGCCGCCGCCTTTTGATAAACTGCTCCTCTGTGAAAGCATTGAACGCACGGCCTTTGCCGATGGCCTGCTTCGCGACCGCTGGCTGATCTCGGGAGGCGGCTATACAGGCGTCCCGGGAAAAATCCGCATACAGGCCACACCGGGCAATGCGGAAATGTCGCTGCAGCTCCGGGGAAGCACGCACCTGCAAAACGCCTTTGTCGAGGCCGACGTCAAACAGATCACCGGCGATTTCTGGTTGTATGCGTGCCGCAACACCAGCCACGCCATCCGGTTCGGCATCAGCCGGAAGGGTGCGCTTCACCTGCAAATTTGGCGAAACGGCGTCATGCTGGAGCAACGCACCGCGCCGTGGATGGCCACCAACAGTGTTGCCAATCTGCGTCTGGTGGTGAATGCGCAGGGCGCCATGGGCTATGTGGATGGGCGTCCCTTTGCGGATAGCCGCCTGTTTGTGCCCCCTGAAATTCAATACGGCTGGTGCGGCATTTCCGTGAACGACGAGGAACGGGGAACAGCCGCCGCCGATCTGCTTTCACTGGCCGCCGGCCCGCTTCCGCTGCGCATCGCCTGGATGAATCCCCTCCCCGGCGTCACCACCTTTGACGCCGTCTTGGAAGGTCTCCGCGCTTCCACGGATCTCTTCACCGTCCTGGCCCCGCAGTGCTTTGAATCCGCCGGAACCAATCCGTGGACGCTGCGCGCCGATGTCGATATGCCGCTGCTGCGCCTCTTCGCTTCGTATTACCGGCGCTGGCTGCTTCCGGCGGTGCGCACGGGCTCCCTCAACGGTATTTCCGCCGACCTGCTTGAACGGCAGGCCAAGACGCTCGAAACGGATGGGTTCATTCTGATCACCGACCAAATGCCGGATGAAGAAAGCCTGGAGCGGCTGGAAACGGCGCTGGCGTTCAGTCCGGTTCGGATTCTCGTGGGTACGCTGGAAGGCGCAGAAATGAACGTGCGCGGTTTGGCGGCCGGACGCGATTTGGTCAACACCCGAACCGGCGCGCTGACGCTGCCCGTCATCACCCCGGATCAACTCCGGGATGCGCCAACCGATCCGGCGCTGCTCGAATCAGCGGCCGTGATTTATTGAGGCTTCGAACGTGTACGAAAATAATTCCCGAACCCGTCGGCATTATTAGTAACTTATAACCTCACTCCCGACATAAAAAACGAGATTTCTACCACCCGCCGGCGCTGGAGGGCACGGAGCAGCAAGACGCAAGGGATGTCATCCGCAGATTGCACAGCCAGCAGGGCATCGCTCTCCGAGCGTAGCCCTTCTTCTTCTCATCCTCCGCGTGACAACTTTTTGGGAGGCCCGCGCTCGGAGAGCGAGGGCCTACTTGAATTCCGATTTGTGGTCGGGGTGCCTGCCTGTGCGTGGCACGCAGACAGGGAACCCGCCCCTCCAGTAAAACAAATTCCCCAAATCGCGCAGCGATTTTCACTAAAGCGGGCAGGCATCAAACGATTGACACAGAATTAAACGACGGGAAAATCACGGCACGTTCATTGGGTTGCGGGGCACCCGCTTTAGAACGTGAGTTCCAGGCCGCCTTCGAGATTGAATTCGTTGTAGTTCGGCAGCTTGTTGTACGACGAAGTCAACCGGGCCTTCAGCAACTCGCGCAGGGGCACCTTGAGGGTAAGCGCCGCGCCAATCACCGGCTCCCAGTTTTCTTCCGGCTCCTCGGGCAGGGCCGTCCAATTATCACGCCGTGCAATTTCCATCTTTCGTTCATACTCTTCAGTATCCTCCGGCCGGATTGATTCACGCCCGATTCCGTAGCGGAAGCTCACGTTGTAATACGTGTTCAGGCGCGTTCCCTTGAACCCCACTTCGGCAAAGTAGCGGTTCATCTCGTAGGGCGTCCAGTAGGCATCGCGGGCCTCGTCGGATGTGGCATAGGCATAATTGAGGCCGATGTTCATCCCGGTGCGCTCCCACACCGTCCAGGACGTACCGGCGCGCAGGTGTTCGCGATTGTTGTCATCGCTGAAATCGTAGTACGCCCCGGAGAGCGTGGCATCCCACCAGTCCTGCAGCCGAATGACGGCATACCCGAGCGGCGCGTCATAACGCACATGGTCATACACCGCCAGTGCGGAGGGCACCATATCGTGTTCCAGCCGCAGCATGACATCCACGAACAGGATGGGTCTGAACTGTGTTTCCACCGAATAGGCCGCCTCATCGTGTGACGCATCACCCGAAAAACTGCGCAGCGTTAAGTCGCCCGCCAGATTGGCTCCGTTGGAGAATTTATAATTGCCGGTGACGCCCGCATTTTTTTCATCCACGGTGAGCGTCCGCCCCTCCGCCTCATTGAGGTCATTGCTGGTGACCTCCTGCTTGAGCTGCCCCACGCCCGCATGTACACCCAGGCGTAGCGGTTTCGTCAGATTGGCTCCGCCCTCGGCCGAAAGGCCCCAATTCTGCCGCTCCTGATTGTCACGAAAATACTCCACGGTGACTCCCACGGATGGTTTACGGACATCCATATCCCAGAAGCGCGTATTTTCCTGCACGGCAAGCAGGCCGCTCTCGCCGGTTTGGCCGGCCAGGCGGGAGCGTACATACTTGCTCACTTTGTCGCAGGAGGCCGCCGGGTATCCATCCTGCCGGAGCTGTTTGAGCATGCGCAGCGCCAGGTGCGGCTTTCCCTCAAGCGCGGCGAATTCCGCGCGCATGCGCCGCGCCAGAAAGACGGGATGATTTTCATACACCAACTGAACGAGATTGGACCCGGAGATCCAATTGTCGGGTTCAATGCGCTGATAGAGCAATGGGTTGTCACCGGCGACGGCATACCCGAAGCGGCTCTGAATAAATGCGGCTTCGTAGTTTTCTCCGGAACAGGCCAGCACCGTCTGCACCGGGTTTTTCACATTGGTGACATCTTCCTGCCCGATATCGCCGAACGGATAGGAGGCCGCGTTAAACGTCCCGCCCAGTTCCGCCTGAAGGATTCTCCGGCTTTCCCCAAAATCCGTTTTCAGCCGTTGCAGATATTCCTCGGGATTTTCCTGTCGGCCGGCGTCGGGGAGCCAGATTCGGTTGGGCAGATTATGCCAAAGCGTACCCCCGGCGTTGATCGGCGAAAGAATAGCCGCGTTCAACAGATGGCTGCCGAATTCCCAGCCGCCGGTTTTCTGGTATTCCCGCAGTTGATCCCAGGAGCAGATGAAGGAATGACTGCGCTGCACATAACCCACCGGTATATACATGGTGAAAACCAACCCGAGTTCCTGCGCCACCTGAGTACCGTAGCGCATGGAATCGCGGCGGGCATCATCGAAACTGATTTGTACGCGCAGCGGCGGATGCGATTCCGGCGGGCGGCCGGTGGTCGGCGCGGTTTGGGCCGGCCCCAGCAGCCCGGGCAAATCCCCGGCACGCACAAATTCCGCGTTGGCGTCGATCAGCGCCTGCATCTGTTCCCGGAAACGATCCACAAACAGGGCGTCCATAAAGTATGGGCTGGGAGTCAGGCCGTGATACAGCAGGCAGGCCACGGCGCCGCGCGCGCCGGCAGCCTCCAAACGGTCCAGCGCGGCCCGGGCGGCATAATAATCACCGCGAGCCGCCTCCAGGCGCGCCTCGTGAAAATGGATGTAGGGATCCTGCGGATTGAACGAGGCCATTCCGGCCAGTTGAATCCGGGCTTTGGCAAAATCCTTCTTCGCCACATACACCTCGAACAAACCGCGATAGGCCCGGCGGTTGTAGGGGTTGAGCTTTTGGATGACATGATCAAAGTATTCGATGGATTTATCCAGCTGCGCATCCATTGTGTACAACTCGCCCAGGAGCAGGTAAGAGTCCGCAGAATCCGGATAGGCGTCAACCCGTTCCCGGGCCAGTTTGACAGCCTCTTCCAATCCGTATTGGGCCGGATCACTGTTGAACAGATGAATCAGCAGGCGGATCAGGCGGACCCGTACGCGCTCCCGTTCCGCCTCGGTGGTCTGCATATCCATCAGGTTGCGCATCGGTTCAAGCGCATCGGCGGGCTGGTCGGAAAGTTCCGCGGCGGAAATGGCCACTTCCAGGGTGCGGCGGTCATCGGGATTCTGAGTAATGATTTCGGTGGCCTGTTCGAGCGCGGCTTCGCGGTTTCCGGTGTGCAGCTCGCAGAGGGCAGCCTGACTGGCGTATTCGGTATTGTCCGGCTCTCCGGTCAGCAGCTGCCTCCAGATGGGCAGAGCCTTGGCGTACTGCCAGTCGGCCGTGCAGGCGCGCGCCAGCTCCAGCTGAATGTTTTTGTCATCCGGACGCAGCGCGAGGGACTTTTCCAGGTACTGGATGGACTCGGGAAACTCGCTGTTCCATCGCAATACGCGGGCCAGATAAAACAGGGTATCGGGTTGATCAGGCGCTATGCGCAGGCTTTCGCGAAGGTATCCGATGGCCTGGCTCAGTCCATTCGTCTCCACGCAGGCGCGCGCCAGTTGATTGCAGGGCAGCGGCAGCTTTGGATCGATAAAACGCAGTTTTTCCCAGAGCGCAATGGTTTTGCCGCGCTCACCGATTTTCCAGTAGGCCCAGCCCAGCATTTCCCAGGCTTTGTATTGCGAGGGATCGCGGCGAATCATTTCCTCCAGCGCGGCGATGGCCACAGTATTGCTGCCGGCGTCCAGTTGGGCCTGAATGGTTTGATATTCCAGGGTCACGGAGGGCGATGGCGTTGCAGAGGGCTCTTCGGCACGCGCGGGAAGCCACAGCGACCCCATCACCGCCACCGCTCCGGCCAAACGCGTCAGACGCCAAAATAATACACATGGACGACTTGATACTGTATTCATCGTTCACAACCCTCCTGTGGAACCGTACCGGGAAACTTCTAGTGCATACGCATCCGATTCGCAAGGGGAAACGCAAAAGCGCTTTACCCCGGGAGGGGGAACAGGCTGTTCTCCGGCAGGCGTTCGATGGTGATCCAATTAAAACACAAACCCCTTCGGCAGCAGTTCGCTCACTGTGAATGTTTGGTACTCCTCCAGCCGTGCATTCGGCGCCACGAATACCGGCGCATCCGGCGTGAAAAATTCCGCCATCACCTGACGGCACGCGCCGCAGGGATACGGAAACACTTTTTCATCCGCGCAGGTAACGGCGATCGCCGTCATGCGCCGGTGCCCTTCCGACACCGCTTTGAACATGGCCGTTCGTTCCGCGCAGTTGGTGAGTCCGTACGAAATATTTTCCACATTGCAACCGGTGTAGATGTGTCCATCTTCCGTCATCAGCGCCGCACCCACCTGAAAATGCGAATAGGGCGCGTGCGCGTTGCGGCTCGCCTCGGCAGCGGCCTTCAGCAGCTTCAGAGCATCATCCTTATTCATGCGCACGCCTCCCAGAATTTCAGCACGAAGGTCTTCATGCGCGGCATGGCCTCGGCCGTGGCGGCGGTCACTTCCTCATGAGAAAGCGGCTGCGACAAAATGCCGGCGGCGAAATTGGTGATGCAGGAAAGACCGGACACGCGCAATCCGCACGCGTTGGCCAGGATGGCTTCCGGCACGGTGGACATCCCGACGGCGTCGGCTCCGATGCGTTTATAAAACTGTATTTCCGCAGGCGTCTCATAGGTCGGCCCCGAGGCCGCCAGGTAGACCCCATGCTTCAGCGGTATGCCCGCTTTGGCTGCCGCCCGGTCCATCGCCGCGCGGAGTTCCCGGTTATAGATGAAGGTCTGATCCGGGAAACGCGGGCCCCAGACCGGATTATGCGGACCGATGAGCGGGTGGCCGCCCAGGAAATTGATGTGATCATCCAGTGCCATCAGGGTGCCCGGCGGCAAATCGTCGCGTATGCCGCCCGCCGCATTGGTGACCAGCACCCGTCCGGCACCGAGCTGGCGCAGCAGGTATACGGGAATGGCAATCGGCGTCCAGCCGACGCCTTCATACCAGTGGCGCCGTCCCTGAAAGATAAACGTTTCCTGTCCGGCATGTTCCGCCCAGGCCAGTCGTCCGGCATGGCCGACCACGCCTGTAGCGCCCAACCCGGGGATGTCCGTGTACGGCATCGCATCGCGGATGGTGAACGCCTCGGCCACTTCGCTCCAGCCGGAACCCAGAATCACGCCGCATACCGGGCGCGCGTCCGGCCAGCGTTTTTTCACCGATACCAATGCCTGCTGCAACACCTGCTCATCCATAATGCACTCCTTGGCCGCCGTACTGCGGCAATACTTCATCAGGGGGGTTATCCAATTTGATCCGCCACCAGCGGCTGAATTTCGACCGGCTCATCCGAAAACGTGAACGCCTGCTCCACCAGACGCTCGGCCTCCTCCAGCTTGAGCGCATCGTTGGCGTGTATCACCAGCAGGGGTTGTCCGGATTCCACGCGATCGCCGACTTTCGCCAGATCCGATACGCCCACGGCATAATCAATCCCGTCATCCGTGCGTTTTCGGCCCGCACCCATCATCAGGCAGGCGCGGCCGATCTGCTCGGCACTAATGCCTGCAATGTACCCGCCGCGCGGCGCGTTGAACGGCTTCTGAATCGCAGCGGTCGGCAGCAAATCGGGATTATCCAGCGCACGAACATCCGCGCCCTGGAGCTGCATCATCTCCCTGAATTTGGCCAGGGCCTGACCGGACCGAATGGTGGCCAGCAGCATCCGGCGCGCGGCAGCGGCATCCGGTGCGCGCTTCGCGAGCAGCAGCATCCGCTCGCCCAGCGTCAGCGTGACTTCCATCAAATCGCCGCCGGGTTTTCCGGCCAGACAGTCGAGCGTTTCCCGAATTTCCAGCGCATTGCCGGCGCAGCGTCCCAGCGGCTGGTTCATGGCGGTGATCAATGCGGACACGCCTTTGCCCATCTCGCGCCCCACGGAGACCATGCTGTTTGCCAGCAGCCGAGCATCCTCCACGGTTTTCATGAAGGCACCCGCGCCCCACTTCACATCCAGCACGAGCGAATCGATGCCTTCGGCCATTTTTTTGCACATAATGCTCGCAGTGATCAGCGCGATCGAGGGAACGGTCGCGGTGACATCGCGCAGGGCGTATAATCTTTTATCTGCCGGGGCGAGTTCGCCGGTCTGCCCGGTGATGCAGCAGCCGCAGGTATCCACCACCTTCAGCAATTCCTCCGTACTCAAATCGCACCGGTAACCGGGCACGGACGAAAGTTTGTCGAGCGTTCCTCCAGTGATGCCCAGCCCGCGCCCCGAGACCATGGGAACTGCGAGCCCGCAGCAGGCGGTCATCGGCGCGAGAATCAGGGACACCTTATCGCCCACGCCGCCCGTGGAATGCTTATCCACTTTGGGTTTTCGGATGGCGGAGAGATCCATCACGTCGCCCGACCGCATCATGGCGTCGGTCAGCACGGCAATTTCCGCCGCATCCATACCTTTGAGATAAATGGCCATCGCCATGGCCGCCATTTGGTAATCCGGGATTTCACCGAGGGTGAATCCGTTGATGAAGAATCGTATCTCTTCTTCGGAGAGAGCGTGTCCGTCACGCTTACGCTCGATTATCCATTGCGGTATCATAGTAAACAGTATAGAATTTCCACGGTTTTTTTTAAAGGGGCATCTTGAAAAAAGAGGCAATCAACAAGAGGGGTTTATGGAAAACCAATATGCGTTAATAGAATCCATCTATGATGGTGCGCTCGTGGTCCATGCGTCCGGGAACATTGTTTGCGCCAACAGTCAGGCCGCCCGAATGCTTGCCGTGGTGCCGCACGATCTGGCCGGCACCGCCCTTTCCTCCCTCTTCACCCACATGAATCCGGCGGAATGGAATCACCTGCAGGAACGCGCCGCCAAAATCGGATTTGTTGTTCAGGAACAACAGGACGCGCGAAAACCCGAGACGTCCTACCAACTGTTTATCAGCAAAATTCAAAACACCCCCGACAGCTTTTGCGTGCTGTTCCGTCCGCAAAGCAGCATTACCGCCGATGATGAGGCGCGCATTGCCATGGAAGTGAAATTTCTGACGCTCTTTGAATATTCCACCGATGGACTCGCCCTCTTCGAGCAGCCTGCGCTGGAAGGCGAGCATCCCAAACTGATCATGTGCAACGACAGCTATGTGCGTATGGCCGGACGCAGCCGCCAGGAACTCATGCGGGCCGATATTGAAAAACTGATTGAAACCGTGCCCTCGCGTTCGACGGGGCTGGGCGGGGCCGAGGATGATTTTGAACGCATCTATTGCTGGCGGCGCCCGGACGGCGATGAAAACTTCATTGCTTCGCGGACCGTCCCCGTCGACCTGGGCGGGAAACGCTATGTCTACAGCATCAATCACGACATCACGGCCCGACGCCACATGGAAGAAATGTTCCGCCGCGAACACTGTGCCGTGGAAAATGCCGGAACAGGCATTGCCATTCTGGATTCCAACTTCATCATCACCTACCTGAATCCCGCGGCCGTCCGCATGTTCCGCTATGACTACTCCGGCGAACTGCTGGGCAATGCCGCCGTGCGCCTCTGGGCCGATCCCATGGAAAGCCAGCAGCTCCTGCAGGTGGTGCAGGAATCCGGTGAAAACTCCACCGTGGAAACCTGCATGCTCCGCAAGGACAACACGACCTTTGATTCGGAAATTTCCATCGCCTGTAATTTTGATAACGACGGCATGATGCGCGGTATTGTGCTTTCGCTGGTGGATATCAGCGACCGCAAAAAAGCAGAGCAGCAAAAGGCCATGATCGCGTCACTCGGCGCGGCGTGTCATCACCTCGGACAGCCCGCGCAGATTCTCATGGCGAATCTCTCCATGCTGAAAATGAATTATAAGGGCGACACCGAACTGATTGATGCCTGCGAACAGGCCGTGGACCGCATCGGGGCGATTCTGCGCAAGCTCAGCAACGTCACGGAATATAAAACAGTGCCGTATGCCCAAAGTGTGGATCGCCGGACCGATGACGTGATTCTGGATATCTGATTCCCGTTAAAAGAGCGGAACCGCCCAGGCCAGAACGGCGTAACGCGCACATTTCCCGCTGAGCACCAGCAGCGAAAACCACAGGAACGGAACGCGGAAAATGCCGGCCGCCAGGCACAGCGGGTCGCCCACCACCGGCAACCAACTGAAGAGCAGCGACCACGATCCCAGCCGTCGATACAACCGCTTGGCCCGCTCCACCTGCCGTTCATCCATCCGCAGGAAACGCCGCGTGATATAGTCGGAACCCCATCGCCCGAGAGCCAGCGTGGTGCAGGCGCCCAGGTAATTCCCCACGCCGGCCACGAGGACACAGGTTTCAGGGGCGTACCCTTTCCCAACCATCAGGATCAGCATCCATTCGGAGCCCACCGGAAGCACCGTCGACGCCAGAAAACTCAGCACAAACAAATAGGCATACCCCGGAAAACTGAATAATGAACTCCACACATCCATGGCGGAACAATAGCCGCCCGATCCGCTCATGACAAATTCCATTCCACCCGGGGGCATCCGTTTATTCCGGCATATCCACCCGGATTCGGTAACAGGCGTTGGTCCACGCGTTGGTATCGGTCAGGGTATCGGCGGCGCCGGTCCCGGGGCGCGGGGACGTTCCGGGCACGTTGGTCCAGGGCCCGTGAATCAAGTCGCCGGTATACTGGAAAGAATACACGCGTCCCGTTGAGCTGGGCGTGAACGACACCGCGGCGGGCCGCCCGCCCTGTATGCCGACGACCCGAAATACGGCCGCGGTATCGGCCGGATCGGTATCCGCAAAACACTGTTCCAGCAGAACTGAAGCTTTGGCGGGAACCGGGCGCGTATCCAGATCACTCCACTCCTGCGTCACGGCCGGCGAATAGCCGTACTGGGCATACCAATCAAGATCCGCGCCGCCGCGACTGCGAAACCGCGCCGTTACGTCCACTCCGGCCAGCACATTGGAATCCGTGCGCGGGTTGTCGCGGCGTCCATCACTCCACGCATGAAAGACCACGCTGGTATCGGCGCCCACGGCCTGCACCGGCGAACCGCTTTCCCCGGCGTTGACGTATTGAGTCGCCGCGCCGGAAATGGCGCCGCCCGCCCCGCCGCGATACAGGAGATGAAACACATCCTGCGTATCGTGCTGGTGTACGGCGGACATGCCATCGTAAAAATCAAATTCCGCCATCCAGATGTTGGGCGTGCCGTTGACGGCAACCATCGGCTGGATCACTTCCCGGGTGTACCCTCCGCCGTAAATTTTCATGCGGTCGTAAATGGGATGGGCGTACGTGACGGCGGTGGCTGAATAAATCAGATTGCCCCAGACGCTGTAGTTCGTATTCACCTGATGGTAGGCAAGCCGGTTGGTGTCGGCGGCCGTAAATTCGTTGCCGCCCCACCACGAACCGCTCGGGCTGTCGCCGTAGGGTTGGTTCGTTCCGTTTACGGCATAGGCCGGGTTGGTGACGGCGCTGTTGATGAATCCAAATGCAAACCCGGCGGCCAGATCTCCCGCAATTCGCCCCATAACGGCGGAACCGAAGGCACTGTTGTACAGATCCATCCGGGAGCCTCCGTGACCGGGACCGGTTTGAGTGCCGCCGGCAATGCCCAGCCAGTCTCCGTCAATCTCGCAGATCGGCGACGCCGGCGAACCCGAAGCGGGCGTGAACGAGTTGATCACGGGCGCGTTCGTTTCGAGGGCGAACGAGGGGCCGGTTTGGGCGGTCGTTCCGCTGATGGTAAAATTCCCGGACGTTTTGCCGCTTCCTTTTTCGGTCGTCACGATGATCGGCCCGGTTTGCGCGTCGTACGGCACATGCACGGTGATGTTGGAGTCACTCAGAACGGTATAGGCGGCGGGAAGAAGCGCATTGCCGGCGGGACCGCAGAAGAGCACCTGCACCGCGCCGAGGAAATTGCTCCCCGTGAGGTGTACCTCGGTGCCGCAAAGTCCATTGGTGGCATACGGGGTATAGGTGGTC